>JAJXYW010000059.1 GCA_021780415.1 Acidobacteriota bacterium
CGGCGCGGTCTTCATCCATCTTGGTAAAGAACCGTCCCGCCGTCAGCACCTTGTCATACACCATCAGGTCCGACGGCGTATCCCCCTCCAGCGACACATTATCCGCCTTCCGCTGCCCGAACTTCGCTACCACCGACCCCTCGTTGAACTGGTAATTCGTATACTGCAACGCCGCCGATGCCGCCACCACATGCGGCAACTGCGAGATCGCAATCATGTCATCAAACGTCAACTCCTTGCGCGCCAGCATCTCCGCCGTCGGCCTCACCCCGATCACCGGAAACCGGAACATCCACAGCACATTGGTCCCAAACGACGCCACCATATTCGATACCGATGTATTCAATCCATTGATCACCGACGAGATCGTAATCACCGTCATCACGCCAATCACAATACCCAGAATCGTCAACCCCGAGCGCATCTTATTCGCCCGCAGCGTATCCAGCGCCATCTTCACCGACTCGCGTTGATCACTCGCTCGCATCTAGAACTCGCTCCTCAACGCCACAATCGGATCCAGGTCCGCAGCCTTCCTCGCCGGATACACTCCAAAGAAAACTCCCACCGACAACGCCACCACCAGCCCCGCAAACACGCTCCATAGTGCAATCGCCGCCGGAAATCCCGCAATGATCGCGACTCCCTTCGCCACCGCCACGCCAAACACCACCCCTATCGCCCCACCAATCAGCGACAGCGTTCCCGACTCCATCAAAAACTGAATCAGCAGATCATTCCGCTTCGCTCCCAACGCCTTGCGCACGCCAATCTCGCGCGTCCGTTCCGTCACGCTCACCAGCATGATGTTCATGATCACCACCCCGCCCACCACCAGCGAGATCGCCGCAATCGCAATCGCCACTCCACCAATGCTGTCGATAATCTGCGACAGCAATCCCGCCAGAGTGTCGCTGGTCTCCAGCGTAAAGCTGTCGTCCTCCCCCGGCCGGTCATGCCGCATGTCCCGCATGATCACGCGAGCCTGGTCGCTGGCCGCCACCATCGCCGCCGCACCATTGCCCGCCTTCATATAAATCGTCACCGACTTCATCGTCCCGTACGTCTTCTGATACGCCGTCAACGGCACACCCACCCAGTTATCCTGGCTCTGCCCCAGCGTCTTCCCCTGCTTCTCCCCCAGCCCGATAATCGTGTACGGCACCCCATCCACGCGGATCTCTTTCCCAATCGGGTCTGCAAACTTCAGCAGGTTCTCTTCAATGTCCGCGCCAATCAGCGCCACCCGCGCGCCATGGTTCTCATCCGCCTGTGTCAGCCCGCGCCCCTCCACAATATTCAGGTTCTGCATATCCGGCATCAACGCCGTATACCCGCGGATCTGCGTGTCCGTGCTCGACTGCGCCCCATACACCACGCCTCCCTGCGTGCTCTGGAACGCTCCCACCTCCGCGCACGCCGTGCACTCCTTCTGCACCGCGCGATACTGATCCATCGAGATCACCTTGCGCTTCTGGTACTTCAGATACTCCTTGTAGCTGGTCGTAAACGCCGGCTGCTGCGAGATCGTGAACACATCCGCGCCCTGGTTATTAATCTTCGTCGCGACATACTGATTCGCCCCGTTCACCAGCGTCACCACCGCGATCACGCTCGCCACCGCGATCACCACGCCCAGCAGCGTCAGCACGCTGCGCATCTTGTTCGCCCACAGCGACTGCAGCGCAATCCGAAATGCCTCTTTGATCTCCATCGCCTGTCAGCTTCCATCCTACCCTGCGGCCATCGCCGAACTCCGGCCATCTCGACCTGACGCGTCCGTTCCATTGCGCACACCACTCCGCAGTCTTCTACGCAAACCACATCCCGCCAGTTCCATCCCCCTCCGCCACCCCGTCCTACGCCCGCGCCGGAGCCTCCCCCAGCGCCTTCACCTCGGCCACAAACGCCGCCACCGGCTGCATCTCCGCATTGAACGGCAGCGGCCGCTCCGGCAGCCCATCCGCCCGCGCGTCCTCATGATTCAGCCACGTGTACTTGTCCGTAATCCCCCACGTCAGCACCGCCACCACCGCCGGATCGGCCAGCACCATCCCCAGATACTCCCGGTACACCTTCGCCACCGCCGCATCCCTCGGCCCCAGCTCCGGCCCCACGTACCGGTCGTTCACATCCATCTCCGTCACCATCACCTTCAGTCCCATCGCCCGCGCCTCGGCAATCATCTGCATCAACCCGCTGCCATACACCGGCGCGTGCCCATTCTTGTTCGCGGCACTCAGATGCGACTGCACCCCCAGCGCATCCAGCGGAATATGTTTCTTCTGCATCTCCCGCAACAGCCCCATCACCGCCGCGCGCTTCTGCTCCGACTCCGCATCCTCGCCCTCAATCCCATAGTCGTTGTAGACCAGCAGCGCCTTCGGGTCCACCCTCCGCGCCGTCCTGAATGCCACCTCGATATACTCCGGCACCGCTCCCGTCCCACCCAGCACCTTCTGCCACGGCGAGTCCCTGAACCCTCCCTTCAGCCCATCGCTCACCTGCACCGCCTCGTTCACCACATCCCAGCTCTGCATCTTCCCCGCATACCGCCCGCCCACGCGCTCAATATGCTCCACCAGCACCCGCTTCGCATTCGCCTGCGTCACATACCCATCGAACCACCCCGGCAGTTGCCGATGCCACACAAAATTATGTCCGCGCAGCTTCATCCCATTGGCCTCGGCGAACGCCGCCAGATAATCCGCATTGTCGAAGAAGTACGTCGTCGGCGTAGGCCGCAACGGCCCAAACTTGTACTCGCTCTCCCCCACCACAATCCCCGCCTGCGCCTTCACCAACTCCATGTACGCCGCATCGGTCCGCAGCGCGTGCACATTCACCGCGCACCCCGCCAGGATTCCCCGCCCCGCCCCAGCCGAGCGTATCGACTCCGCCGTCTGAGCGGCCTGCGCCCTCACCCGTCCCGCGACGCCCATCGCCGCAACCGCACCCACCGCCGACCCCTGCACCACGAACCGCCTGCGCGTCATCGTCATGGCGCCCATCCTTTCACCCAAGGCCTTTCTCACGCAACCACCCCAGCACCCCGCCCTCTCTACCCTCTACCCTGTATGCTCTGCCCTCTGCCTCCCACTGCTACACTAAAGACGTGCAGGCGGCTGGATGATCGCTGCCTTCCGCGCCGTCAGGCGTCGGAAGGGGGAGGAAAGTCCGAACTCCGCAGGGCAGTGTGCCGGATAACGTCCGGGACGGCGAGCGCAAGCTTGTCGGACGGCCAGTGCAACAGAAAACAAACCGCCTCAGATAGTTGGGCTGCGAGCGCAAGCGAGCAACCCATGCAAGCTCTCTGCGGTAAGGGTGAAACGGCGGGGTAAGAGCCCACCGGATCCGGCGTAAGTCGGATCGCATGGTAAACCCCACACGGAGCAAGACCAAATAGGCAGGGAGTCTCGCCGTCCCTCTTCAGACAGCGAGCGCGCGACGGCCCGTCACGCCCAGGCGAAGAGACCTGCGCAAGCAGGAGCCGAAACCTGCGGGTAGGTTGCTTGAGCCATGCCGCAAGGCATGGCCTAGAGGAATGATCGTCTAAAACAAAATTCGGCTTACGGGCCGCCTGCACACAAATACAGGGGATAGAGTGTAGAGGATAGGGGATAGACGGCAGAGCCTCACCAATCCCTCGCTATCCACGTGCGACCCTCCGCACCCCCTCTGCATCCAAACAACCGACGCCAGCACCACCGGGTCCGCCTCCTCTCTATCCCCCATCCCCTATCCCCTATCCCCTATCCCCTGCCCCCAGGAGTCCCCCATGAACTACCGCTCTCTCGGCCGCTCCGGCCTCAAAGTCCCCGAGCTCTGTTTCGGCACCGGCACCTTCGGTGGCGCCAACGACGAATTCTTCAAATCCTGGGGCTCTACCCAGGACGCCGAAGCCGCCCGCCTCATCGACATCTGCATGGAAGCCGGCTGCAATTTCTTCGACACCGCCGACATCTACTCTAACGGCCACAGCGAGACCGTCCTCGGCAAAGCCATCGCGCATTTGCCGAGACAAGACGTCCTGATCTCCACCAAGGCTACCTTCCGCTCCGGCCTCGGCCCCAACGACGTCGGCTCCTCCCGCTACCACCTCACCGCCGCCCTCGAGCAATCCCTCCGCCGCCTCAACACCGACTACATCGACGTCTACCACCTCCATGCCTTCGACGCGACCACCCCCATCGACGAGACCCTCAACACCCTCGACAAGATGGTCCGCGAGGGCAAGGTCCGCTACATCGCCTGCTCCAACTTCTCCGGCTGGCACCTCATGAAGTCCCTCTCCGTCTCCGAGCGTTACGGCTGGGCCCGCTACGTCGGCCACCAGGTCTACTACTCCCTCGTCGGCCGCGACTACGAGTGGGAGCTCATGCCTCTCGCCCTCGATCAGGGCATCGGCGCCCTCGTCTGGAGCCCGCTCGGCTGGGGCCGCCTCACCGGCAAAATCCGCCGCGGCCAGCCCCTCCCTTCCGACTCCCGCCTGCAAAGCAAATTGGTCATCGACGCCGGCCCCACCCCCGACTGGGAACACGTCTACAAAGTCGTTGACGCCCTCGACGCCCTCGCCCTCGAAACCGGCAAGACCGTCCCGCAGTTAGCTCTCAACTGGCTCCTCCAGCGCCCCACCATCTCCACCCTCGTCATCGGCGCGCGCAACGAGCAGCAGCTCCGCGCCAATCTCGCCAGCACCGGCTGGAGCCTCACCCCCGAGCAGGTCGCCAAACTCGATGCCGCCAGCTCCGTCCCGCTCCCCTACCCCTACTGGCACCAGGTCCAGTTCGACGAGCGCAACCCCTTCCCCACCCCCCAAACCCACACCAGTTAACTCCGCACGCGCCTCAGCACAAGTACCGTTGTCTGGCTCTTGCCTCTGCATTTGCGTTTGCTCTTCTGCTTGTCATCCCGCAGCGGAGAGATCCCTGTATGTCCCCGGCAGTGCCCATGTCTCGCCACTGAGACATGGGCACCCGCCAGCCCCAACTACATCGGCTTCTTCTCTTCCTTCTTCACTGGCATCATCATCGGCTTCGGCCTCCAGAACGTCGGGTCGGTCTTCACCCAGCTCTCCGGCACATAGCTCATCCGCGGGCTGAACGCGAACAGGTTGCTCTCGCTGGAAACGAAGCCATCCTTGGCGGCCTGTGTATCGCTCTTCGACCCATCCTCCCCCAGCGCCTTCATAAACGCATCATGCTCATCATGCAGCGTGTCCAGCCGCGCCATCGACTTCATCGGGATAATCACCAGGTACGTAGGCCCCTCATGGTGCCCGAAGGCCATCTCGAACACCGCCGCGTGGTAGCTCGAGTCCGCCTTGTCCCATGCTCCGATCACATTTTTAGCCACTGTTTCAAAGTCGCTCCCGTGCCCCGGCCTGGTCTCGACCCGCACCAGCTCCGCCATCCGAATATCGGCAATATTCACGTTCCGGCTGCTGCTCAGATCCTCCCTCAGCCGCCATATCGCCGAGCTCTCACTCGTCAGCAGCGCGGCATCTTCATCGCCCAGCCGATCGAGCTTCTCCTTCAGCCCTGGAATCTTCATGGTCGCCTCGTAGCGGCTCTGCACATCCGCCATCGAGTCGTATCCAGCCAGCGACACAATCCGCGGTTCACCCGTAATCGACCCCAGCGTCAGGTAGTAGAGCGAGCCCTTCGCCGCCGCCTGCGCCGCCGCCGCCGCTGCCTCCGTCTTCTCATGCGCCACACCGTTGCCCGGCTTCACATACTCCCGCGTCGTCATCAGCACCTTCGGCGGACCATCCGTCCCATCGTGCTGCGCCCGCGCCATCACCGGCCCTACGCTCACCGCACACAACATCACCGGCAGCAACATCGACCGCGAAATCGTATTGGTTGTCATAAGCCTCAGCCTCCTTGGCTGATTCCTTCCTTCACGCTGCAAGCGACGGCCATGCAGCATCAGCCGTCACGGTCTATCCCATCTCGCACAGCCGAGCAGAGTCAGGCACACTGCACAGCGCAGACGGGGGCATCGAAAAAATATTTGGTTGGTTCAGGGGGCCGGTAAAACGGCTACAGAAGACATCTCAGCGAGAGCCTTGGGAGACTGCGCGAGTATCTTCAACCCGCCCGCCCCGCCACGTCAAGCTCTTTCTCACACCCAAAAAATCATCGCCAACCCATCGCCCAGGCGTCTACGTTCCCCCCGTTCCACCGCTCTCGGTCATGGATTCCCTGCTCTCTGCACTCCGTGCTTCCCACCGTGCTAGCCTTTTCATCAGCCCTTCACGTAACAGGAGGCCCCATCCCTATGAACGCCGACCTCGAACACCTCATCATCCTCCAGGCCCAGGACCTCGAGCTCCGCCGCCTCCGCGCCGAGCTGGCCGACGCCCCCGTCCGCGTCACCGCCGCCCAGACCGCCCGCGCCAAAGCCGAAGTCGCCCTCGCCGAAGCCAACAAGTCCCTCGCCAAAGAAGAAACCCTCCGCCGCTCCCAGGAGCTCGACGTCAAGGACCGCCACGGAAAAATCTCCCGCCTCCGCAAGCAGATGGAGACCGCCACCTCCGCCGC
>JAJXYW010000001.1 GCA_021780415.1 Acidobacteriota bacterium
CCGGCGCAAAGTACATCACCACATTCGTCAACCGGAACATCACCTCGCTCAGGCTCTCGCACAGCCTCAGCACCGGAGCTCGTTTGGCCTCACTCACCGTCGCCAGCGCAATCCCGAACAGCAGCGCGAACACCGCCACCTGCAGGATCTGTCCCTCGACCATGCTCTTCGCCAGGTTCTCCGGAAACACATGCAGCAGCACGTCATCCCACCGCGTTGCCACCGGCGCCTGAACCCCCACAGAACCGGGTGCCCCAGGTCCGGACTCTCGGACCTGGGCCTGAGCCGCCATCCTCAACCCCACTCCCGCTCTGCTCACATTGATCGCCACCAGCCCCACCACCAGCGCCAGCGTCGTCACCACCTCGAAGTACACCAGCGCCTTCAGCCCCATCCGCCCGACGCTCTTCAGATCCCCGTGCCCTGCAATCCCCACCACCAGCGTCGCCAGGATCAACGGAGCCACGATCATCCCAATCAGCCGCAGAAAAATATCCGACAGCACCCGCAGATGCACTGCCGCATGAGGCGCATCGAACCCCAGCTCCGCGCCCGCCAGCATCGCCACAAAGATCCACGGCGTCAGACTCCGGCGCCGCCACGCAAATACCATCAGCAGCACCAACCCTGCCCACCGCACGCTCATCGCCACCGCCTGCGGAGCGCCCATCACCCCCAGCGCAACTCCAGTCCCCAGCACCGCCGCTCCCGTCGCCATCACCATCAGGCCGCTCTTTTTCACGCCATCTTCCATGGCCCGAAGCATATCAGCCGCGTCCCTCCCGACGTACAATTCTTCTCATGCGCCGTTCCACCCCCACCCTTCTGCTCTGCGCCGCAACCCTCTTCCTCCCCGCCTGCGTGCACGCCCAAACAGGCGGACAGACAGCGTTCCAGGCCGTTCCTCCGCCCACCACCGTCAATCCGTCGAACATCCCTGCCATCGGCTCCTCCACCAACCCAGCCGCCAACCCAGCCGCGAACCCGAAGAAGCTGCCATTCACCTACACGCCCCTGCCCACCGCCAAGCTATCCCCCGGCGTCCTCGAACTCCTCAAGCTCGAAGGCGACTTCTCCGCCGCCGTCACCGCGGGCGGTGGCCACGTCTTCAGTTCCTGGTTCGCCGACGACGGCGTCACCCTCAACAACGGCCAGCCCGCCGTCCGCGGCCACTCCGCCATCGCCGCCATCGCCAACTGGGACCCCGCCCAGTACAAGCTCAGTTGGTACGCCGAAGGTGCGCAGATGTTTGCCTCCAACGATGCCGGCTTCACCTGGGGACACTACGACGCCACCACCATCGCCAAGGACGGCAAATCCACCACCCTCACCGGCCGCTACATCACCTTCTGGAAGAAGGTCGGCGGCAAATGGAAAGTGGCCCTCGACGCCAGCGCCAACGAGCCGCCACCCACCAACGGCCTCCCCACCCCATAAACAGATCGGATGCCGCATGTCTCGCATCTAACCCATGGGAGTCACGCCATAGCTTCCACAGGACGATTTGCCCTATGAGCACCGCTGCCATCCATCCCCAGACCCGCATGGGCCACGTCCATCTCCGCGTGGCCGACCTCGACCGCGCCCTCGCCTTTTACCACGGCGTCCTCGGCTTCGAGATCACGCAGCGCCTCGGCAACTCAGCGGCCTTCCTCGCCGCCGGCGGCTACCACCACCACATCGGCCTCAACACCTGGGAGTCGCTCGGCGGCCAGCCTCCGCCGCCCGGAACCACCGGCCTCTATCACCTCGCCGTCCTCTACCCCACGCGCGCAGCCCTGGCCGACGCCCTCCGCCGCCTCCTCGCCGCCCACATCTCCCTCGACGGCGCAGCCGATCACGGCGTCAGCGAAGCCCTCTACCTCCACGACCCCGACCACAACGGCGTCGAACTCTACTGGGACCGCCCCGAATCCCAATGGCCCAAGGACCCCCAGGGCAACCTCGCCATGTTCACCCACCCCCTCGACCTGCACGGCCTCCTCGCCACCCCGGAACTCTAGCCCGTAACGGTAGCCCTCCCGCAGCAGGGTGGTCCACCTCCTGCTGCGCAGGACATAAATACAACGGGCGGACTCTTTCGAGTCCGCCCGTTAGTTTTGCGTTGGCGCGAAGCGTCTCTCGCCGTCCGCGTAGGACTACTCGGCGGCCATCTCTTCCTGTTCGCCTTCCATGCGCATCTGCTCCAGCTCGCGCTCCTCGGCTTCGATCGCCGCGGTAACCTCCTGCTGGACCTGCGCCGCCGCCTCTTCCAGCTCCGGAGAGAGCTGGACGTTGCGGTAGTAGGACATGCCGGTGCCGGCAGGGATCAACCGTCCGACGATGACGTTCTCCTTGAGCCCGCGCAGCGTGTCGACGCTTCCATTAATCGAAGCCTCTGTCAGCACGCGCGTAGTCTCCTGGAAGCTCGCCGCCGAGATGAAGCTGTCGGTCGAGAGCGACGCCTTCGTGATGCCGAGCAGCAGAGGACGACCAATCGCCGGACGTCCGCCCTCCATCAGCACCCGCTGGTTCTCCGCGTTGAAGCGGAAGCGATCGATCTGCTGCTCGAGCAGGAAGTTGGTGTCGCCAACCTCTTCGACCTTCACCCAGCGCAGCATCTGCCGCACGATCGTCTCAATGTGCTTGTCCGAAATCGACACGCCCTGCAGACGATAGACCTCCTGGATCTCATTGACGAGATACTGCTGCAGCTCGCGCTCGCCCAGCACCTCGAGAATGTCATGCGGGTTGCGCGGTCCGTCGATCAACGCATCGCCGGCGCGCAAACGCTCGCCTTCCTGCACGTTGACATACACACCGCGAGGAACGCTGTACTCCTCTTCCTGGCCGTTGTCCGCCGTCACATACACCTTGCGCTGACCCTTGCTGACGTCGCCGAACCGCACCACGCCATCGATCTTCGAGATGATCGCCGGGTCGCGTGTCTTACGCGCTTCAAAGAGTTCGACCACGCGCGGCAGACCGCCCGTAATGTCCTTCGTACGCGTCGTCTCACGCGGAATCTTCGCGAGAATATCGCCCGGGAAGACCTCGTCGCCATCCTGCACCATCAAGTGAGCACGCGACGGCATCAGGTAGCGCTTGTTGCCCTTCGCGCCCTTGATGATGATCGCAGGCTGCCGCTTCTCATCGGTCGATTCACCGACCACCAGGCGCGAAAGCCCTGTCACTTCGTCGATCTCTTCGTTGAGCGTCAGACCCTCCTGCAGGTCCTTGAACTGCACCGTGCCGGCGATCTCCGTGAGGATCGAGAACGTGTACGGGTCCCACTCGCCGATCACATCGCCGAGCTTGACCTCCTGGCCATCCTCCACGCGCAGCTTCGCACCGTAGACGATCGCGTACCGCTCCTTCTCGCGGCCCTTCGCGTCGATGACGGCGATCGATCCGTTGCGATTGAACGCCACCAGCCCGCCTTCCTTCGCGCGAACCGTAACCAGATTGATGAAGTGGATCTTGCCCGCGTTCTTCGCCTCAAGGTGCGACGTATCCTGCACCCGCGAAGCTGTTCCGCCGATGTGGAACGTACGCATCGTGAGCTGCGTTCCAGGCTCGCCAATGGACTGCGCCGCGATCACGCCGACAGCCTCGCCCATCTCGACCATCTTGCCCGAACCCAGGTTGCGGCCGTAGCAAAGGATGCAGCATCCGCGCTTGGATTCGCACGTCAGCACCGAGCGAATCTTCACCCGCTCGATACCAGCGGCCTGCACCGCGGAGGCCTTCTCTTCGTCGATCTCATCGTTGATATCGACGATCAGCTTGCCCTCGAAGTCCTTCAATTTCTCCAGCGACACGCGGCCAATGATGCGGTCGCGCAACGGCTCGATCGTCTCTCCGGCCTCGATGATCGGCGTCACGTAGATGCCTTCCACCGTGCCGCAATCCAGCTCTGAGATGATGACGTCCTGCGCTACGTCGACCAGACGCCGCGTGAGGTAGCCCGAGTCCGCCGTCTTCAACGCCGTATCCGCCAGGCCCTTGCGCGCGCCGTGCGTCGAGATGAAGTACTGCAGCACCGTGAGACCTTCGCGGAAGTTCGCCGTGATCGGTGTCTCGATGATCTCGCCGCTCGGCTTCGCCATCAGTCCGCGCATACCGCTCAGCTGACGAATCTGCTGCTTCGAACCACGCGCACCAGAGTCGGCCATGATGTAGATCGGGTTCATGGCTCCTTCCTTGTCCGCGCGCTTCATGTTGTTGAACATCTCGTCCGCCACGCGCTCGGTAACTCCCGACCACATCTGCGTCACCTTGTTCGAGCGCTCCAGGTTCGTGATCGATCCATCGAGGTACTGCTGCTGCATCGCGACCACCTGCTTCTCCGCGTCGCGCACCAGCGTGTACTTCGAATCCGGAATGACCATGTCGTCGAGGCCGACCGAAAGGCCCGACCGCGTCGCATACTGGAAGCCCAGCTCCTTGATCTTGTCCAGCGCCTTCACCGTCACTTCAAGACCCAGATTCAGATACAGGTAATTGATCAGTTGACCAATGCCCTTCTTCTTCATCAGGCCATTGACGTACGGCATGCCCTCGGGCAGCGAATCATTCAGAATCGCGCGCCCAACCGTCGTGTTGATGAACTGCTTGGTGAACTCCACCGCCTCGGTGTGCAGAATGTCCTGATCGTCATACGCAACGGTCATGTCGAGCACCGGCCCGGTGTAACGCAGGCGAATCGGCGTCAGCGTCTCCACCTGCTTGGCCTCCAGCGCCATCAGCACTTCCTCGATGTTGGCGAACACGCGGCCTTCACCCTTCGCGCCAATCTTCGCCTTGGTCAGGTAGTACAGACCCAGCACCAGATCCTGCGTCGGCACCGTGATCGGGTGTCCGCTCGCCGGCGAAAGAATGTTGTGCGACGCCAGCATCAGCACGGAAGCCTCAATCTGCGCCTCAGGGCTCAGCGGAATGTGCACCGCCATCTGATCGCCGTCGAAGTCGGCGTTGAACGCCGTGCAGACCAGCGGATGAATCTTGATGGCCTTGCCTTCCACCAGCACCGGCTCAAACGCCTGGATACCCAGACGATGCAGCGTCGGCGCGCGGTTCAGCAGCACCGGATGGTCCTTGATGACCTCTTCCAGAATGTCCCACACGATCGAATCCTGCTGCTCGACCATCTCCTTGGCCTGCTTGATCGTTGTGCAGTGACCAGTCTGTTCCAGACGGTGATAGATGAACGGCTTGAACAACTCCAGCGCCATCTTCTTCGGCAGGCCGCACTGGTGCAGCTTCAGTTCGGGTCCAACCACGATCACCGAACGGCCCGAATAATCCACGCGCTTGCCCAGCAGGTTCTGACGGAACCGGCCCTGCTTGCCCTTCAACGTATCAGAGAGCGACTTCAGCGGACGGTTGTTCGCTCCGCGCAGCACGCGGCCACGGCGGCCGTTATCGAACAGCGCGTCGACAGCCTCCTGCAGCATGCGCTTCTCATTGCGCACAATGACCTCAGGCGCATGCAGGTCCATCAGCTTCTTCAAACGGTTGTTGCGGTTAATTACGCGGCGATACAGATCGTTCAAATCCGACGTCGCAAACCGTCCGCCATCGAGCGGCACCAGCGGGCGAAGCTCCGGCGGAATCACCGGGATCACATCCAGAATCATCCACTGCGGCTTGTTGTCCGAGCGGCGGAACGCCTCAACGACCTTCAGGCGCTTGGCGTACTTCAGCTTCTTCTGCAGCGAGGTCTCGGTCTTCATGCGCTCGCGCATCTCAATCGCGAGCTCGGTGACCTCAACGCGCTTCAGCAACTCTTTGATCGCCTCAGCGCCCATCATGGCCTTGAAGCCCGACGGACGATACTGCTGATCGAGCTCGCGGAAGCGGTTCTCGTCCTTGATGACCTCGCGCTCCTTCACTGGAGCGTCGCCCGGATCGACCACCACGTAGCTCTCGAAGTACAGCACCGCTTCAAGCTCGCGCAGCGAAATGTCCAGCAGGTGTCCAATGCGCGACGGCAGGCCCTTGAAGAACCACACGTGCGAGCACGGGCTCGCCAACTCAATGTGGCCCAGGCGTTCGCGGCGCACCTTGCTCAGTGTTACCTCAACGCCGCACTTGTCGCAGATCACGCCGCGGTGCTTCATGCGCTTGTACTTGCCGCACAGGCACTCCCAGTCGGTGATCGGTCCAAAGATGCGCGCGCAGAAAAGGCCATCGCGTTCCGGCTTGAACGTGCGGTAGTTGATCGTCTCCGGCTTGGTGACCTCACCATGCGACCACGAGCGGATCTTCTCCGGCGAGGCAAGCTGAATCTTGATCGAATCAAAGTCCGTGATCGGACCGGTTGTTTCAAAGGGGCTGGAGCGGAACATGTTTTTCTCTCCGTGTGCAGTGCTTAGCTCGATACCAACTTTGTACTTCACTCTTCAACTTCAAGAGCCTGTGTTGCGAGCTTCGCTGCTGTTTCAACTTCTAGTTACCTTCGCGATGATCCCGATCTTCCGGCGTCACCACCTCAATCTTTGCGCTTCGCCTCCGCTGC
>JAJXYW010000240.1:0-3488 GCA_021780415.1 Acidobacteriota bacterium
CTTCGTCGAGTGGTACTCGATCATGTACTGCGACCGGATATCCTGCGCCACCTTCTGCGCAATCCCGTCCACATCCTTCAGAGCCTTCGGAAAGTAAGCCTGCCCACCCGTATCATCCGCTAACTGCATCAGCACGTCGCGCGAGTGCTTCACATCCTTGCGCGTCAAATCGCCGCCAAACAGCAGCCCAATGCAATAAATCGAAGGCCCATCCAGATCCTGCACCCTCCGAATTGCCTCCTCCAGCGACGCATTCGACGAGTTATCGCTCCCATCGGTCACAATCAGCAGCACCTGCTTCGACTGCTTCGCGTTCTTTGACAGATAATCGGCCGACGCAATCACCGCGTCATACAGCGCCGTCCCTCCTCCCGCCTTGATATACGCCAGCCCCTGCTGCAGCTTCACAATGCTGCTCGTAAAATCCTGATCAATATAAGGTTCCGAGTTGAAGTCCACCACAAACGCCTCATCCTTCGGGTTGGACAGCTTCACCAGGTTCAGCGCCGCCTCATCCACCGCCGGCCGCTTGTCGTACATCGACCCCGAACTGTCAATCAATATCCCCAGCGAAATCGGAAGATCCTCATGCCGGAATCCCACAATCTTCTGCGGCACCCCATCCTCATACACTTTGAACGCGCTCTCCGGCAGCGTGTCCACCGTATGCCCCTCGCTGTCCTCCACGGACGCATTCAGTCGCACCTCATACGCATTCGTGCGCAGCGTAAATCGTCCATTCTCCTTGGTAATCACCCCCGTCTGCGCTGGTATCGGCAACTGCACCGACCCGGGCTCAACCACCCCACCCTCCGGCGACGCAACCGGATCCGAATCCTGCGTCAGCGGCGGCGGCGCATGTTTCTGCATCACCGTGCTCTGGCTCGCCGGACTCCTCGCCGCGGCACTATCTTCCGTCGAAGTCTGGTTCTGCCCCAGCGGACTCTGGCCCGCAGCCCATCCGCACCCGGCGGCCATCAGCCCGCCCAGCACCCCCACTCCCGCCCTCCAGATCCAGCTTTTACCGCAACGCTGCATAGTTCCCCTCTGGACTATGAGTCAGCCGCTCCACGGACACCGGAGCCGGTCGATAGTCGCCTCTCCAATTTACGCCACCACCTACCCCGTCCGCGCACCTGCGGACTCTACCCAGACTCTCCCCCGCCACGCTGTGACCTTCGACCTTTCATTGACCGTCATATCCGCGTATGCTCTAATTCGCCCATTCGCAAATTTCGCACCATCCGGCTTTTGTTGTTTTCAATTTCACCTTTCGAGAAGAATCAAGAGGAACTTCCTTCATGAACGTAGGCGCACTTGCAGCAATGTTTTTCAGCTTTCAGGACCTCCAATCGACAAATCCCGGCATGGTCCAGTCCAGCGACACCATCTGGCTCTGGATCGCCCTCGGCGTAGGTGTCCTCGCCCTTATCGCAGCCTTCATCCTCGCCCGCGTCGTTCTCGCCGGCGACACCGGCACCCCGGAAATGCGCGTCATCTCCGACGCCATCCGTGAGGGAGCCGAGGCCTTTCTCTCCCGCCAGTACCGCACCATCGGCATCATGGCCGCCATCCTCGCCGTCATCATCTTCCTCGGCTACCGCCTCGCCCCCAGCACCCACGACGTCGCCATCCAGACCGTCATCGGCTTCCTGGTCGGCGCCACCTGCTCGGGCCTCGCTGGCTTCACCGGCATGTACGTTTCTATCCGGGCGAACATCCGGACTGCGTCCGCCGCGCGTAGCTCCCTCAACGGTGCCCTCCAATCCGCCCTGCGCGGCGGAGCCGTCACCGGCCTCGTCGTTGTAGCCCTCGCCCTCATCGGCATCGGCGTCCTCTTTCTCGCCTTTGGCGGCCTCAACGACCCCCGCCACGTCGTCTACGAACTCGTAGGCTTCGGCTTCGGAGCCTCCCTCGTCGCACTCTTCGCCCAACTCGGCGGCGGCATCTACACCAAGGCCGCCGACGTAGGCGCCGACCTCGTCGGCAAAGTCGAAGCCGGCATCCCCGAAGACGATCCCCGCAACCCCGCCGTCATCGCCGATCTCGTCGGCGACAACGTCGGTGACTGCGCCGGCCGCGGAGCCGACATCTTCGAGTCCACAGCCGCCGAAAACGTCGGCGCTATGATCCTCGGCGCCGCCCTCTATCCCGTCTTCGGCATCAAGGGCATCCTCTTTCCCCTGATGGTCCACGCCATCAACCTCATCGCCTCCATCATCGGCGTCGCGGTCGTCAAGACCAACGACACCGAAGACCCCATGCGCGCCCTCAACCGTGGCTTCTACGTCACCTCTGCCCTGGCCCTCGCAGGCTTCGCGGGCATCGTCTACAAGATGCTCAATGGCCCCGGCGTTCAGCCGATGTACCTCTTCCTCTGCGGCGTCATCGGCCTGGTCACCGCCTTCCTCTTCGTCTGGATCACCCAGTACTACACCGAGAGCCAGTACCGCCCCGTCCAGTCCATCGCCGAAGCCTCCCTCACCGGCCCCGCGACCAACATCATCAGCGGTCTCGCCGTCGGCATGGAAACCCCCGCGATGCCGGTCATCGTCATCTGCGCCGCGCTTCTGCTCAGCTACTACTTCGGTGTCAAGGGACTCTCCGGCGTCCATCTTCCCGGCGTCTCCAACTACGTCAAAGGCATCTACGGCACCGCCATCGCCACCATGGGCATGCTCTCCTGCGCCGCCTACATCCTGGCCATGGACACCTTCGGCCCCATCACCGACAACGCCGGCGGCATCATCGAGATGTCTAACCAGCCCGACTCCGTACGCGACAAGACCGACAAACTCGACTCTGCCGGCAACACCACCAAGGCACTCACCAAGGGTTACGCCGTCGGTTCCGCCTCACTCGCCGCCTTCCTCCTCTTCTCTGCTTATCTCGAAGAGATCAAGACTCTGGTCACCGCCAAGGTCACCGCAGCCGGTGCAGCAGGCTTTATGCCGGTCGGCTGGTCCTTCACCAACATCAACCTCGCTGAAATCCCCGTCTTCGCAGGTGCGATGCTGGGCGCGATGCTCACCTACCTCTTCTCCTCCATGGCGATCAAGGCCGTAGGCCGCACCGCGCAGATGGTCGTCAAAGACGTACGAGACCAGTTCCGCGAGAACCCTGGCATCATGGCCGGAACCTCCAAGCCCGACTACGCCCGTTGCGTCTCCATCGTCACTGGCGCAGCCCTCAAGGAGATGGTCCTCCCCGGCATCCTTGCCGTCGGCCTCCCCGTCGCCGTAGGCCTTATCTTCCGCAACTTCAGCTCCGTCTACGGTGCCGGCACCGAAGTCCTCACCCGCGCCGGCTTCTCCACCGTCCCCACCATCAACGGCATCCCGGTCAACCTCGGCGGTGCCACTGCCGTAGCCGGTCTGCTGATGGTCGGCACCATCTCCGGTGTCCTCCTCGCCATGCTCATGAACAACGGCGGCGGAGCCTGGGACAACGCCAAGAAGTGGATTGAAACCGGCCAGTACGGCGGCAAG
>JAJXYW010000240.1:3498-6483 GCA_021780415.1 Acidobacteriota bacterium
GCCGCCGTCGTCGGCGACACCGTAGGCGACCCCTTCAAGGACACCGCTGGCCCCTCGCTCCACGTCCTCATCAAACTACTGGCAACGATCACCCTGGTCCTGGCCCCACTCTTCCTCTAATCCAACCCCGTACCCGACACCCCAGCATTTTGCGCTTGCACAGGCGACTGCTGGGGTGTTTTACTTTGCGAAACTTCTCTAGTGTTGCGAGCTTTGCGTCAAGGCGCTTGCCCTTGCCCATCGCAGCCAAGGAGCTCTCCCATGTCTCGTGTCCGCCTCCTCATCGGAACCCGCAAAGGCGCCTTCATCCTCACCTCCGACGGTACCCGTAAAAACTGGCAAATCTCCGAGCCTCACTTCCCCGGCTGGGAGCTCTACCACCTCAAAGGCTCCCCCGCCGACCCCAACCGCATCTACGCCTCGCAGTGCTCCGGCTGGTTCGGCCAGCAAGTCCAGCGCTCCGACGACGGCGGCCTCACTTGGAGCCCGGTCGACAATAAATTCACCTACGACGGCACCCCCGGCACCCACCAGCACTACGACGGTAAGCCTCGCCCATGGGAGTTCAAGCGCGTCTGGCACCTCGAACCCTCCCTTACCGACCCCGACACCGTCTACGCTGGAGCCGAAGACGCGGGCCTATTCAAGTCCACCGACGGCGGCTCCTCCTGGCACGAACTCCCCGGCCTCCGCACCACCGAAACCGGCCCCCAATGGCACCCCGGTGCCGGCGGCCTCTGCCTCCACACCATCATTCTTGACCCCACCAACCCCGACCGCATCGTCATCGCCATCTCCGCCGCCGGAGCCTTCCGCAGCGACGACGCCGGCCTCACCTGGAAGCCCATCAACAAGGGCCTCCACAGCAAATACATTCCCGACCCCACCGCCGAAGTCGGCCACTGCGTCCACCACATCGCCATGAACCCAGCCACCCCCAACACCCTCTTCATGCAAAAACACTGGGACGTCATGCGCTCCGACAACGCCGGCGACCACTGGACCAAAATCTCCGGCAATCTCCCTACCGACTTCGGCTTCGTCATCGACGTCCACACCCACCAGCCCGAGACCGTTTACGTCGTCCCCATCAAGAGCGACTCCGAACACTTCCCCCTCTACGGCAAGCTGCAGGTCTTCCGCAGCCGCACCGGCGGCAACGACTGGGAGCCTCTCACGCGCGGCCTCCCGCAGCAAAACTGCTACGTCAACGTCCTCCGCGACGCCATGGCCGTAGACACCCTCGACGACTGCGGCATCTACTTCGGCACAACAGGCGGCCAGGTCTACTGCTCCCCCGACGCCGGCGACACCTGGCAAGCTATCACTCACGACCTCCCCGCCATCCTCTCCGTCGAAGCCCAAACCCTCCCCTGATGCACACCAACCCTTGTCTCCCCTCCCGCGACACCTCGACACAGCGGCTTACATGAAAACTCTTACCTCCCGCATCGCCGTCATCCTGCTCCTCATCGCCACCTTGCCCGCAGTTGCCTCCGCGCAATCGGCCCCCATGGCCATCGACCCCGCTGCTGCCTTGCGCATCCAGTGGTGGCGCGACGCCAAGTTCGGCCTCTTCATGCACTGGGGCGTCTACTCCATTCCCGGCCGTGGCGAATGGGTGCAGTGGAACGAGCAGATCCCCGTCGATCAATACGCCAAACTCGCCAACCAGTTTCATCCCGATCACTTCGATCCCGATGCCTGGGCCGCCGTAGCAAAATCCGCCGGCATGAAGTACACCGTCCTCACCGCCCGTCATCACGATGGCTTCGCTCTCTTCGACGACCCAGGCAGTAGTTTCACCTCCATGAAGTCCGCCGCTCACAAGGATTTTGTCGCAGCGTACGTGAACGCCATTCGCAAAGCCGGCCTGCGGGTCGGGCTCTATTACTCCCCACTCGACTGGCGCTTCCCCGGCTTTTTCTTCCCGCAGCTCTACCGCCAGAACGCCATCGAACTCCGCGACCAGTACCACCGCCAGCTCAATGAACTTGCCTCCCACTACGGCCAGCTCGACATCCTCTGGTTCGACGGCGGAGGGAACGAATGGCTCGGCTTCAACGGAGTTGAGTTCAAAGGCGGCTGGCACGCCCGGCCCAAAGACCAGCCCTACACCGGGGAGTTCTCCTGGCAGGACGATACTGCCGTCGCCAACCTCCGCAAGCTCCAGCCCTCCCTCATCCTCAACGACCGCACCGACGCCCCCGCTGACTTCCGCTCCCGCGAAGGCGATCGCGCCATGGGCGACTTCGAAAACAAATATCCCTGGGAACTCTGCACCACTCTCACCAATGGTGCATGGGGCTATCAACCCAATGCTCCCATCAAGTCTCTCGACGACATCATCCATCTCCTCGTCGGCACCGTAGGACGCGACGGCAACCTGCTACTCAATGTCGGGCCTCTCCCCGATGGGCAGATCGATACCGCACAGGCCGCGCGTCTCCGCGAAGTCGGCGACTGGCTCGCCAAGTACGGCGAGAGCATCTACAGCACCCGTGGCGGCCCCTACCTCCCCGGAAACTTCGGCGTCTCCACCTATCGCGACAAAATCATCTATCTCCACCTCCTCAATCCCACCGCTGCCACACTGAAGCTGCCACCTCTTCCGGCCACACTTCAAAGCTGCTCGGTTCTGACAGGTGGCACGGCCACCTGCACTCAGACCGTCGCAGGCATCGATGTCACCCTCAGGAGCGTCCCCTCGGGACCAAATCCCCCTGACACCCCCGATACCATTGTGGCCCTTTCGCTCGCGTCCTCTGCATCCGCCATCAGCCCCATCGCAACACCCGTCGCTCCCAAGGAAACATTTACCCACTAATCCCAACTTCTTCCCTGCCCCTATGGTCCGTGTCGATCTCCCCCTCCATCTCCGCCGCCTCGCCAGCATCCCCACCCACGAGACCATCCTCGACGTCCCCGACCCCGTCACCATCGCCTCCGTCCTGGACGCCCTCGAAGCCCGCCACCCCATGCTCC
>JAJXYW010000201.1 GCA_021780415.1 Acidobacteriota bacterium
TCCTCCACCCTCCCCGCACCCGCCGCCGGAACATACACCCACGCATACCCATCGCTCTCCACCACCGTAAACGAGTTCGCATAGATCTTCGTCGGCACCAGCTCATCGAACGAGGTCAGCGAAGGAATCTCCTCGCATCTCCCGCTGCATGGCTCAAACCGCCAGCCATGATACTTGCACTGCACCGTCTCTCCATCGAACCACCCCGCCGACAGCGGAATCCCCCGATGCGGACACAGATCCCGCATCGCAAACATCGCCCCATCGCTCTTCCGCCCCACCAGCATCGGAATCCCCAGCAGCGTCGTCACCGCCGTATCGCCGCGCTTCAACCCCTCCGCCCGCAGCGCCGGATACCACTCCCCGAACACCATCTCCGCTGGCGGCCCGCTGCTCCCCAACTGCACCAGACTCTGCCGCACCGCCGCCGTCATCGCCTTCATCTTTGCCATCGCAGCCAGTCTACCCGGTCTTGCTCCGCGCCTTCACCTGCTTCCACTGGCGGCACTCACGGAATCGCGATCAGCAGTCCGCCGTCCATGCCAATGGACTGCTCATGCCCGCTCCCAAAGTCATAGTCATACGCTGGCTCGACATACCAGCCAAACCGATGCTTCGCCCTGGGCCAGTACATGAAGTCCACCGCCACCTCGCCCGCCGCCGAGTTCGCCACCACCCCATTCTGGCGAAGGTGTATCCACTCCGGACCAGCCCCCACCATAAACTCTGCCTTCTTCGAAAGCGTCCATGGCTTCTTAAACAGCACATAGGTGTCCCATTCCGTCGAACTTCGCGTGAACAAAGCATCTGTGCCCGCTTCAATCTCCAGCCAGTTTTCTTTCGGCGTCACCTCTGCTGCCAGGGCCGGGCCAAAGCTCGCAGCCCCACCGTTGACGTTCCACCCCGTCGCTCCGCCCACCTCAACGATCGCCCGAGGATCCTTGTCACTCGACTGCGCCCAGGCCCCTCCACACCACAGCGACATCCATACCGCAAACGCAAGCCTCTTTGACATCACTCCATGCTTGCATGCCAAACTCCAGCAGATCAAATAAGCTCTTCTTCCAATCCCTTCACCCTCCACCATCTACACTCTTTGTCAGTGAGCTCCGCCATCCCACCCCGACCCCGCTCCACCCTCCTCACCGTCCTCGCGCTCTGGCTCGCCTTCTACGCCAGCTTCACTCTCTTCACGCCCCCACTCCTCGACGACGCCGACTCCGTTCACGCCGAAGTCGCCCGCGAGATGCTCCTCCGCCACGACCCCATCACCCTCTACGCCAACGGCATCCGCTACCTCGAAAAGGCTCCACTCCTCTACTGGTCCATGGCCGCCACCATGCGCGTCTTCCAACTCCTCGGCGCCACCTCCCCGCAAGCCCTCGCCGTAGCCGCGCGCATCCCCCTTGCCCTCTCCATCCTCGCCCTGGCACTCCTCGTCGAAGCCCTCGCCCGCCGCATCTTCCACGACCCCGCCCGACCCGAGGCGGCCGCACGCGCCGGCCTCTACGCCGCCCTCATCCTCCTCTCCAGCTTCGGCATCTTCCTCTTCACCCGCATCCTCATCCCCGACGCCGCCGTCTGCCTCTTCACCACCCTCGCCCTCTACGCCTTCTGGCGCACTGAAGAACTCGGCTCCCCCTCCCAAACCCTGTCCTCTCGACCGGAGCGCGCAGCGCGCAGCGGAGAGACCCGCAGTTCCTCTCTCCACCACAACCAAACCCACCTCCGCCTCTACTGCGGCCTCTTCGCCCTCGCCTGCGCCCTCAACGTCCTCACCAAGGGCCTCATCGGCGTCGTCTTCCCCGTCGCCATCGTTGCCCTCTATCTCCTCCTCACACGCGGCATCAAACGCACCCTCCGCCGTCTCCGCGAGCTTCACCCCTGGTCCACCTTCGAGGCCTTCCTGCTCATCGCCGCGCCCTGGCACCTCCTCGCCGGCCTCGCCAACCCCACCGAAGGCCATCCCGCCCCCTTCCGCTTCGTCTCCCAGTACACCTTCCCGCTCTCACTCGGCCACTGGCTCGTCCCCCTCCCCACCGACGGCAACGTCCGCGGCTGGTTCTGGTTCTACTTCATGAACGAGCACCTCCTCCGCTACCTCAACCTCCGCATCCCCCACGACTATGACACTTCGCCCCTCTGGCTCTTCTGGGGACTCTGCTTCCTCTGGCTCATGCCCTGGTCCGCCTTCCTCTTCAAGGCCACCTCCTGGGCCGCGCCCCTCTTCGGCCGTTCTCCTCAGACCCAAATCTTCCGCAGCCAGCTCCGCCGCCACGACCTCCCGCTCAAGCGTCGCGGCGCTCTCCTACTCCTCCTCTGGGCCGCCGTCATCCTTCTCTTCTTCGCCTTCTCCACCCGTCAGGAGTACTACGTCCTCCCCGCCCTCCCCGCCCTCCCCATCCTCCTCGCCGCCTGGCTCGCCCACGACAGCCTCACCACCCAAACATCATCCTCTCCTCTCCGCCACGCCGCAGCTCTGTCCTCTCGACCATCCCTCACCAAAACGATGTCATCTCGACCGGAGGAGGCGTCCTTTGCCTCCGCAGCGGAGAGACCCGCAGTTCCCCCGCCACCAACCCCGTATGCCCCACGTCTCGCTTCTAAGACGTCGGTTCCCGCCACCACCCGAGCCGCCACCCGCTGCACCATCACCCTGCTCCTCCTCGGCGCCCTCTTCGCCGTGGCCGCCGTCACCTTCCTCCTCCGCACCCGCAACCTCACCCCCACCCACGACCTCGCCGCACTCCTCACCCAGAACCCCTCCGACTACGCCCTCAGCCTCGGCCACTTCCTCGACCTCACCGGCCCAGCCCTCACTCTCTTCCGCCTCCCGCTCGCTCTCGCCGCGCTAGGCCTCTTCCTCGGCCCACTCTTCGCCCTCATCCTCCGCCACCGATCAAAGCCCCACGCCGCCAACCTCTCCCTCGCCGCCGGAGCCTTCACCTTCCTCCTCGCCGCGCACCTCGGCCTGCAAACCTTCGCCCCGGTCCTCACCTCCGCCCAACTCGCCGAAGCCATCGCCCCGCAAGTTAAGCCGCAAGACCTCATCGTCATTCACGGCGAGTACGAATCCGCCAGCACGCTGGCCTTCTACCTCCAGCGAAGCAACATCCACATCCTCGAAGGCCGCAGCTCCAACCTCTGGTACGGCAGCTTCTTCTCCGACGCCCCGCCCATCTTCGAAACCCCACAATCCATCGCGCAAAAGTGGTCCAGCCCCCAGCGCATCTTCCTCTGGCAATCCCTCACCGACCCACCCAACCAACTCCCAACCCTCCCCGCTCCCATCTACGTCCTCGCAAGATCCGGCGGCAAAGAGATACTCAGCAACCAACCCAACCCCTGACCCGCCACGGTTCACTTTCCGTCGTTTATCCTCGAGCTTGTCTGGCGATCAATAATGGATTTAATGCCAGGCGAGGTCAATGATGCCGGATGAGACGCGCGTCCAGAAAGAATGCAATATCCAATGAGTTTCCATCCTGCAAGAGATGGATAAAATCTTGGCTGGCTACGCGAACGAAGTTATGAAGCAATATCCAGTTGCGACTAAGCAACTGACGATACTCCTCGGTTCGATCATCAAAGCAAGTGAAAGTACAGCTGCGATTGTTTTCCTCGGCTCAAAAGGATTGAGCGATGAAATGAATGTGCTCTTACGAACGCTAGTGGAACTAATCATCAATACTTGCTACCTACAATCTTCAAGCGACGAGGAGATAGGGCGATATATTCGGTTCGACGCAATTGCGAATCACACCGCTATGGAGGACTTCAAGCGGGCAAACAAGGGCCGCAATCAACTTGGAGTGGCCTTGACTAACCGAACCAGGGCCCACGCGGAAGCAGCGAGCGAAGCTTCGGGACTTCCTCTAAAAAAGAGAGAGTGGACGCCACAGACCTTGAAGAAGCGAGCAGATTCGATTGACACACATATAAAGTCAACTATGTTTGCCGAGTTTCTCGCAACGTTCTATGTAACTGGAAGTGGCTATACGCATGCGGGATTCAAGACTTTGCACAAACATGCTTACTATTTGCGTACAGGGGAGCTCGAGCATCCACTTGAAACTGCGTACGGCGTCAACAACGCTATATACGGGGTCACCTACGCGTTATACGTATTCGGAAGATACCTCGGAAATCGCTTCGGGTTTTCTACGGAGCGATCGAAAGTCTTGCGTGCCGAAGCATTGCGGCTAACAGAGATAGCACTTGAAGACTTCAGGCTGCACAGACGTTCACACGGCACTGACGAGAGCGAGCCTTAGTGACCCATCCCCGCTAGTTTATGACGTCTACACCCGCACCAGCACGCCCCTCTTCAGCCGAAACCTCTCCCCCCGCCACACCACCTCATCGCTCGCATAGCTCCACGCCCAGAAGAACAGCCCAAAGCAATCCCTCACCGGCAGCAGCCAGAAATCCCGCAGCACCTGCCCATCCCGCAAAATCCCCACGCCCACCGTCAGCGCGACACTCGTCCGCACCAGCAGCGCCATACTCAGCAGCGCAAACGACCACAGCGCAAACCCGCTCGCCACCACCGTCGCCATCGCCCACGGCAGCACATACGTCACGCCCAGCCCCACATACCCCCACCGCCGCGAGTCCCGCGTCCCCCTCGCCCACCGCAGCTGATGCTCGCAAAATCCACGCAGCGAATACGCCGGCACCGTCGTCTCCACCACCTCCCGCACCAGCTCCACCCGATACCCCGCCGCACTCAGCCGCGCCCCCAGCTCATAATCATCCGCCAGCTCATCCACCAGCGCCTCAAACCCACCTATCGCCGCCAGCGCCGTCTTCGTCGTAGCCAGCGTCGACCCCAGCCCAAACCGAATCCCTCCCTCCAGCTTCCGCGCCGTCAGCACTCCCACCATAAAGTCCGTCGAAATCCCCAACGCCTCCAGCCTCGACCACACCCCGCCGTGCGCCCGTCCCACATAAGGCGCCGTCACCAACCCCACCTCACCGCCACCGTAGCCCTCGCCGATGTTGTTGCCGTTGTCGTTGCTCTTGCCCTTCTGTCTGTCATTCTGAGCGAAGCGAAGAACCTGCTTCCCGCGCAGCCCATCCCCCACAAACCCCGCCATCACCCGCTCTAAATAATTCGCCGACACGCGAATATCGCTGTCATTCACAATCACATATTCAAACCGCGCATGAGGCAGCATCTGCGCCAGGTTCGACATCTTCCCATTGGTCCCCAGCCGCTCCCTGCATTCCACCAGCCTGATGCTGACCCCCGGCCACTCCACCCGCAGCCGCGCAATCTCCCGCACCGCCGCATCCTCCACCGAGCTCACCCCGAACACCAGCTCAAACTCCCCCGCATACTCCTGCGCGCAGTGGCTCACCAACCCCGCAAACATCCGTGCATCCACGCCCTTCACCGGCTTCAAAATCGAAACCCCGGGCATCGCCTCCCCCTCACCCGCAGTCTCTACCGCAGCCCGCGCCGCACGTTCAAAGTCCCGCGCCCCCCAAAGCGCAATCACCCCATACGCCATCCCCGCCAGCGTAAGCCCCACCACCCCGACCTCAACCACCAGCGCAATCCACTCCATCCACTCAGTGTAGTGAATAGTGAGCAAGGAGTAATGAGTAGTGACTACACGGTCCTTCTCTACTCCTTACTCCCTATCCCCTGCTTTACTCGTATCTCAGCGCCTCAATCGGATTCAGATTCGCGGCCTTCCACGCGGGATAAATCCCAAACACCAGCCCAATCCCGCACGAGCATGCGAACGCGGCCAGCACCCACAGCACACTCACCTCGCTCGAAATCCAGAACCTCACCACCATCGCAAGTCCCGCCCCCACCACGATCCCGATCACCCCGCCCACCGCGCACAGCACAATCGCCTCCAGCGTAAACTGCAGCAGAATCGTCTGCTTGGTCGCTCCAATCGCCTTGCGCACGCCAATCTCCCGCGTCCGCTCCGTCACGCTCACCAGCATGATGTTCATCACGCCCACCCCGCCCACCATCAGCCCCACCGCACTCAATCCAAACATCAGCAAAAACAGACTGCCCGTAATCTGGTTCCACAACTTCGTAATCGAGTCCGAGCTGAAGATCGCAAAATTATCCGGCTGTTCATTACGCACCTTGCGCCGCCGCCGCAGCACCTCGCGAATCTCCTCCGTCACCAGCTCTTTATTCTTCTGATCGTCGAACTTCGCGCTGATCCAGTAATCCAGAATCTCCGGGTGCAATTTCTTGAACGTCGACACCGGAAAATACGCAAAGCTGTCATCCGGATTCTTCCCTCCGCCGAACGCTGTCTTCTGCTTCTCATACACGCCGATCACCGTAAACGTCCGCCCCGCAATCACCACTTCCTTACCAATCGGATCGATGTTCCCGAACAGCGTCTGCTCCACATCATGGCCCAGCACCACCACATCCGCGGCGCGGTCTTCATCCATCTTGGTAAAGAACCGTCCCGCCGTCAGCACCTTGTCATACACCAT
>JAJXYW010000004.1 GCA_021780415.1 Acidobacteriota bacterium
CAATCGCTCAACACCATCGAAACCCAACGTCAGCGCTTTGCTAAAATGAGGCCTGTGGAACGGCGCAATGACTGACAAGAGTCGTTTGGAATGACTGAATTCGTTGCCATGATCTCCAGTGCCTCCGGCAAGAGCATACCTGTCGACACCCGGCCCGCCCTCAATGATCGCCTCCACCACCGCATCTCCCGCCCAACCCAACGCACCAAGCCATCCATACTGAGGAGTGAAATGACCGAAATTGTCTCCATCCATGCCCGTGAGATTCTCGACAGCCGTGGCAACCCAACCGTCGAAGCCGACGTGATTCTCTCCGACGGCATTCGTGGCCGCGCTGCTGTTCCCAGCGGTGCCTCCACCGGTGAGCACGAGGCCGTCGAGCTCCGCGACGGCGACAAGGAGCACTATCTCGGCAAGGGCGTCCTCCAGGCCGTCGAAAACGTCGAGTCCGTCCTTGCCCCCGAACTGACCGGCATGGACGCCAGTAATCAGAAGCTCATCGACGCCACCATGATTGCCATCGACGGCACCGACAACAAGGGCAATCTCGGCGCCAACGCCATCCTCGCCGTCTCGATGGCCTGCGCCCGTGCCTCGGCCGTTGCTCTCGGCCTGCCGCTCTATCGCTACCTTGGCGGCGTCAGCGCCTGCACCCTTCCCACGCCCATGATGAACATCCTCAACGGCGGTGCGCACGCCGACAACAACGTCGACTTCCAGGAGTTCATGGTCATGCCCGTCGGCGCCGAATCCTTCGCCGACGCCCTCCGCTGGGGCGCCGAAGTCTTCCACACCCTCAAGGGCGTCCTCAAGAAGAAGGGCTACAACACCGCCGTCGGCGACGAAGGCGGCTTCGCTCCCTCCCTCAAATCCAACGTCGAAGCCATCGACGTCATCCTCGAAGCCATCACCCTCGCCGGCTACACCCCCGGCGACGACATCGCCATCGCCCTCGACCCCGCCGCCAGCGAGTTCTACAACAAGCAGTCCGGCAAGTACGTCTTCAAGAAGTCCGACAAGAGCGAAAAATCCGCCGAGCAGATGACCGAGTTCTGGGAGAGCTGGATCCGCCAGTACCCCATCATCTCGCTCGAAGACGGCCTCGACGAGAACGACTGGGCCGGCTGGAAGGTCCTCACCGAGCGTCTCGGCGACAAGCTCCAGCTCGTCGGCGATGACCTCTTCGTCACCAACACCAGCATCCTCGAGCGCGGCATCCGCGAAGGCGCCGCCAACTCCATCCTCATCAAGCTCAACCAGATCGGCACCGTCTCCGAGACCCTCGATGCCATCGAACTCGCCCGCCGCAACGGCTATACCTCCATCATCTCGCACCGTTCCGGCGAGACCGAGGACACCTTCATCGCGGACTTCGCGGTAGCCACCGGCGCCGGCCAGATCAAGACCGGCTCTGCCTCCCGCACCGACCGTATCGCCAAGTACAACCAGCTCCTCCGCATCGAAGAAGAGCTCGGTCAGACCGCCCGCTACCTCGGCCGCGCCAGCATCAACCGCGCCTGAGTCAGTTGTCAGTGCTCAGTAAAGCATCCGATCCCACGTCTCGCTTCTGAGACATGGGATCGGACTGCCACCACACACTACCTGGGTGGGCTCGTTTTGCTCCCGCCTCCCCCCGCCACCTCGACCGCAGCATGATGGCTTGATCATCATGCTCAGCGGCGACACCCCTGTATTTGCATTTGTTCCTGCCCTTGCCTTTCTGTCTGTCATTCTGAGCGCAGCGAAGAACCTGCTTCTCGCGCGCGAAGCGTGCACCCGTTCTTGAAATTTCAGACCCTCCCCGCCAGAGATTTCCCAAACTGTGCGCCCACGCACATCCCTGTCTTCCCAACCAAGTAAACTGATTTCATGAGAACCACGCCTCCGGTAATCCTCACCATTCTCGACGGCTGGGGCTATCGCCCCGAGACCCACGGCAACGCCATCGCACTCGCCCGCAAGCCCACCTACGACCGCCTCCTTCGCGAGTACCCCAACACCCTCATCCAGGCCAGCAACCACTTCGTCGGCCTCCCCGACGGCCAGATGGGCAACAGCGAAGTCGGCCACCTCAACATCGGCGCCGGCCGCATCGTCCACATGGACATCACCCGCATCGATACCGCCATCACCTCCGGCGACTTCTTCAAAGACCCCACCCTCCTCAAGGCCGTCGATGTCGCCGCACAGGGCCACGCCCTCCACCTCATCGGCCTCGTCTCCGACGGCGGCGTCCACTCCCAGCAGCGCCACCTCTACGCCCTCCTCCGCCTCGCCGCGCAGCACAATCTCAAGCGTGTCTACGTCCACGCCTTCCTTGATGGCCGCGACACCCTCCCCACCAACGGTGCCGGCTACCTTCAGGAGCTCCAGCAGAAGTTCGCCGAGTACGGCGTCGGCCAGCTCGCCAGCGTCTCCGGTCGCTACTATGCCATGGACCGCGACTACCGCTGGGAGAAGGAAGCCAAGGCCTTCCGCGCCATGGTCACCGCCGACGCCCCCGGCAAATATCACGACCCCCATGCTCGCGTCCTCGAGAGCTACAACAACGGCATCACCGACGAGTTCGTCGAACCCTTCGTCTGCATCGACGCTCACAACCAGCCCATCGGTCCCATTCGCGAAGGCGACGCCGTCATCTGCTTCAACTACCGCGCCGACCGCGTCCGCCAGATCACCCGCGTCCTCACCCGCAAGAGCGGCCTCAACGCTGACGCCGGCATGAGTCTCCCCAGGGCCGCCGAACTCAACGCCGAGATCCCCCTCAATACCGTCCCGGCCAACCTCCACTACGTCATGATGACCCAGTACGATCCCAAGTTCTCCCTCCCCATGGTCATCCCGCCCGAAAGCATGGACAACCTCCTCGCCAACGTCATGGCCGTCGCCAACCTCCGCAACCTCCGCGTAGCCGAGACCGAGAAGTACGCCCACGTCACCTACTTCTTCAACGGCGGAATCGAGAAGCCCTTCCCCGGCGAAGACCGCGAGCTCATCCAGTCGAAGAAGGTAGCCACCTACGATCTCGCTCCAGAGATGTCCGCCGAGGGCATCGCCGACGTCGTCGTCAAATCCATCACCGACACCGCCTTCGACGTCATCATCGTCAACTTCGCCAACGCCGACATGGTCGGCCACTCCGGCAAGCTCGAACCCACCATACGTGCCGTGGAGACCGTCGACGCCCAACTGGCCCGCATCTACCAGGCCGTCAAACAGCACAACGCCAACTGGATCATCGCCGCCGACCACGGCAACGCCGAAACCATGATCGACCCCGCTACCGGAGGCCCCCACACCTCCCACACCACGAACCCTGTCCCTTTTCTCCTCATCACCGACCAAGGCAACAAGATCGGCGCTCGCGACGGAGGATCGCTCCGCGACATATCCCCCACCATCCTTGGCCTCATGAACCTCGAACTCCCCAAGCAGATGACCGGCGGTGACCTCCGCATTCCCATCCCGGAATTGCGTTAGCAACAACGAGTCGCTGCTTTCGTCGTTGTCTCTGCCTCTCGACCGCTGCAATGTTGCGTGGACGACCGAAAACCGCGCTGAGAGTGTCGAATTGCAACCCAAGATTGCGTTGAGCCCTACGCCAATTACACGTCGCGGCGGCCTTCGAGGGCGCGGGTCATGGTCACTTCGTCGGCGTATTCGATGTCACTTCCTGCTGGAACTCCTGTCGCGATACGGCTGATTCGCAAAGACTTATACCGTGCGCGCCCCTCGTCCGCGAGGTGTCGTGCGGTCGCTTCGCCCTCGACCGTGGGGGAAGTGGCCAGAATCAGCTCTTCCGCCCCCTCTAAACGCGGCCAAAGATTAGCTAAACGCAATTGATCCGGTCCTATACCATTCACTGGTGAAAGTGTTCCATGCAGTACATGATATAAACCATTGAAGCTGCGTGTCTTCTCGATGGAATTTATGTTAGTTGGTTCTTCCACAATGCAAATTGTGCGGTGGTCTCGAGCGGGATTGGAGCAGTAGGTGCATGGGTCTATGTCTGTGATATTGTTGCACTTAGAGCATAAGCGAAGTTGCTGCTTCAGGTGCTGAATCGCCGCCGAGAGCGCGCTGGCGTCTTCATTTGACGACCTAAGTATATGAAAAGCAAAGCGTTGTGCGGACTTGGTGCCCACACCGGGGAGCTTGCGCAGCTCGTCGATGAGGCGGGCCATGGGCTCTGCAAAACGCGTCGCCATGGGCTAAAATCCGGGGAGGCCGAGGCCTCCTAACATGTTGGAAGTATTGGACTTCTGGGCATCGTCGGCCTTGCGAGCGGCGGCGTTGACGGCGACCACGATGAGGTCTTCGAGCAGCGTAATATCGCTGGCGGCTGCGGTGGCTGCAGATGGTGCAATGGTTAGACTTAGCAGCTCCTTTTTGCCGTTCATGCGGGCTTTCACGGCGCCCCCGCCAGCATCGGCTTCGACAATCGTCTCGGCGAGGCGCAAGTCCATTGTTTGCTGCATTTCCTGCGCCTGAGCCAGCATCGCCTGCATCTTGTTCATGTCAAATTCCATGCGTTCCTCTTATGGAGTATGTCAGTTTCGTGTAGGGCTCAACGCAATCTTGGGCTGCAGGACGACACTCTCAACAAAATCCTCGACGTCAGCCCTTTTCCCGAAGGTCGATCACGTTACTGATCTCTGCCGAAAAAAGTTTCCGTGCCTCCTGCACCATCGGATGCTTCTCGGCCAGCTCAGCCACCGACCCGCTGACGGCCGCTCGCGGCTTCTTCGGGGCGGCCGTTGCGGCGGGGGTGCCGGGGAGAAATTTTAGGACGAGGGCTCCGGCGTTGGCTTGGCGGAGGGCTGCCTTGAGGGTGCGCTCGGCGTCGGCGTTCAGGATGACCGGGAGCATCGTCTTGGAGAGGGTGGTGTGGATTTCGAGGGTGTTGCCTTTGAGGGTGAGGGTGGAATCCTCGAGTTGCTCGGAGGCGGACTGCTGGCCCTTGACGGCGGCGAGGGCGGCGACCATTGCGGACTGGAGGGCGGGGAGGTCGGGGGCTTCGGCGGCTGCGGAAAGATCGACGACGAGTTGGGGGCCGGAGGTGGGAGGCTGTGGAATGGGGGCTGGAGCGAGAGCCAGCGAACCGGCGGTGGTCGCGGGCGAGCCGGGGCTAAAGCCCGAGTCTTGTGCGGGTTTCGACAAGGGGCTGAAGCTACCTGCTAATCCAGGGGGTGCGGAGGATGCGGAGGGTGTGGGCGATCCCGTGGGTGCGGTTGGCTCTGAGGGGGCTGGGTCTGCGGTAGGAACCTTGCGGGTGCGGTCGGACTCGAAGGGGGAGGGGGGCGCGGCAGGGGCCGGAGTTGGGGCGGGGCGAACTGCAGGTCTCTCCACTACGGCCGCAAAGGGCGCGGCCTCCGGTAGAGATGACAGATTTTGTGGCGAATGGCCTGCGGACTCCAGACGAGATGACGGAGTTTGCGTGGGCGTGGCGGCGGTGGCTCCCACCTTAGGCGACGATGAGGCCGTCGCCGAAGATGGGGCACCCGAGTCCTGCGTGGACGGCGAGCGTGGGGCGGTGGGTTTGGTGGTGGGGGCGGAGGTGGGTTTGGCGCCTAGTTGGCTCAGCAGATCTTCGATGGGGATGAGGCGCTGGACGTGGACCAGCTTGAGGAGGCCCAGCTCCAGATGGAAGCGCTGTTCCTGGCGGAATCCCAGCTCGTCGAAGGTGCGGAGCATGATGGCTAGAAAACGGGAGAGGTCTTCTTCGGTGAAGAGGGCGGCGGAACGGGCGGCGCGGTGACGCTCTTCGGGGGAGATCTGGAGGAGGTCGGCGGCGATGCCGGTGGCGTCGGCATCGGGGGCGAGGTTTGTGACCTTGGCTACGATGGTGTTGCGGAGGTAGCGGACGAACTGGCGAGCGAGTTGGGGGGCTCCGTTGCCGGCGTCGAGGAGGCGGCCGACGATGGAGAGGACGTCGGCGGAGTTGTTCGCGTGAACGGCTTCCAGAATTTGCTCGTAGGAGACGTTCGAGACCGAGCCCATAAGCTCACGGACCTGGGCGATCTCGAGGTGCGGATGGTCGTTGACCATGGGTGCGGAGGCGATGGCCTGATCCATGATGGAGAGAGCGTCGCGCATGGAGCCGTCGCCGGCTTCAGCGAGGAGGGTGAGGGTGGCGTCGTCGACGGAGAGCTCTTCCTTGATGGCGATGGAGCGGAGCTGGCCGACGATGTCGTCGAGCTTGACGGCGTGAAAGCTGAAGTGCTGGCAGCGCGAGCGGATGGTCTGCGGGATGTCCTCGGGCTGGGTGGTGGCGAACATGAAGATGGCCCAGTCGGGTGGCTCTTCGAGGGTCTTGAGGAGGGCGTTCCAGGCGGCGTCGGTGATCTGGTGCGCCTCGTCGAGGATGATGATCTTGTACTTGCTCTTGTTGGTGGGGCGGGTCTGAATCTTGGAGGTGAGAAGGC
>JAJXYW010000123.1 GCA_021780415.1 Acidobacteriota bacterium
GAGCATTCTCCAAAGGCTCGCCTTCTTGAACACGAACTTCTGCCAAGATTGAATACACCTCCAAACCCGCCCAATCGGCTATCTCATCAGCATATCCCTTCCGTGCCATCTCCGCACACATTAATTCGCTCAATCCCAACAAAATCCACTTCCCGCCCCAACGCCAACCCCCGCCGTGCGCATAGCACCCTATACTGATTCCCATGATTCGCCCCTATCGCGGCCTCGCCCCCGTCATCGCCGCCGGCACCTACATCGACCCCTCCGCCCAGCTCATCGGCGACGTCCACCTCGGCCCCCAATCCTCCATCTGGATGAACGCCGTCGTCCGCGGCGACACCAACCGCATCCGCATCGGCTCCGGCACCAACATCCAGGACTGCGCCGTCCTCCACGGCATGCGCGGCCTCCACCCCGTCCTCATCGGCTCCCGCGTCAGCATCGGCCACAACGCCACCGTCCACGGCTGCACCATCGACGACGACGTCCTCATCGGCATCGGCGCCATCGTCCTCAACGGAGCCCACATCGGCTCCAACTCCATCATTGCCGCCGGCGCCCTCATCCCCGAGCGCACCATCATCCCACCCAACTCCCTCGTCACCGGCATCCCCGGCAAGGTCCTCCGCACCACCACCCCCGCCGACCTCGATCTCATCCGAGCCGCCGCCAACAACTACCTCGACTACATCCTCGCCTACCAGGCCGAGCCGCCCACCCCGTAGCCCTCACCCATCCGACCGCCGCATCCCCAGCCACGCCGCCACCCCGGCCAACTCCACCACCATCACCATCTCCACATCGAACGCCACGCTCGCAAAACTGGCGCGTGCATGCGGAGCCAGCCAGTACAGCGCCACCACCAACCCTCCCGCCGCAGCCGCCGCAGCCATCCCTCCCACACTTCTCCGTGCCCGCACCCTCGGCCGCGCCGGCAGCGACGCCCTCACCCGCGCCGCAAAATCCACCGGCACCTCCACCCTCGGATGCTCTTCCAGCGCCCGCACAATCGCCGCCTCCATCTCCAAATCATCCTTCATCTCTTCACCCCGATCCGTCATAATCCCCCCGCCGCAACCTGCCGCAACTCCATCGCTTCGTCCCTCTCAACCCTGGCCCTCCGCACAGAATCTCGCTGTCCGCGAAGATCTCCGCGCAGCACCTCGCTGAGCCGTTTCCGTCCCCGGTGCAGATGCGTCCGCACCGTATTGATCGGCAGTCCCAGCGCCGCCGCAATGCCCTCATAGCTGCACTCCTCCTGATGGTAGAGCACCAGCACCGCGCGCTCCATCTCCGGCAGCCCCTCCATCGCAGCCTCCACCGCGGCCTGAACCTCCGCATCGCCCATCCGCTGCTCCGGGCTCCGTGCATGCTCCTGCAACTCATCCCCCGCAAAGCTCTCAATCCACCCCGCATCATCCTCTTCTTCCACCGCCGGAGCCGCTGCGATCACCGCCCGTTCCCTGCGCCGCCGCTTCCACTCATCCTGGGCAACATTCACCACAATCCGATACAGGTACGTCGACAGCGCCGCTTCCCCACGAAACTCCGGCAACGCCCGGTACAGCCGCAGGAACACCTCCTGCGCCAGATCCTCCACCTGCGCCCCCGCACCCGTCAGCCGCGTGAGCGTACGAAACACCATCCGCTGATGCTCTCGCACCAGCTCCTCAAACATCTCCGGCGATGAAAGGTCACCGCGCATCCACACCGTCTTTCGAATTCCTGCTCCCAGCCCCTCAGACTTCATCCTCCTCCAAAAGTTTCATGTATTAGGGGCTGTCCTGGATCTTTAGTCCCTGATGGCTTTGGCCTGGGCGCAGGTACCAGAAAAATCGTCCACTTGAGATCTGATGCGGTATGATACTGGCTTCAACCAGCAAACAAATTGAAATTCATGTTTCAGGAGCCCAGCTTATGATTCGCTGCAAATCCGTTCATGTACTTCTCTTGTTGTCCATTCTCACCCTTGCCGGTGCCAGAAATCTGTGGGGACAGGCCACCACTTCGCTCAACGGACGCGTCTCCGATGCAACCGGTGCCGTAATACCCGGCGCCCGGGTGACGCTCGTTCTGGAGTCCACAGCAGCCATCCGCACAATCACCGCCGATAGCAGTGGCCACTACCAGTTATCGCAACTGACGCCCGGCCGTTATACGCTCAACATTTCGGCTCCCGGCTTTGCAACCGCGGAGAGGCCTCACATCGATCTGCTGGTGAGTCAGCCGGCAACGGTGAATATTGCTCTTGCGCCCGCCACCGCCACCCAGAAGGTAACGGTGATTGCAGGCACCCAGGCCACGATCAACACCACCGATGCGACGCTGGGCAATGCCTTCAATGAAAATCAGGTGCAGTCCCTGCCGCTGGATGCGCGCAACGTGCCCGACCTGCTCAGCCTGCAGCCCGGCGTCACATTCCTCGGCCGTTCCGACGACGTCAGCGGAACACAGGGCGTTGGCAACAACCCCACCGACTCGCGTGCAGGCTCGGTCAACGGAGGCCGCAGCGACCAGTCGAACATCACGCTCGACGGCGTCGACGTCAACGACATCAACAACGGCTACGCCTTCACCAGCGTACTGCGGACGACCCAGGATTCTGTCGCTGAATTTCGCGTCACAACCAGCAATCCCAACGCCGCGGAAGGCCGCTCCTCCGGCGCTCAGGTTGCCCTCGTAACGCGCAGCGGCTCCAATGCGCTCCACGGCGCGGCGTATGAATACAACCGCTCCAATCTCCTCGAAGCCAATGATTTTTTCAATAAGCAGCAGGAGTTGGCCGGTGGCCTCCCCAACCGTCCCGAGAGTCTGGTGCGAAATATCTTTGGCGCTGACGTCGGCGGACCTGTTATCAAGGACAATCTCTTTTACTTTGTCAATTATGAAGGCCGCCGCGATTCTCAGGGCACCAGCGTCAATGCCGGCGTGGTACCAACGCAAACCTATCGCGCAGGATATCTGCAATACAATTACATCAATTCCACCGGCGGCGATTCCACCTACACTCTCAGCCCGACGAACATTCAGAACATGGACCCGCAAGGAATTGGCAACGACGCGGCTCTGCTGCAGGTGCTCAACAACTACCCTCAGGGCAACGACCCCACCCAGGGCGACGGCCTCAACAGCATCGGCTACCGTTTCCCTTACACCATCCATCGCAAGTACGACACCTACATTGCGCGCATCGACTGGAATCCCGGATCCGGCAAGCACACCTTCTTCTGGCGCGGTAGCCTGCAGAACGACCGCGAGCCTTCGCCGCCTGCGTTCCCCGGCCAGCCGCCCCAAACCACCGTGCTGACCAACAATAAGGGATACGCAACGGGCTACACCTGGCTCATCAACAGCGACACGGTCAACGACCTGCGCTACGGCCTCACCCGCCAGGGCGTAGACAGCGCGGGTGCCGCAGATCAGCCCCTCATCTACTTCTCGCTGCTCACCGACCCGGTGTCGTCGAAGTATTCGACGTCATTCATCATTCCGGTGCAGAACCTGGTGGACAACCTCACCTGGACCAGACACGACCACAACTTCTCGCTCGGCGCCGACATCCGCTTCATTGATGACCAGCGCAGCAGCAACGCCCAGTCTTTCCCTGACGGCCAGATGAACCAGGGCTGGCTCACCCGCAGCTCCACCATCGCCAACAGCAACGGCCCCTTCGATCCCGAGGTCTACGGCTATCCCGCAGTGGACTTTGCAAATTACGGCAACGAATACAACGCAGCTCTCATGAACCTCGTCGGCACCATCTCAGAGGGAGATGCAGTCTACAACTACACAAAGACCGGCAGCACGCTTCCCGTGGGTGCGCCCCTCAAACGAGAGTATCGCTGGAACGAGTACGAGTTCTACGTGCAGGATACCTGGAGAGCCAGCAAGGAGCTTACCCTCACCTATGGTTTGCGCTACTCCTATCTCCAGGCGCCAGCCGAGACCAGCGGCACCCAGGTGGGAACCTGCAAGGTATCCGGCGCCACATGCACTCCATATTCGCTAACCCAGTACCTTGACGGCAGCGAAGCTCAGGGGGCATCTGGCGGCGCCGCGAACAACGTCGGGGAGATTGGTTTCAATCTGAACGGACGTTACAACAACGCACCGGATTTCTGGACCCCGGAAAAGCATGACCTCGCTCCTCGGCTCGCGCTGGCCTTTTCCCCCGCGCCGTCAGGAGGCTTCTGGAAGAAGATCTTCGGCGACCAGTTGAGCAGCATCCGCGTCGGCTACTCTCTTGTCTACGACCACTTCGGCGCGGGCATCGTGCAGACCTTCGACACCACCGGCTCCTATGGGCTCTCCTCGCATCTGTCGAACGCTCCAGGGTCGGTGCCCATTGAGGACGCACCCCGCTTCACTACGCTCAACGCCGTGCCGCAATCGCTCCTGCCTACCGCACCTCCGGGAGTATTTCCCGCCATCCCTGCGGCCAGCGGCAACGGCAGCTTTGCCATCAGTTGGGGCCTGGATTCAGAGATCAAGACGCCCTACTCGCACTTGTTCGACTTCTCCATCAGCCGCCAGCTACCCCACAGCGCCTCGCTGGAGGTCTCCTGGGTTGGCCGTTACGCGCACCATCTCTTAGCGCAGGAAGACGTCGCCATGCCCATCAACCTCACCGTGGGAGGAACCACATACTTCACCGCCGCTGCGCAACTGGCAAAGATGGCGCGAGCCAACGTCTCCGTTTCGTCGGTCACGCCCATTCCCTACTGGGAACAGGAGTTCGGCGCTCTCGACGGACAGGACATGGGCACAGGATACGGACCTCTCACCGCCACGCAGAACGTCTACGCCCTCTTCCTCAGCAATCTCTACAACGAGACCTACGCGCTCTATCAGTTGGACACTCCGGGCTCGTTACCCAACAGCAACATCGGCGCGGGGGTAAGTTACCCCGCCTTCCGCTACTATCATGACCAGTACTCCGCTCTCTACGCCTGGCGCTCCATCGGCTACTCCAACTTCAACGCGCTCGAGGTTGTTTACCGCCAGCACTTCGGCGGCCTCCAGGCCGACTTCAACTACACCTTCTCCAAATCCCTCGATATCACCTCTCAGGCCGAACGCCTCGGAAATTCGGCCAGCACCAATTATTCGCAGATCATGAACACCTGGCAGCCCAACCAGCTTTACGGTCCATCCGACTACGATGTGCGCCACCAGATCAATTCAAACTTTGTGTGGAATCTGCCCTTTGGAACCGGGAAGAAGTACCTCGGCAGCGTCGGCCACTTCACCAACGAGCTCATCGGCGGGTGGCAGACCACCGGGATCGTTCGCTGGACAAGCGGCTTCCCCTTCATGGTGAACAACGGCGCCTACTATCCCACCAACTGGGACATTCAGGGCTACGCCGAGCAGGTCGCGCCCATTCCTGCGAAGGCCAATGCCCGCGGCAGCCTCACGCAGCGGTTTGCCGATCCCGCAACCGTCTTCGCCACCTTCGCGCATGCTCTGCCCGGACAGTCTGGAACCAGAAACCCCCTGCGCGGAGACGGCTTCTTCGACTGGGACGAGGGAGTCGCCAAAACCTTTTCTCTCACAGAAAGAATGAGGCTGATCCTGCGCTGGGATATGTTCAACGTAACCAACAGCGTCCGCTTTGACCCACAGTCCATCAGCGCCACCCTGGACAATCCACAGACATTCGGCCAGGCCACCGCGCTCTTAACGAACTACCGCCTGGCGCAGTTTGCCGCGCGCCTGGAATTCTAAACTCGCTCCTGAACTGCTGTTCCCGAAAGCTGTCTTACCAAAGCCGGCCCGCCAGAAACTCCCCCGCGGGCCGGCTTCTCTTATCCTCACCCGATCGCCAGTACACTGGTTGGCATGGCCACGCGGCAGCACGTCGAAGCGAATCTGCAGGCACTCCAGTGTGAAGCCGGACCACGGCTCCTCGCACAGACAACCCAAATCGTGCATCAGGTACGGGACAACGCATGGCCTTCAGGAAAGCCCGAAAACCATGACTGAGATCATCGATGCTCACCATCATCTCTGGAACTATGACCCCGCACAATACGCGTGGATCGGTGCCGGGATGGACGTCCTGCGCCGCGACTTTTCCTTCGCCGACTTCCAGCGCGTAGCCACATCGGCAGGCATCTCCGGGTCGGTCGCCGTACAGGCTCGGCAAACGCTCGACGAGACGTTCTGGCTCCTCGAGACCGCAGCCCAGCATCCAGGCCTGCTCGGCGTCGTCGGCTGGATTCCTCTCCGCCACAGCACCGCCCCCGCGCACATCGCTGCATTGCGCCAATACCCGAGACTCAAGGGTATTCGCCACGTCGTCCAGGACGAACCGGAGGATGATTTCCTTCTGGATCAATCCTTCAACCAGGGAATCAGCGCACTCGCGGATTCCGGTCTGGCCTATGA
>JAJXYW010000299.1 GCA_021780415.1 Acidobacteriota bacterium
GAAGGAGCCCGATTGCCGGTACTGTGACCGGTACGCTGATTGGGTTGTTTCAGGATGGGTTGACCAATCATCCGTTTGGAGTGGATGGGATTGCCAAGGGCGTGATTGGATATGTGGCCGCCAGCGTTGGGTTTGCGGTGGATATCGATAATGTGGTGAACCGCGTGATGCTGGTGTTTACGCTCAGCCTGGGGCAGAGCGGGATGCTGTATTTGATCGCACACTGGCTGCTGGGGGATGTGACGTATCGGATGCTGCCGCTGAGCGCGGTGATCTCGGCGGTGGCCAATTGCGTGATTGCGGTTCCGGTGTTTTATCTGCTGGATCAGTTTCGGATGCGGGATTAGGAACGCAGAGTGTAGGGGATAGAGCGCAGAGGATAGAGGCAGGGTTTCGGAATGGATTTGGACAGCATCGATCGGAAGGAGAAGTTGTCGGCCGCGAAGCTGCATGTGTCGCAGTATGTGGTCGCGGCGGTGATGCTGGTGCTGGGGTGCTGGCTGTGGCGGCTGCAGATTCTGGGGGCGGATACGTATCGCGTGCTGGCGGAACAGAATCGCGTGCGCAAGGTTCCGGTGCTGGCTCCGCGGGGGAAGATCTTCGATCGGTATGGACGGATCCTGGTGGACAACTATCCGTCGGTGACGTGCTATTTGCTGCGGGAGCAGCAGAAGAATCTGGATGCGGACCTGCCGTTGATTGCGGAGGGGCTGCACATTCCGCTGGAGCAGATTCAGGCGACGCTGCGGCACTTTCAGTATGCGCCGAAGTATCAGCCGATTCCGCTGAAGCAGGATATTACGCCGGATGAGCAGGCGTTTATTGCCGCGCACAGGGACGAGCTGCCGGAGCTGGAGACGCTGGATGAACAGCGGCGGCTGTATCCGAAGGATGGGTTCCTGGCGCATGCGATCGGGTATGTGGGCGAGGTGAGCGAGAGCGATCTGAATGAGGAGCGGTTTGCGGCCTATGAGCCGGGCGATGTGGTGGGGAAGTCGGGGATTGAGGAGACGTACGACTCGATATTGCGGGGGACGGATGGGTCGCGCGACATCATTGTGAACTCGCATGGAAAAGAAGTGGGGCAGATGGGGCAGGAGCTGGCGGTGCCGGGGCAGGACCTGCGGTTGACGATCGACCTGGATGTGCAGATGGCTGCGGAGAAGGCGATGGAGGGGAAGACGGGCGCGATTGTGGCGATGGATCCGCATACGGGCGAGATCCTGGCGATGGTGTCGCGACCGACGTTTGATCCGAATGAGTTTTCGGTGCGGCTGTCGTCGACTTACTGGAAGAGCATCATGGACGATCCGAACCACCCGATGATGAACAAGGCGATTCAGGCGCAACTGGCGCCGGGGTCGACGTTCAAGGTGGTGATGACGCTGGCGGGCTTGCAGGAAAATGTGGCGCAGACGATGCAGGTGGTGTGCAACGGCGGCGCGACATTCTATGGACACTTTTTTGGATGCGACCGGCACCATGGGTATGTGGACATCCACAACGCGCTGCCGTACTCGTGCGACACGTTCTACTACACGCTGGCGAATAAGCTGGGGATCGAGACGATTGCGCGCTATGCGCACAGCGTGGGGCTGGGACAGAAGACGGGGATCGATCTGCCGGAGGAGCAGGCGGGCATTGTGCCGAGTGAGGAGTGGAAGCTGAAGACGCAGCATGACAAGTGGTATGCGGGCGAGACGATCTCAGTGGGGATTGGACAGGGGGCGACGGAGGAGACGCCGATGCAGGAGGCGCGGACGGTGAGTGGGATTGCGTCGGGCGGAGTGTTTGTGCGGCCGCACCTGCTGATGCCGGGACAGTTGACCAGCGAGCAGCAGGCGACGATCGACCAGACATATCCGGGCTCTGGGGTGGCGCGTGTTCCGATCACGCCGGAGAACTGGGAAATTATCACGGATGATATGGCGAACGTGCTGAGCCCGATTGGCACGGCGGCTGCAGCGCATCTGGACGGGATTGACTTTGCAGGGAAGACCGGAACAGCGGACGTCATTAGCGGGCGAAAGAAGGGCAGCGCGGATAAAAGCACGATTCCGAACTCGTGGTTTGTGGGGATGGTGCCGCGGCGGAATCCGGATATTGTGGTGGCCGTGCTGTGGGAGCATGGGTATATGGGGAATAATTCGGCGAAGCTGGCGGCGCAGGTGATCGATGCGTATGTGACCGAGCAGAGAGAGCGGGCGGGGAATCTGCAGAAGGTCGCGGTGGCGCCGAGTGTGGCGGCGGCGCCGAGTGTGGCGAGTGGGATCCGGTAGGGAGCCGGTAGACTGGTAGGGGATGATTCGATCGCGGTTTCGGGATTTCGACTGGATGCTGCTGGGCCTCGTGCTTGTGCTGTCGGTGATTAGCGTGCTCGAGATCCGGTCCGCTACGGAGATGACCAAGTTCCATGGGTTTCAGCAGAAGCAGATGGTGTTTCTGGCGGTGGGGATTGTGGGGATGTTTGCGATCTCGCTGGTGGATTACCACCGGCTGCTGGGGATTGCGTATTGGGCGTATGGGGTGAGCCTGGTGTCGCTGGTGGCGGTGCGGGTGGTGGGGACCAAGGTGCTGGGGGCGAGGCGGTGGATTAATCTGGGCGGAGGGATGCACTTTCAGCCGTCGGAGTGGGTGAGGCTGGTGCTGATCCTGGTGGCGGCGCGGTTCTTCTGGGAGATAGTCGAGGACGGGCGGGAGTTGAGCTGGAAGGATATTGGGAAGGCGTTTGCGCTGATTGGCGTGCCGCTGGTGCTGGTGCTGAAGGAGCCGGACCTGGGGACGTCGCTGACGTATCTGCCGGTGCTGGTGGTGGGGCTGTTTCTGGGTGGGATTCGGTGGAAGCAGGCGGGAATTCTGCTGCTGGGAGTGGTGCTGCTGGGCGGGATCGGGCTGGCGTCGGGGAAGCTGCTGAAGCCGTATCAGCGGGCAAGGCTGACGGCGTTTATGAATCCGGATAGTGATCCGCAGGCGTCGGGGTATCAGATACGGCAGTCGCTGATTGCGGTGGGGTCGGGAGGGTTGTGGGGGAAGGGGCAGAGTAAAGGGACGCAGACGCAGGGAGATTTTTTGCCGATTCCGTATACGGATTTTATCTTTGCGGCGTTCTGCGAAGAGCATGGATTTATTGGCGCGGTGGGCGTGCTGCTGCTGTATTTTTTGATCCTGGTGCGGCTGATTCAGAATGCGCAGACGTCGGCTGACCCGCCGGGGAGTTTGATTGTGATGGGCGTGGTGGGGGTGCTGCTGTTCCAGATCGCGGTGAATATCGGGATGTGCGTGGGGTTGATGCCGGTGACGGGGATTCCGCTGCCGCTGATGAGCTATGGCGGGTCGTCGGTGATTTATATGTTTCTGGCACTGGGGATTGTGATGAATGTGCGGATGCGGCGGTTTGTGAATTAGGGGATAGGGGATAGGGGATAGAGAAGGCGCAGGCATATATGTTCCGGGTGGTTCGCTGTACGCTCTGGTTTTGGTGCATACTAGAAGCAGGTGATCGATTACAGGATGATTGCCATAACGACTGCGGCACGGATGCGATGATTTTCCCGTTGCCGCGGACCAACAAGTTTCTGAAACACGATTTTTAGAAGGCCGGCCAGGCGCGGATCAACTTCCGATGGCCGGACAGGGTTTGAGCATGAACGGAAACGGACGGTTAACGGCCCCGCCTCAGGTAGAGGTAGCGTTGGTCACAAACTCCGTGGACGGGATGGTGTTGGAGGGCAGGATGGCATGGCCCACGACACGCGGTACCACACTGGCAAGTTTTTCTCCCGGCACCGGCACGCAGACGCGCGAAGAGCGCGAGGATCTGCGGGCAGGAGCGGCGCGCCTTCCGGGGCGCGATGTTTTGGGCTCACAAGGCCTCGGGAAGTTCGATCCAGTCTCCGCAACTCAGGGTCTGTCCGTACCCCAGGAGGTTGCTGCAGGGAGCTAACGCGAGGCGTTAGAGCTTGTGCAGCACGATCTTCGCCTGTTCTGCCAAAACGCACGCCGGCCTGAGCGCCGGGTGCAAAGGGAGAACAGAGCAATGTCGAAAGAGATTTATATATCCAGCACACCGCATGAGACGCGGCTGGCGATTGTCGAAAAAGAAGAACTCACCGAGATTTATTACGAGCGCGAGAATGAGTACACGCTCGCGGGGTCGATTTACAACGGACGCGTGACGCGCGTTCTGCCGGGCATGCAGTCGAGCTTTGTGGACATCGGGCTGGAGCGGGATGCGTTCCTCTACATTACGGACTTCATGGAAGAGGCCGGGGACGCTGCGGACTTTGATGGAGCTGCGGGTGGTGAGGCGAGAGCGCCGAGGGGCGAGCGGCCGCGTTCGGAGGGCCGTCCGGAAGGCCGTGGTGAGGGCCGTGGTGAGGGTCGTGGTGAGGGTCGTGGACGTGGGCGGCGGGATGGTCGCGATCGCTCGCGGAGTGGGCGCGAGGCTTTGCCGGAAGGGCGCGGCGAGGCTCGCACGGAGGCTCGCGTAGAGAGCCCCGTGGAGGAGTCGTTCCGGAGCTTTGCGTCGGTGGACGATGAGGTCTTTGAGGCGGCGCCGAGTGCGGGCCGCGAGCGTGAAGAGGAAGAGATTGGCGAGGGTGCTCCGGGAGCGGATGGAAGCCGCCGGTGGCGTGGGCGTCGGGGACGGCGTCGGGGACGCGGGGTGGCGGGTGAGCCGCAGGTTGGGTCGCAGGGTGAGGGCGAGCCGGATGCGTTTGCGGTGGAGGCTGCGCCGATGGAAGAGCGCGCGCCGCGAGAGATTGAGGAACGGGCTTCGGAGATCCGGGAGCCGCGTGAGTTGCGCGAGGAGGCTGGTTCGCGTGAAGGCCGGCGGGAGCGTGGTGGACGCGAACGCGGCGGACGGGAGCGGGGCGGACGGGAGCGTGGTGGACGCGACCAGAGACTGGATGCGGTGCGGGAGCGGTTTGCGCCGCGAGGTGCGAGGCCGGCGGCGGGCGATGATGAGGTGATTGATCTGAATGCGTCGGCGGGACCGGCGGTGGAGCCGTTGATTCTGCCGGGTGAGTCGCTGTCGAAGTATCGGAGGGGTGAGAGTGGAGCGGCGAGTGAGCCGGTGAAGTCGGCGGGGATTCCGGTGGTGGCGAAGCCGTCGACGGAGATTGAGCCGCTGGTGGGCTGGGATGGTGGAGCGGTGCTGCCGGGTGAGACGCTGCGGGCACGCGAGCCTAGGAGTGAGGGTCGGAGCGAATCGTTTGGCGAAGGACGCCGCGAGGAACGCGGCGGAGATCGTGGTGGTGATCGTGGTGGACGCGGGCGGGATCGTCGGCGGGGACGCGATGAGCAGCGGGGACGCGGCGGACGCGAGGGGCAGCGTGAGGCTGCGCCGCGTACGGAGTCTCGTCCAGAACCGCGGGCTGAGTTGCGCGCAGAGCCGGGGGTGGCGTTTAGCGCTGCGCCGCGTGGGATCGATCCGGTGGAGGCTGTGCTTCCCGCGGTGAGCTCTGGACATGATGTGGCCGAGCGCGAGTATGAGCCGCAGTATGCAGGACAGACGGATCTGGCGAGGATAGAGGCACTGGAGCCGGCGGCGGAGCATGAGGCGGAGTTCGAGGCGGCGATCTCGGAGCTGCATGATGCGGAGCTGCAGGAGGCGGAGGAGCTGCCGGAGCCGGAGTTCCATGAGACGACCGCGGAGTATGAGCCGGAGGAGAATGCTTCGGCTTCGTTCCGCGTGGACCCGGCGGGGACGCGGGAGTTTCGGCAGAGCGGCAGCGTGGAAGAGCCTGAGCCTGTGGCTGAGCATGAGTTCACGAGCCTGCAGGCCAGCGGTGAGTTGATCTCCGAGCCAGAGCACGCGGAGATTCTGCATGCGGATCCGACGGCGCCGATTGAGCATGAGACGGTGGTGCAGTCGGTGCATGCGGGCGAGGTGGAGTCGGACGCTGTGGTGGCAGTGGGACAAGGATTCGCTCCGGGCGATGGCCAGCTTGAAGAAGAGTTGATGGATGAAGAGGACATCGAGATCGGCGGGCTGCATGCGGGAGCGTTCGATGAGGATACAGAAGAAGAGACGCTGGAGAATGCGGCGGACCTGGGCAGCATGATTCGCGATATGACGATCGACGATATTACGCAGGGTGAGCCGGCGGAGATCGACGACGAGGACGACGAGGAGGACGAGGACTTTGAAGAGGATGAGGACTTCGAGGAAGACGAACTGGCGTCGAGTGGCGATGAGGATTTTGTAGAGGAAGAGGTTTCGGGCAGCCAGATCAGTGAGGCTGAGGAAGAGGAGTTCGCCGAGACGTCGGAATTTGATGAGAACGGTGGAACGCACGCGGCCGTTGCGGAGGGAGAGACC
>JAJXYW010000093.1 GCA_021780415.1 Acidobacteriota bacterium
TCGGCTACCTTCAGCAGAAGCGCGACAAGCCCTTCTGCCTCTTCCTCTGGTTCTACGCGCCCCATGCGCCCTTCTATCGCCCCAAGGACCTCGTCAACGACCTCAACGGCGTGCCCATTCCCAAGCCCGCCACCTTCGACGAGAACCTCAAGGACTATCCCGGCAAGCCGCGCGCCGTCGCCGATGCCGACGACAAGATTGGCTACTCCGAGGTCTTCAGCGACGATCCCCGCTCGCTCGAAGAGCTGGTGAAAGACCATTATGTCGGAGTCGAAGACAACGACCGCAACGTCGGCGCCGTCTTTCATGAACTAGAGAAGCAGGGCATCCTGGACCAGACCGCCGTCCTGCTCAGCTCCGACCACGGCTTCTTCCTCGGCGAGCATCACCTCTACGACAAGCGCCTCATGTACGAGCCCTCCATCCGCGTGCCCATGATGCTGCGCTACCCCGGCCACGTCCCCGCCGGCACCAGATCATCGGAGATGGTCCTCAACCTCGACCTCGCGCCGACCATGCTTGAAATCGCTGGCCTGCCCGTGCCGGCTGACATGCAGGGCAAGAGCTTTCTGCCGCTCGCCGAAGGCCACCACATCCCCTGGCGCAAAGACTGGCTTTACGAGTACTACGAGTATCCCGGTTTTGAAAATGTGCGCCCCTGCCGCGGCGTCCGCACCGCGCGCTACAAGTACATCCACTTCTTCCTCGACCCGCAGGAGTACGAGCTCTACGACCTCGAGAAGGACCCGAACGAGGCCACCAACCTCTACGGCAAGCCCGGCTACGAGCAGCTCACCGTGCACCTCCAGGCCCGCCTTGAAGAGCTGCGCAAAGAAACCGGCGACACCTTTGTCTACAAGCCCACCGGCATCCCCGCGCACTGGGAGTTCGGCGCGCAAACCGAATCGCAACTCCGCCCAAAGAGCAAGTAACGATCTGCAACGCAGCGCCTACTTCAGATACCGCTCCCGGAGCATCCCCAGATGATGCTCCGCGTGCCCTGGGATGATGAACGCAATCGCGCGCACCGTCATGCGCTTCTGGTTGGCCACGCCCGCGCGCATCCACGCCTCTGTCGGCAGATGCTGAAACAGGATTGCCGTTGCCGCGCGAACTTGCTTGAACTCCTCAATCAGCGACGTCCATGCGATCGCATCCGCCCGCGCCCCAAACACGCCCACATCCTGGTCAAAGCCCTGCAGCGCACCCTCAAACCGCCTCGCAAACCACAGCGCCCGGTATGCAAAGATCCGCTCTGTGTCCACCAGGTGGTTCAGTACCTCGCGCATCGTCCATTTGCCCGCTGCGTACCGGTCCAGCGTGCGCTCCTCAGCAATCCCTTCCAGCACTGGCGTCCACTCATCCATCTGCCGATGCATTGCCGCCAGCGGATCATCGCCCGCCACTTTCCCTATATAGGTCGTGAAATATGGATCAAACTCGTTCGCGCTCGGTCGTCCAATCATGCCCGCAATTGTAAACAACCACACCTCTGGCTCTTGACGCTCCCGATACACTGAAACCACCGTGGCACGCATCTCCACTTCTCAGTCGGCATCCAGCTATCGCGGCCGTCTCGCGCCCTCGCCCACCGGCTATCTCCACGTCGGCCATGCCCGTACATTCTGGAAGGCCTTTCAACGCGCCCGCGACGCCCACGGCACCCTCGTCATGCGCATGGAAGACCTCGATCCCGAGCGCAGCCGCGGAGAATTCGCCGCCGCCGCCATTGAAGATCTCCTCTGGCTCGGCATCCGCTGGCATGAGGGACCCGACATCGGCGGGCCCTGCGAGCCCTATCTCCAGAGCCAGCGCCGCGCCGTCTACGCTGACGCCTGGCAGCGACTGCTCAATGGGAGCCACCTCTACCCCTGTAGCTGTTCGCGCAAGGATCTCGCCGCCGCACTCACCGCGCCTCATGAAGCCGCCCCCGGAAACCCACCCGCCGACCCGGACGATGAGCCCGTCTATCCCGGCAGCTGCCGCCCTTCCAACCGCCTGCCCCCCATTCCCGACGCCAATCCATTCGGCTTCAACTGGCGCTTCCGTGTCCCCCATGGCGAGGTCATCACCTTCAATGACCAGAACCTGGGCCTCCTGCACTTCACCGCCGGCGTTGACTTCGGCGACTTCGTGGTCTGGCGTCGTGACGGCGTCCCCAGCTACCAGCTCGCCTGCGTCGTCGACGATACCCTCATGGGCATCACGGAAGTCGTCCGCGGCGCTGACTTGCTCAAGTCCACCGCCCGCCAGATTCTCCTCTACCGCGCCCTCGGCTTTCCACTCCCCGCCTGGTTCCACTGCCAGCTCGTCGTCGACCACAATGGCCGCCGCCTCGCCAAGCGCCATGACGGCCTCAGCATCCGCGCTCTCCGCCAGCAGGGCCTCACTCCCCTCAACATCTTCTCCGCAGAACTGCCCCTCGCCTGAGACGCGCCTCCACAGTCCCCGAGCCTTGACGCGTGGTGGTAGCATCGCTTCACGCATTTTTTCCAATGGAGGCTCTCCGTATGCGTATGCTCTCTGCAAGTCTGTTCTTCCTTGCCGCTTCTGTTGCCTTTCCGCAAGCCGCCCTGCAGCAAGCCCCCGTCTCCACGCCCCCTGCGACACCTCAGCACCCCGTCTTCGACACCTACTTCAACGTCAAGGTGCAGGACAACTACCGCTGGCTCGAAGACGGCTCATCACCCGAAGTCAAGCAGTGGGTCACCGCGCAAAACGACTACACCGCCGCCTATATGGACCGCCTCCCCGATCGCAACCGCATCCTCGATGAGCTCAAGCAGCGAATGGACGAGGCCCACACCGTCTACACTGCCTTCCAGGTGGTTCAGGACCATCTCTTCGCCCTCCGCTTCGACCCCGGAAAGCCTGCGCCTCGCCTCGTCTCCTTTGATTCACCGGAGAATATGCAGTCCGAGCGCGTCATCTTCGACGCAGCCACCTTCGAGCCCAACACCATCTTCCAGATTGACTGGTACCGCATCTCCCCCGACGGGCATCTCTCCGGGATCGCCGTCTCCACCGGCGGCAGTGAGGACGCCTCCCTCTACGTCATCGACAACAACTCCGGCCAGCAGCTCGGCGAAACCGTCCCCCGCGTCAACTTCGCCACCGGCGGTGGAGATATGGCCTGGAACGCTGACTCCACCGGCTTCTACTACACCCGCTATCCCCAGGGTCACGAGCGCCCCGCTGAAGACATGGACTTCTATCAGCAGGTCTACTTCCACGACCTCGCACAGCTCCCCTCTCACGATCGCTACATCATCGGTAAAGATTTCCCCCGCATTGCCGAGATCACCTTCGCCCCATCACCCGACCACTCTCGCCTCATCATCTCCGTCGCCAACGGAGACGGCGGCCAGTTCGAGCACTTCCTCGTCACCCCCGACGGCAAAATCCACCCCATCACGCAGTTCAGCGACAAAATCGTTGACGCCGTCTTCGGGCAGGACAACAGCATCTGGCTCCTCAGCCGCCGCAACTCCAACATGGGTGAGATCCTTCATCTCCCCGCCACTGACACTCGCCTCGCCCACGCCACACTCGTTGTCCCTGCCGCTGATGCTGCCATTGAGGGCACCGGAACCATTCCCGGCCGCATTTACGTCTCCGCAGATCGCCTCTACCTCATCGTCATCCACGGCGGCCCGGAAGAGATTCGCGCTTACTCCCTCACCGGCCAGCGCCTCCCCGATGTCAAAACCCCGCCCGTGGCTTCCATCTCTGAGCTCGTCCCCGACGGCCCGCAGGCCTTCCTCTTCGGCGCCGCAACCTACACCACGCCCCAGCAGTGGTATCGCGTCGCCGCCACCGGCGATCCCGTCGCACTGCCCTTCCACACCATCACCAACATCAAAATGGACGACATTGATGTCGAGCGCGTCTTCGCCGCTTCGAAAGACGGCACCCGCATCCCCATGACCATCCTCATGCGCAAGGGCACTAAGCTCGACGGCTCCAGCCCCGCCTTCATCACCGGCTACGGAGGCTTCGGCATCAGCATCACGCCTTCCTTCGCAGGCGCCTCCCGCTCCCTCTTCGATCACGGCTTCGTCGTCGCCATCGCAAACATCCGCGGCGGCGGCGAGTTCGGCGAAGACTGGCACCAGGCCGGCATGCTCGCCCACAAGCAGAACGTCTTCGACGACTTTGCCGCCTGCGCCCAATACCTCGTCGATCACCAATACACCAGCTCCAGCCGCCTCGCCGCAGAAGGCGGAAGCAACGGCGGCCTTCTCATGGGCGCCATGATCACCCAGCACCCGCAGCTCTTCCGCGCCATCGTCTCCTTCGTCGGCATCTATGACATGCTGCGCAACGAACTCGACCCCAACGGCAGCTTCAACATCACCGAATACGGCACCGTCCAGAACCGCGACCAGTTCCTCGCCCTCTTCGCCTACTCGCCCTATCACCACGTCCAGTCCGGCACGCCCTATCCTGCCGTCCTCTTCATCACCGGCGACAACGACCACCGCGTCAACCCCGCTAACTCCCGCAAGATGACCGCCGCTCTCCAGGCCGCCTCTTCCAGCAAGCTGCCTGTCCTCCTCCTCACAAACGCCAGCGCCGGCCACGGCCTCAGCACCAACGTCAGCCAAGCCCTCCTCGAGCAGGCAGATGCCCAGGCCTTCCTGTTTTCCATCCTCCATGTCCCCATGCAATAAGCCCGCTCAGCCACGTTCAGAGAGGACCTGAACCGCAGCGGAACTGGAAGATCAACGTCAACCCGGAAAGCGTTGACGCGCAAAATTTGAACAAGGCACGGGATCTCTGATCGCGCTCCAGCCCACGCGCCCAGCCTCAGAAATCCCGGATCTTGAAAGGAATAGCGAGGGCGCGCGTCGAGAACTGGGCGCCCACGCCCGCCTCACCGGCCCTGAAAAAAGCACTGCCACACGCTTCGACCCACCCTCTACATCACGTTCAAGCGTAACGTCAGTCACCGCACGTAAACGCTACAGAGCTACGCTGAAGTCACGTTGTGTCGAGAACCCCTCGTACCGGTTGCAGGTCTTTTGCAGAAGCCATGGAGGTGGGGGGCAGGATTGCGTCGCTACGCAATCATGGCACAGCGAAAATTCCTGGTGACAGCGCAGATCGCTGCACACCGGGCTGCTTGAGGCCCATGCGGCGCGAGCAGACCAGATGGCGTCAGAAGCCGGAGAGATTCTCTCTCCGCTGTCTCCGGGACAAAGAAGCTGAGCCCATGAAAGCCTTGAAATTCACTCTCGCTGTTGCGGGCCTGTTCCTTGCTTGTCCGTTGTTCGCCCAGCAAGGTGTCCAGGCCAGGATTCCCTTCGGCTTCTATGTCGGGAATTCCCATCTGATGCCTTCCGGAACCTACCGAATTGCACCTTGCAGTGCCCACGTCGCAACCGTCGGCAATCGCAAAAGCGGGCTGACCATATTCCACCTCACGCAACCCAACGACAAGATGGTCGAAGAGCGGGGTAAGCTGGTCTTCCATAAATACGGAGATAAGTACTTCCTGAAAGAAGTGCGGGGAACAACGATGTCTACAAACCTTGCGATCCCGGAAACGAAGAATGAGAAGGCCGCTCGGAACGAGATGGCGATTGTGACCACCTATGAAACCATCACGATTCCAAAGGACAATGAAAACACGCCTCCGGATCAATAGCCTCCTGATCGGTCCGGATCGATCCTGATCAGTCCGGTTCAGTCCTGGTTATTGGGGAAAGCGAGCCAGGCCCGCAGTCTCTCGGCTCCTTTCCCCCAGTCTGTTGTTGCTGACTCACCCACCATGCCGGGTGGCTTGGGTGCCACTCCGGCCGCGCCTTCGCTAGAAAAACCACGTCCAGTTCGCCAGCGCCGTCAGGCCATTCGCCACCCGCGGCGTAATCGCCGGACCATACAGGTACGTCATCCCCACGCTCACATAGCTGCCCGGCGATGTCCGGAACAGGTAGTTTCCGGTCAGCGTTGTTCCCCCTCGCCACACCGTCTTGCCCTGTGACACCAGCTTGTCGGTAAACACCGGGCTGTATTGCGTCCGCGAAGCCACCGCCGCAAAAACATCGCCCGGCCGTGACCGGAATGTTCCCTCCTTGTACAGCCGCGCCTCGTAGTACCGCGAGTACGCATTCAGCGCCTCCGGCACCGTCATGTACGATCCGCCCAGATACACCCCATGCGCCGGCTGCGCCTCATCCGGCTGCGTCACCTGCCCGTCCATCAGCACATACCCGCAATAGTTCCCCGGCTGCATCTGCCCCGTCGCCTCATTCAGCATCCGCGTCGAGTTGTGGAGGTACCCTCCGCGCAGCCACCG
>JAJXYW010000162.1 GCA_021780415.1 Acidobacteriota bacterium
GTAGGCTTCGACAAAGGTGAATCCGTTCGACAGCGTGAATGCTAACTGTGAAATCGGATTCGCACCTGCCTCTGCGATGTGATATCCGGAGATCGAAACAGAATAGAAGTTGCGTACGTGATGCTGGACAAAATACTCCTGAATATCACCCATGACCTTTAGCGAAAACTCCGTAGAGAAGATACATGTGTTCTGACCCTGGTCTTCTTTGAGGATGTCGGCCTGCACGGTGCCGCGCACATTTTTCAGGACCCGGGCCTTGATGGCGGCGGCTTCGTGGTCGGTTGGCTCTCGCTTGTGATCGGCGTGGAATTGTTCTAACTGCTGATCGATTGCGGTGTTCATGAACATTGCGAGGATGGTCGGCGCCGGACCGTTGATGGTCATCGATACGGAGGTGGCGGGGTCACACAAGTCGAAGCCGCCGTATAAGACTTTCATGTCGTCGAGAGTGGCAATCGATACACCGGAGTTACCGATCTTGCCGTAGATATCGGGACGCAAGGCAGGATCTGCTCCGTAGAGCGTTACCGAATCGAAGGCTGTCGACAGGCGTTTGGCGGCCATTCCTTCGGACACCAACTTGAATCGACGATTGGTGCGGAAGGGGTCGCCTTCACCAGCGAACATCCGGGTTGGATCTTCGTTTTCGCGTTTGAATGCGAAGACGCCAGCGGTGTAGGGAAAAGACCCGGGTACGTTGTCCAGCATGAGCCAGCGCAGGATTTCGCCGTGATCGACAAAGCGCGGCAGAGCCACTTTGCGGATCCTGGTGCCCGACAAGGTTGTTGTGACGAGTTGGGTGTGAATCTCTTTATCGCGGCTCTTGATGATGGATTGATCGCCGGCATACGCGGCCTGCGTCTTCGGCCACATTGCGAGTAGATCCTTGACCGCGCTGTCGAGTTTGGCATCGCGTTCGCTGATCAGTTCGTCGAGGTCGGCGCTCTTGCCCGCGGCGGTCAACATGCGCTTGGACTCTTGCAGCTGCTGACGCTCACGTGCCAGCGCGACCTGCTTCGCAGCAAAGAGGTGATAGCCGCGCACGCTATCAGCGATCTCGGCAAGATAACGGATGCGAGAGGAGGGAATGATTGCGTGTTTGGCGGATGAGAACCTTACGTTCACAGGACTGAGTGTGCTGGGTTTGACCGGCAGGCCGAGGGTGGAAAGTTTTGGCAGCAGGCCCTGATAGAGCGCGGTCACGCCATCATCATTGAAGCGCGATGCCTGCGTGCCATAGACCGGCATCTGTTCCGGCTGCTGGCTCCAGAGTTCGCGGTTGCGCTGAACCTGCTTGGATACAGCGTTGAGCGCATCGTGTGAACCCTTGCGATCAAATTTATTGATGGCGATGAAGTCAGCAAAATCGAGCATGTCGATTTTTTCAAGCTGAGACGCTGCGCCGAACTCGGGCGTCATGACGTACATGCTGAGATCGACCAACGGCACGATGGCTGCGTTGCCCTGGCCGATGCCGGAGGTTTCGACAATAATCAAATCGAAGCCAGAGAGTTTGCAGGCGGCAATCACGTCAGGAAGGGCCAGAGAGATTTCCGAACTGGCTTCGCGCGTCGCGAGTGAACGCATGAAGACGCGGCTCTGGCTGCTCCAGGGAGCGATCGCGTTCATGCGGATACGATCGCCCAGCAAGGCTCCGCCCGATTTGCGGCGGGATGGGTCAATGGAGATCATGGCGATGTTCAGAGCGTCGCCCTGGTCGAGGCGAATGCGGCGAATCAACTCGTCGGTTAGCGACGATTTTCCGGCGCCTCCAGTCCCGGTGATGCCGAGCGTCGGTACGGTGACAGAGTTGGCGGCCTGATGCAGCGCGGCTCTGAAGGCAGGATCGGCCTTTCCATTCTCGAGGGCAGTGATCAAATGCGCCAAGGCTCGATGGCGCGACGCTGCATCGCCGTTGATCAACGCGCTCAGGTCGGTGGGAGCGTACTTGGAAAGGTCCGTGTCGCAAGCCTGCATCATGGACAGGATCATGCCCGCCAGACCCATCCGCTGGCCATCTTCGGGACTGAAGATGCGAGCTACACCGTAGGCCTCCAACTCTGCGATCTCGTCAGCAACGATGACGCCACCGCCGCCGCCGAAGACTTTGATGTGGGCGCCTCCTCGCTCGTGCAGGAGGTCGATCATGTATTTGAAGTATTCAACGTGTCCGCCCTGATAGCTGGACACCGCAATGCCTTGCACATCTTCCTGCAAGGCGGCTGTTACGATCTCGTCCACCGAGCGGTTGTGGCCGAGGTGAATGACCTCCGCGCCGTTGGCGATCAAGATGCGGCGCATGATGTTGATCGAAACGTCGTGGCCATCGAAGAGCGAGGCTGCGGTAACAAATCGAACCTTGTTGGCGGGGTGATATTTTGTGAGCATTCCGGAGATGAATCGATCGGTCACGCGCGTCCTCAACTCTATACCGTGAGATCAAGATATACCGTTGAGGACATGGCGTGCAGGGCAGGAAGGACGAAGTGAATTGTTGCAGTGTTGATGCGGGAGCGGGATGCTCCTGCGCAGCGAAATAGGTGAACCAACCCTGTGACGCTGAGGATGGCTTCGCTTCAGATGATGGCGAAGAACACAGGCACAGCGAGAGTAGCAGCGAACGCGAATGTCTTCTGGTGGCTTAGGATCTGTCCAAAAAACGCAGGTCGGCACCTGAGGGTAGGAGACATGCAACGACAAAGGGATTGGATACAGGAGGCTCTCCGCTCCGCCACGCAAAAGGCCGGATGGCTCCGGTCGAGAGGACATAGTATTGTGAGCTATTGGACAGGCTCCTAGAGGGCGGCGAAGTGAAAGGGGTGGAGTTGCTGCTGGGTTGAGAGGAGCGATTTCCAGGGGTCGGTACGGAGACGACTGCGCCAGACGTCGAGGTTGTAGACGGAGAAGACGGGATGGGTGGAGTGGTTGAGTGAGGACCAGGGAAGGGGCAGTGAGACGTGGGCTCCGAAGCTGGCGCGGGGGGAGTAGGGGGCAACTGCAGTGGCGCCGCGCTGGTTGCGGAGGTAGTCCAGGAAGATCTTGCCGTGGCGCGAGGATTTGGTCATTTTGGTTATGTAGAGGGCGGGGTTGTCGCGCTGCATGGATAGAGCGACAGCGCGGGCTGCGGCCTTGAGTTCGGCCCAGGTGATGGTGGGTTCGATGGGTGCGACGACGTGCAGGCCGTTGCCTCCGGTGAGCTTCAGAAAGCTCTCGAGGCCGGCGTTCTTGAGACGCTGGCGGACTTCCGCGGCGGCGGCGGCGAGGGTGAGCCAGGAGAGGGTGGGGTCTGGATCGAGGTCGAAGATGAGACGGTCGGGATGCTCGATGTGCTGGTTGGTGCAGCCCCAGGGGTGGATCTCGAGGGCGTCGAACTGGGCGAAGGACAGGATGGCCTGGGGGCTGTCGACGGTGATGTAGGGCTCGGGCTGGTCGGAGGTCTTATCGGTGATGGCGATGGTGCGGATGCCCGGGGGGATCGCGGTGTTGATGTGCTTCTGGAAGAAGCAGGGCCTGGCAGTGCCGTCGGGACAGCGGACGAGGCTGAGGGGACGGTTGGCGATGTGGGGGAACATGCGGTCTGCGACGGCAGCGTAGTAGTCGGCGAGTTGCTGCTTGGTGAGGCCGGTTTCGGGGTCGAGGACCTTGTCGGGGTGTGTGAGATGGAGGATGGCAGGAGCGGCGAGGGGCCGGGGTCTTGGCTTCGGGGTTGGGAGCGAGAATTTTTGCAGAGTCGCAGGATGAAGGCTTACATGGGCGCGTGGGGAGATGGGTTTCGGGTTCTCGGGCTGAGGGGATTCCTGCTTTCGTCCGGGGGCAGATCTTCTGGGTTTCGGGGCTACGGTGGGAGATTCGCGGGTGACCTCAGCGGCGGATTTGTCGTCGCGGAGACCGAGGAAGGCTGCTTGACGGACCAGGTTGTCGGAGGTCCAGGTGGCGAAGCGAATCTGGGCGACGAGCTCGGGCCGGACCCAGTAGGCTCCACGCGCGGCGTCCGGCGGGACGTGGTCGAAGGCCGGTTCGGGGACACGGATATGGACGAGCCGCATGAGGAGATCTCGGCGGATTTGTTGGGTGAAGCCGGTTCCGGTGCGGCCAGCATAGATGAGCTTCGCGGGCGTGTGCTTACCGTGAGTGAGTGGTGGGTAGTAGCCGAGGAGCAGTGCACCGATGCGATCGGGGCCTTCGGCGGATAGGGTGAAGCCGCCGATGATGAGTTCCTGCTCGCGCAGGCACTTGGACTTGAGCCAGTCGGAGCAGCGGACGCTGCGATAGGGCGCGTCGGCGCGCTTGGAGATGATGCCTTCGGCGTGAAGCTGGCAGGCGTGGCTGAAGACGTCGTCGCCGTTGCCGGGGATGTCCTCGGAGAGACGGAGAGTTTCACTGTGGGGTGGGATGAGGTGGTCGAGGAACTGCTTGCGCTCGCGGAGGGTGAGGTCTCGGGTGCTGTGGCCGTCGAGATGGAGAATGTCGAAGAGGAAGTAGGTTCGGGGGTGCCCCTGGGCGTCATGAAAGGAGGCCTGGAGGAGGGCGAAGCTGGAGTTGCCGTGAGCGTCGAGGGCGACAACTTCGCCGTCGAGCGTGCAGGTGTGTGGGGGGAGTTGGGCGATGGCGGCGGCGATGACGGGCATGCGGTGGGTCCAGTCGAGGCCCTTGCGGGTGAGTAGGGTAACCTCGGAGCCGGACTTGCGGGCCTGGATGCGGTAGCCGTCGAGCTTGAGCTCGTGGAGCCAGTCGCCGGTGGTGGGGGTGGCGGTGGCTTCGAGTGCAAGCTGCGGGGCGATGAAGTCGGGCTGAGACTCGCGGGGGAGAGCGTCGAGGCTGATGGATGCGGCGTGGTTTGGCCGGCGCTTCGATTTTGGGGCGTTGCTGTGCGATGGTGAGGCGCTGGATTCGGCGGGATCAGGGTCGGCGTTGGCTGCACCCCAGACGTGGTCGTGGGCGGCGGCGATCTGGGGGATGGAGCGGCCAGTGACGGCGGAGTTGGGGCGCTCCTCGGTGATGGCTGGGTCCCCGGGGCCGCGCTCGTACTTGTCGTGCTCCTTGATGAGGAGCCAATGGGGCTTGGCGCTGGCATCGGCCGTGTCTGTTGAATGGCTGTTCATGCGGATCAGAGACCACTTGCCCTTCATTTTGGCGCCATTCATCTCGAATTTGAGGTGGCCGCTGCGGAGACAGGCCTGGACGTTCTCGCTGCCGAGCTGTGGCCACCAGCTTCCCTGGTCCCAGATCATGACGGTGCCGCCACCGTACTGGCCCTTGGGAATGATGCCCTCGAAGCCACCGTATTCGAGAGGGTGATCTTCGACCTCGACGGCGAGGCGGCGCTCCTGCGGGTTGTAACTGGGACCTTTGGCAATGGCCCAGCTCTTTAGCACGCCGCCCCAGGCAAGACGAAAGTCGTAGTGGAGATGCGAGGCATCGTGCATCTGGATGACGAAGGGAAGGCCGCGCGATACGGCGGGCCTGCGGATGGAAAATTGATTGGAGGGGCTGGAGCCGGAGGGCTCGGCAGTGAGGTTGAAGTCGCGTATGGAGCGGTAGCGCGCGAGTTGCTCGTCTATGGCGCTGGATGCGGCGCTCGCTTGGGGATTGCGCTTGCGGATGATGCTCGATGGGACGGTTCTGCTGGTTGCCATGATGGATTCCTATGCGGTCTTTCGCCTGGGAGATGTCCGGGTTGGCTTGACTTCGCGGTGCGGGTGCGCCATGGATGCGGCCCGAATCAGCGTGGGCCCTTTCCGTGAAGCGGGCTTAGGTGCGGCAGGGGTGTCAGTGATCTTTGTATCATTTACTGGCTTACGCAACGCGTCCACGAGGGGTATGCCCTGGGCGCATTTGCGAGCGGCAGTCGCTTTGTGGGGTGTCGCGGCATGCCTGGCGGGGACAAGGATCCTGACGCCGAAGGAGACCAGCGAGATATGGATTTTGCCGCTCCAATAAGGACGGGCCATGAATACGCCTCACGCAGGCATGGTGTGCCATGAAGGTGAGAGTGTACGCCCGGGACAATGGGATGTATAGGATGCGTGACGCGGCGATAATCGGATGGGCAGGACAGATCGTGCGGGTAGCTGGTTCAGGGTGTGAGGACCACTGAACCAGCCGGGTGCAACGTCGAGGGGAGGCAGCTAAGCGTTGTAGCCTTCCTCTTTGAGGATGGTGTTGTAGGCGGAGAGGGTGAGGAACTCCTGAAATCTGGGAGCGTCGATGAGGTTGCGGATGAGAGTCGCGGCGAGGTTGTAGGCCTTGACGCG
>JAJXYW010000028.1 GCA_021780415.1 Acidobacteriota bacterium
AGCAGCTCCTGCTCTCCAAGGGCAAGGAACTCGGCATCACCGGCGACGCCGAGACCATGCGCGAGCTCGACGACATCCGCAAGAAGAACAACCTCCCCTCCATGGAGGCTCTCGAAAAGGCCGCAGCCCAGCAGGGCGTCTCCTTTGAGGACTTCAAGCAGCACATCCGCGATCAGATCATCCGCCAGCAGGTTGTCCGCGATCAGGTCGGTAGCCATCTCAACATGACCCACGCCGAGGAGCTGGCCTACTACAACGCCCACCAGCAGGACTTCACCCTCCCCGAGCAGGTCCACCTCAGCGAGATCCTCATTCCCACCCCGGAGAACGCAACCCAGGCCCAGATCGACGCTGCCAAAGCCACGGCCGACGACGTCGCCGCCAAGCTCAAGGCCGGTGGCAACTTCGCCGACCTCGCCCGGACCTCCTCCGGCGGCCCCACCGCTTCTGCCGGTGGCGACCTTGGCGACTTCAAGCGCGGCACCCTCGGCGACATCCTCGAGAAGGCCACCTTCTCGCTTCCCGTCGGCGGCAACACCGCTCCCATCCGCACCCGTCAGGGCTACGTCATCCTGCACGTCGACGCCCACCAGCAGGCCGGCGTTCCCCCGCTCTCCGCCGTCCAGGAGAAGGTACAGGAGGCCCTCTACTTCCAGCAGCTTCAGCCCGCCCTTCGCGCCTACCTTACCAAGGCCCGCGAGGATGCCTACATGGAAGTCGCTCCCGGCTTTGAAGATGCCGGCACCCAGAGCCAGAAGGCTCGCTCCTCCGTCATCGCGTACACCGCCTACAAGTCGCCTACCCTCAAGAAGAAGGTACTGGCCAAGCAGCGCCTCGAGCAGGAGAAGGCCAACCGCGCCCAGGTCGAGCTTGCCGCCGCGCGTGAGCGTCTGGCGGAAAAGCGCGCGGCCCGAGCCGCCAAGCAGGACGCCAAGTCTGGCGGCAAGACTGTGAGCAAGGCCTACAAACCCAAAAAGATCCGCCGCGAGAAGATCCGCTTCGGTGAGGCTCCCGAGAAGTCGCTTCCCACCGGAACGGCCGAGACCGCCTCCGGCGCAGTCATTGGTGGTCAGGCTCCGGGTGCTGCCATGTCGCCCAGTGAATCCATCACCTCCATCACCACCGGTACCGGTGCCGATGAGGATGCCGACCCGTTTGCCCCCAAGGACACAGGCCCCCACAAGAAGGTGCGCATCTCCGAACTTGAGGCCCAGGCCCAGGAGCGTTCCGCCAAGGAGAAGCTCGCCAAGGCCCAGACCAAGGCAGAGATGCGTCCCGTCGCAATTACCCCCGTCGAGGACGTCTCAGAAAAACATCAGGCCGCACCCCTCGGCATCGCCGGCGTAGACGACGTCGCCAACAAGAAGAACAAGCACCCCAAGCGCAAGAAGGGTGAGGTCAAGAAGCGTCTCGAGCAGCAGAAGGAGAAGCCCGTCGAGGCACCCAGCACTGTCGCCCCGACCGTCAATCCGAACCTCGCGTCGCCGGCTACTGCACCCTCCTCCACCCCCACCGCACCCCCACCTCCGCAGTAACCTCCTCATCCCCGCACCACCGCAACGAGGGCCAATTGGCCCTCGTTGCCGTCTCTGCACCTGTAGTCTCCGTCTAGGGGCCTGTGACTGTCGTATCCTTGGCTTCAGCATGAAAGACTTTTACATCGCCGACGCCGCACGCTTTGAAAACCAGCCCATCACCAGCTACTTCTGCGTCGCCGCCATCTCCGCCCGCGACCGCAAGCCAAGTGGCCAATATTTAGCCCTCACCCTCGCCGACAAGTCCGGCCAGTTCGAAGCCCGCATGTGGGACGACTTCGCCTCCGCACTCCAGACCTGCCCCACCGGCAGCTACGTCAAGATCCAGGGTCTGGTCTCCAGGTACCAGGGCAAGTTCCAGCTCACTCTCTCCAAGATGCGTCTCGCCGCCCCCTCCGAGATCGACACCGCCGACTTCATTCCCACCACTCAATACGACATCCCCGCCATGGCCGCCGAGCTCCGCAGCTACGTCGAGGCCTTCCGCAACCCCCACCTCCGCGCCCTCGTCCTCGCCTTCCTCGACGACCCCGCCATCGGCGCCGCCTTTCTCGAAGCCCCCGCCGCCAAGCGCCTCCACCACGCCTGGCTCGGCGGCCTCCTCGAGCACGTCCTCCACCTCGTCCGCGTCTGCCTCGCCACCGCGCCCTTCTACCCCGAAGTCGATCCCGATCTCCTCCTCACCGGCGCCATCCTCCACGACATCGGCAAGATCCGCGAACTCTCCTGGGGCTCCAGCTTCGACTACACCCTCGAAGGCCAGCTCATCGGCCACATCTCCATCGCCCAGGGCATGCTCCACGAAAAGATCGCCCAGCTCAACGCCGCCGCTACCACTCCCTCTCTGTCATCTCGACCGGAGTCCGCGCAGTTTGCGGACGGAGCGGAGAGGCCTGCATCTTCGGCCGCGGATCCCAAACTCTCGCCATCTGCGCAGGACTTCCCGCCCCAACTCCGTCTCCTCATCGAGCACATGATCCTCTCCCACCACGGCAAGCTCGAGTTCGGCAGCCCCAAACTCCCCATGACCCCCGAGGCCATGCTCCTCAGCGCCCTCGACGACCTCGAAGCCAAATTCCAGGCTCTCCGCAACGCCTTCGCCGACGCCACCGCCGCCGGCCGCTCCGCCTCCGAGCCCACCGAATGGGTCCGCAGCATGGACCGCCCCCTCTTCAACTCCCAGGCCTACCTCAACTCCACCCCACCCAAGCCCACCAAAGCCTAACCCCGTCGAACCGGCCAAAAATAGAACGGTCCCGGCCAGTGCAGTTACCCTGGCCGGGACCATTATCAAGAGGATTGCTCGTTAGTCGTTGTCGTGGTCTTGATGATCGGAGCTATGCCCGAAGGTGAACAAGTCCATCAGGTCCCCGATGGCGGGGCTGTTGGTGGGCACGTACGGGTTCGAGCGGTCCTGGATGGGATTCGGCAGGTTGTCGCGGCTGCGCTGGGTGATGGGATCGAGACCCCAGTTCGCCTCGATGAACTTCAGGATCGAGACGTGATCGTTGTACTGGTGCGAGATGTGGCCAGCGCGGGTGAAAGGCGAGACCACAATCAGAGGAATGCGCGTCCCATCGCCAAAGTAATCGACAGGCTGGACGTATCCAGAGTCATAGTAGCCACCGCCTTCATCGACGGTGACGAGGATGGCGGTATCTTTCCACAGCTCAGGATTCGCCTTGACGCCGTCGACAATCTTCTTGACGAAGCCCTCAAAGAGATCAAGCTTGGACGACGCCGGGTGGCCATCGACGAAGCCGGAGGGCTTGACGAAGGAGACAGCCGGCAGGTTGCCAGACTGGATATCCTGGTAGAGGTTGACGGTGTCCTGAAGGTGCGCCGTGCGAACCTGCGCGTTGGTCATGATAGAGGTTGAATATTGGAAGAAGTTGCAGATGTTGCAATAGGCGTTGGTGGGATCAGTGTAGTAAGGATCTGCGACATATTTGTTGTACTGATCCCCGTAGTACTTCCATGAGACATTCTTCTCAAGCAACGCATCGCCGATGTTCCGGACGTTCGAAGGCGGGATAGTGAAAACGCTGCTGCCCTTTGCCGTATCGGTAAAAGCGTTCTTGCCATTGCCGTAGTATCCGGGGTTGTAGTTGTTCAGCAGGTAGTAGTGGCCCGTGTCGCACTTCGGGTTGACCTCGCGAGAGAGCGTGCTGAGGTAGGTCCGCATGGCGTGGACACCCGGAGCATCAGAGTCCGAGCAGTTGCTGTAGCTGCCGCCGCCGGTCGCCGTTCCTTTGCCATAGCCATCTTCGGTGTACCAGTTGTCGGTCTTCGGCTGGGGATTTGGGTTCTCGATCTCATCGAGGGCGCCGGGAGTAGTGTCATGAGGCGGCCGAATCGCGTTGCCGTTGCCGTCAGAGAACCAGATCGCATCACCGGTACCGATCGCGATGTGGTTAGCTCCTGTGCCACCAAGGATAGCCTGATGGTAGTTGTCGCTCATCGAGTAGTCGTTCGCAAGCGAGGTGAGGTAGGGTGCGTCACCCTGCTGGACGTTGTAGAAGCCCATCGCATCGCCACCTTCGCCCGTGGTCTCCTGAGTGAAGGGCATGGGTTGTGCCAAACCGTTGGTTCCGGCGCCGACCGTGACCTCGACGTACGGGAATAGATCAGCCTTGCAGCCGCTGGGGTTCGTGCGGGTTGCGTAGTTGGCATTGCAATCAAGCTGCTGCGCCATCTGGTAGTAACGGTGAACAGGGCTGCCTGCGTAGGCGTCGTAGGGCACGCCAGGGGTTAGTTGGAACGGCCCTGCAGGTAGATTGTTGTAGTTCAGAATGCGCGTATCAGGCGTATGCGCCTTCAGGCCGGTGCCGCCTGTGGTGAGGTACTTGTAGTAGTCCGGCGCAAGGCCATTCTCGACGGCCTCGGCTTCCGCTACCGTCGAGACGTACGGAGTAGTCGGGCCACCCGCGAGAGGCACAGGCAGCGTCGGATAGAAGGATTTCTCCTGCGGACTGTTTTCGTACTTGTCGCGATGCGTATCCTCGGCGGAGTATTGCGTTGCGTACGAGTAATTCGAGCCCGGCGTACCGTCGCTGTTGATGATGTGTTTCGAGAGCAGGTTGTCCACCGTCTCGCCGCGCTTCGGCTGGTAGGTTGCGAAGATGTGGTCGAAGGTCCGGTTCTCGCCGATGATCACGATGACGTGCTTGATTGGCGTGCGGGTTTTAGCCGAGTTGTCCTGCGCTGAGCTTGCTGTCTCGGCATAGGCTATTACGGGAAAGCTGGCAATCACCTGCAGGGATGCCAGCAACACTGCCGCATATCTGAAAGCTTTTGGGGTAGGGACTTTCTTCTGCATCGGTATTCTCCAGTGGGTGAAAGTAATATTGAACGAAGCTGCTTGGGGGGTAGGACTTGCTCAGACTAGGTCGCCACCGGCGGCGTTTGGTGAAGGAACGAAGAATTGCATATGAATATTTCAGTGGGCATCCACACGCATGAAGGACCGGTGCGTCGCCCCCTCGCTCAAGCGCAGTTCTTCAAGAACGGCCTCTTCAGAAGCCTGAACTCCGCGACCAGCCCTCGGCGCGAACAATGAGATGCCTCCCGACTCCCGTCGTCCGCGCAGGCCCCCCTCAGTGCGCTTTATAATCAATTGCTCATGCTTCGTTTCTCAACAGCCGGCGAAAGCCACGGCGAATCTCTCGTAGCCCTCCTCAGCGGCGTCCCCGCAGGCATTCCCGTCGACCAAACCTTCCTCGACCACGAACTCTGGCGTCGCCAGCAGGGCTACGGTCGCGGCGGCCGCATGCGCATCGAGCGCGACACCGCCCACATTCTCTCCGGCGTCCGCCACGGCCGCACCATCGGCTCGCCCATCGCCATGACCCTCGCCAACAAGGACTGGAAGAACTGGGAAGAGATCCTCCCCGTCGAGACCGGCGACCCCGAAAAACATAAAGCAGTCGCCTCCCCGCGCCCCGGCCACGCCGACCTCGCCGGAGCCCTCAAGTATGACTTCCCCGACGCCCGCTACATCCTGGAGCGAGCCTCCGCCCGCGAATCCGCCGCCCGCGTAGCCTGTGGCGCCGTCGCCAAGATGCTCCTCCGCGCCCTCGGCATCGAAGTCGCCAGCCACGTCACCCGCGTCGGCACCGCCGAGCTCTCCCGCGAGGCCACCTTCTCCGAGATCGCCGCACTAGCCACCAGGGAAGACGTCCTCCTCGCCTGCGTCGACCCCGAATCCGAGGCCCGCATGAAGGCCGAAGTCGACCTCGCCCTCCGCACCGGCGACACCATCGGTGGCATCTTCGAGGTCGTCGTCCACGGCCTCCCCCCCGGCATCGGCACTCACGTCAACTGGGACGAGCGCCTCGACGGCCTCCTCGCCCAGGCCGTCATGAGCCTTCAGGCCGTCAAAGCCGTCGAGCTCGGCCGCGGCGTCACCGCAGCCCAATCCCCCGGCTCCCAGGTCCACGACGCTATCACCTACGCACCAGAACCGCCCGCCGCTGCTCTGTCATCTCGACCGGAGTCTTCGCACAGCGAAGACGCAGCGGAGAGACCTGCAGTTCCACCCGGCGACCCCTTCACCCGCTTCACCCGCGAGCACAACAACGCCGGCGGCCTCGAAGGCGGCATGTCCAACGGCGAGGACCTCGTCATCCGCGGCTA
>JAJXYW010000010.1 GCA_021780415.1 Acidobacteriota bacterium
AATGCCTGCGCATGTTCCAAACGACAACCATGTGGAGTTCACGGTTCCTGGTATTCTTGATCCAAGAACGCTGGGGATGTGGCCACCAGGATCTGAGGAGCTGCCATGATAGTGAACTTCTCTCAAAGTCTCTCGGGCACTTACACAGGCGGTGACCTAAAGAGTGCAGGAATTGGCGTGGTTATTGTTTCGGTCTTGATCGGAGCCTCAGTTCTGCTAAGAAGGAGCCGAAGAGTCCGTCGGGCACACTTCGCAGACTGGCTTTCCTTGTTCGCCCTCGTGGACTCACTGGGATTGGGTTTGCAGATGATCCTCGACAAACCCTTTCTGACAGGCAAACCGCGGATCTACTCATGGAGCCTGGCTTTTCTTATAGAACTTGCTCTCGCTCTTGTGATCGTTTTGTATGCTATTGATTACAAGCGCAAGTTCAAGAGGAGGAGCGGGTGACGACCTACGGTTACAGCTACGACCCGGACGGAAGGCTGACGGACGTGACGGTGAACGGGAGCGCCACCAGCCATTACGGCTACGATTCCAACGGGAACCGGACGAGTTCGGAGGTCTACTTGCCCACATGGGGAGGTTGATATGGCTAAAGATACCTGTCCGAGGTGCGACGGAGACGGCACCATCAAGTGCCCCACCTGCAAAGGGTCCGGACATGTAGGCATTCCTATCATTTCGGAGGTCGCAGAGGCCGTACTTGGAACTTCGGATGAATGCACGCGCTGCGACGGAAGCGGGGAGGTTCGCTGTCCCAACTGCGGCGGAAAAGGCGAGGTATAGCTGACCCACTGCGGATGGACGAGCCAGCCTTTCACTCCAAAGGGCGGTGCTTGAGATATTTCGTTGCGGAGGTGCCAAATGCCGACCACGGGTGAGACGTGCCAAACTTCAGGTGTCTATAGGGTGATCAACCACATTCAGCATCCCAAGGAAATCACCATGGTGAAGGGGAAGACGTTCCCCCCCTGCGCTGAGTGCCAGGCAAAGGTGGCATACCAGCTAGTCAGGCAGACCGAACACTGACTTTCACCGGCAACAGGTCCGCCTTAGTCGGCCAAGGCGCACTGGCCAGCTAGTTTTGTGCCCACCTTGAGGGGGTAGGTTCCCCCCCTGTATTCCTTATGAGAATGCCACTTCTCGAAAGGAAAAGAGCCGTTCCTCCGCTCCAGGGACAGCCCGTCTCCTCTCTTGAGGCCTCCGGACCGCTTCGGCCGGCAGACGCCATCCCAGGAGGCGCCAGGATCAACGAAGCGGGAAGGGGCGGTGGGATCCATCGCCGGCTACCCAAGAAACGCACCCCTGTGAGAGAGGGCCCCTTTACCCCGGCTGAACCTTCCCTCACACGGCGTCGCTGGCCTGCATGCCGCGCACAAGGTCCAGGACACGCTGAAACGTCCGGTCGTTGTCGAGCAGGTCCATGGGGGCCAGGCCCATCAGAAGCCGGTGGGGAGCGCACAGGAACTCCTTGAACTCGGCAGGTGCCAGCACCCCCCGGGCCTCACGCTCCAGCTCCCCCAACCGCCGCACTTTGGCGGCAGCCTCCCGGCGGGGCGTCGCGGATTGCCGCTCCCACCGGGAGATCGTCATGGCCCTTTCCCGCATGATCTGCGCCAGGTCCTCTTGGGTCAGCCTCTCGCGCTGCCTCAGTTGTTTCAAGAGAATCGCGAGATCGCCGCGGTGATTGCGGAGCGTGCTGGATTCGGCCCGTACGTGCGTCATCGTGTCCTCCAGGCGTTAGAAAGACAGGGCAGGAGCCGCGCCACTCCATCCGGCCCTTGGCCCTCACGCGGATGAGGAGTCTGGTCCAAGCCGGCCGGCGCGGGCCGGGCAAGCATGGCTGGGAGCCCCATCATTTCGCCTCCTGGTTCTCCTGGCACCGTAGTTCGCACGATGCATCCAGATTCTCGGCGAAGAGCACCACGTTGACGGCACCCTTGCGGGCGGCAGAATAGGTGCGTATGGCTTGCACTCCTTGCTCCCGGAGAAGCTTTCCAAGCGCCTGGCAAGGCTCCCGGTGAAGAACATCCTCGAGCTCTCCGCGGGTCATCCTGTAGCGCTTTCGTACCGCGGGCTCTGTCAGATCCACCACGCGGGAGAGAGCCGCTTCCACCCGGAACACCCTATAGAGATGAGGGTCCACCGGCCGGTCCTTGTGAGCGTTCACCTCGGCCCAACAGGTGTCTTCCTCCTCCGCCAGGTAGTACGTGTGAGACTTCAGGTCCTCGCCTGCGTGAAACCGTCCTTCGGTCTGGCGCGCCGGCAGCGGATCCTCGGCGGCGAGCTCGTACACGACACGGAACAGGATGAACCGCCGCCTCTTCTCCTCCGGCACGCCTCCTCCTCGTTCTGAATATAAAGCTAGCTTCAGAGCTAATCCAACGGCGCGACCTCTCCCTTCCCTGGAAGCCTCCGGTGCTCTTCGTACACCGGACGGCCACATGGAAGATGGGGCCCCCACACTCAACGGAGCTTTACGTACGCTCAGGAACCCGCAGAGAACGGAATTCCCCCTCTACCACTCGCTTGTTAAGGCTCCCACTCTCGAAAGAGGAGAAGGCCTTGCGGGACCCTCATTCGGGCACGGCCATCTTGGTTTTGAGTTCCCAGAGCCGGGCGCGGATCCGAGCCGCTCCTCCGGCCCCGGAATCTTCGTCGAGGCAAGACCGGCTGCTGCGGTCCCACAGGGTCCAGTGCCAGTCATCCAAGTCGCGAAGGGACGTCCGTGGGGGGAGTAAGGTCCCGGCTGGCGTTCCATCCCATACGAGGGCTCGATCGGTTTCCTGGTGCACGATGAAGATCACGAATCGCTCTGCCCCCCTGTAGGCACTCATCGCCTGAAGCACCCCGTCGTTTACTCTCATCGGCATCTCCCTTCAGACCCACAGGGTATCCCCATCTTCCGGCATACAGTAGCGTCTTCGGTGACGGCCCTGGACGCCGAATGCAAACGATGTAAACTGAGTATCAGGAGGACCGCATGACCACCACTGCCGTCCGGTTGCCCGATGACCTGTACCAGCAGCTGGAGGAGGTCGCCAGGGCCCGCAAGCGCCCGAAGGGGGCCATCCTCCGGGAGGCCCTCGAGGCCTACCTCGAGCTGCGGGCCGATTACGAAATCGCGGTCGAGCGCATGAAGGATCCCACGGATCCGGTTCTGACCGAAGCGGAATTCCTGGCTGAGCTGGGTTGGAAGCTGTGACGTTCGCGCTGCGGCTCAAGAAGAGCGTGGCGCACGACCTGAAGCGGATCGGCCAGCCGGCCGCCAAGAAGGTTTGGGCGGCCATCCATTCCAAGCTTCTGGAGGATCCCCGCGGCGCGGGCAAGCCGCTCAAGGGCCATGCGGGCGTCTACTGGAGCTCCCGGGTGGGGGAGTACCGGGTGCTGTACACCTTTAGCGACGCGGAAGTGTGGGTGCTCGTGATCCGCATCGCTCACCGGCGTGAGGTGTACCGCGATTTGTAAGGAGGCCCTGATGACGGATGACCTGGCGGCTATTGCGCTCTCTTCGCCGGAGGCCTCCCTGGCTCCCCTTCCTTCCCCCGGGCCCCTGGACCGGAACCCGGTGGCCGTCTACCTGGCTACCTTCCCCTCCCGGGAGAGCCGCCGGACTATGGCCACCACCCTGGAGACCCTGGCCGGCCTTCTGAGTAACGGGAAGGCGGCCGCGGCGGAGATCCCCTGGGGGGCGCTGCGGTACTCCCATTCGGCCGCTCTGCGGGCCGCCCTGATCGCCCGCTACCGTCCCGCCACCGTGAACAAGCACCTGGCCGCCCTCCGGGGTGTCCTCAAGCAGGCGGTTCGCCTTGGCCGGATGACCCTGGCCGACTATCAGGCCGCCACCGACTTCAAGGGTGTGAAGAGCTCGACCCTCCCCAGGGGCCGGGCCCTCTCGCCGGGTGAAGTACGGGCTTTGGCCCATGGCTGTATGGACGACCCCAGCCCCTCAGGGGCCCGGGACTTGGCGCTTCTGGCCGTACTCTATGGGTGCGGTCTTCGACGGGCGGAGGCCGTGGGTCTCGAGCTCGCCGGTGTGGACCTGGAGACCGGCGTGGTCACGGTTCGGGGGGGCAAGGGACGGAAGGATAGGACTACTCACCTCCCCCCCGGCGCCAAGCAGGCCCTTGCCGCCTGGGTCACCGTCCGGGGGGCGGAGCCGGGACCCCTCCTCTGCCCCGTCGCGAAGGGCGGGCGGATCCAGATCCGGCCCATGACCGCCCAGGCGGTCTACCTGGCTCTCCAGAAGCGGGCACTGGAGGCCTCGGTGGGAGCCTTCTCCCCCCACGACCTGAGGAGGACCTTCGTGAGCGACCTCCTGGATGCTGGAGCCGACTTGGCCACTGTCCAGAAGCTCGCCGGCCATGCGGACCCCTCCACCACCGCCCGCTACGACCGCCGGGGGGAAGCCGCCAAGGCCAAGGCGGCGGGGTTGCTCGTGTTCCCGTACCGATAGCTTCCATTCTTCCACAAACCCGGCCCCAATACTCATCACCTATCACCCACCGCCACTGAGAATCAGCCCAGGACTTGGCCCCCTATTGCACGACCGAATAAATGTATTACATTTATTCGGGAGGTGCTCTCTTGGAGTTTCTTTGGGATGACCCGGACGACGAAGATGGGAATACCGCCCACATTCAATCCGGCCATCCCGGCATGACGCCGCCCCTGATTGAGGAGATATTTGCGGCCCTCAGCGGAGACGACGACCTTTACGAATCCACGCGCAGCGGCATCCGTTTCCTTGTCCTTGAGAAAACGCACGGTGGGAGACTTTACCGGATCGTTTTTCAAATAGCAGGAGACACCATAAAGGTCAAGACAGCCTTCCCGATCAAGAAACGAAAGGGACCGAAACCATGACGGCCAAGAAATCTAAGAACATCAAGGACCTGCTTGCTGGCGTCCCCGACACCGGCATCGCTCGGGGCCGTAAGGCCACGGCCGCGGCGGATCATGTTTCCCAACACCCGGAGGATTGGAAGCCACTTCATCTTTCCACGCGAGGTCGCCCCAAGCATGGGCAAGAAACAGGAAGCGTGGTCAAGAGCATCCGGTTTCCGAAAGAGGTCTGGGCCATGCTGGCCGCGAAGGCAAAGGCCCAGCACGTGAACCTCCATGGAGCACTTAGGGCCGCCGTGCTGGATTGGGCGAAGAAACACTGAAAACAAAGCACCTGGCGGCTCGTCCCGAAAAGAGGGTTTCTACGCGAGCTTGTCCTTCTATAGTTGGATAGTTTGTATAATGGAGGTAAAAATGCTAGCTTGCTAGCATACTTGACAGCATGCACACCAGCTAGTATATTAACCTCATGAAGATGCTCGCGATCGTAAACCGGAAGGGTGGTGTAGGGAAAACGACACTGGCGGTGAACCTGGCCGCGATCTTGGGCGAGGGGATCCCGACGATCTTGGTGGACGCCGACCCGCAGGGAAGCGCGGCCGGGTGGCTCCCCGACTTGGATGACCTCCCGGTGATCCACGCACCCGACTTGGCCTCTCTACAGGCCCTCCTCGCAAAGGTAGACTCGGCGGAGAAGGGACTCCTAGTGATCGACTGTCCACCGCTGGACGCCCAGGTTAGCGCCGCGGTCATGCAGTCAGCCGACCTGGTACTCATTCCGGTCATCCCTAGTCCCCTCGACATCAGGGCCGTGGCTCCGCTCCTGGAGGCCATAGCCGAAACGAAGGCCCCCGCCCTGGTAGTTCTCAACCACATCAAGGCAAGGACCACCTCCGTTCGCATGGCCAGGGAGACACTGAAGGAGTTCGGTGTGCCCCTGGCCAAGACGATGGTCGTCTCCCGCGTAACCCATGCCGAGGCGGCCGCCCAGCGCGTGCCGGTCACGGTCTACGCACCTTCTTCGCCGGCGGCCAACGAGATGTATGAACTCGCGCATGAAGTGAAGCGCAGACTGGAGGTGCAATCGTGACGACCAAGGCGTCTCACGCAGATTGGAGGCAAGCGGTCAGGCCGGCCACCGGACCGGCGCCGGTTTCGCCTGTTACGCCGCCACTGGCGGCCCCGGCCGAGCCTCGGAAGACCTCTCTCGGTACCTACGTGCCGGAACCGATGATTTTGCAGCTTAAGGAACTTTCCCTTAAACTCTCGAAAGAGTACAGTCGCCGGGTGACGATTTCGGATATCGTGAGTGAGGCGCTGAGGGAGTTCATCGAGAGGCACCTAGGGTAACCGGGAGCTTGCGGCCCGCCGGGAAAGCGTAGGGGGATCCGCGTGGATTCGGACCTGCCGCCAGAAGCAACCAAGCATGCTAGCAAGCTAGCAAGTCTCTTTGAAGAATACCTAGCCGTTGAGTTGGAGGCGGCTGAGAAGGTGGGGGGGGTGGGCTTCATGGCACGCGCCTTGGTGCTGGCGACCCTCCCTCACAGTCGTCCGAAGGGGAACACGTTCCTCCGGGAGAATGGGGCCTTTTCGCTCGCCATCATGGCCCACCCGAAGGCCGGCCTCCCGTATGGATCCATCCCGCGATTACTCTTGTGTTGGGTGACTACCGAAACGATTCGCACGAAATCCAGGACGCTCATTCTCGGGAACAGCCTGAGCCAGTTCATGCGGAAGCTGGACCTGGCCCCCACGGGGGGGCGATGGGGAAGCATATCGAGGATCAAGACGCAAATGGAGCGCCTTTTCTCTTGCACTATCAGCTGCCGCTACGGCGATGGTTCTTCAACGATCCTACAGAACGTAACACCCATATCAAAGGCTTACCTCTGGTGGGACCCCAGAAGCCCAGCGCAAGCATCCCTGTGGGAGTCCTACATCATCCTGACCGAGGAATTCGCCCGGGAGATTCAGGACCGGCCGGTTCCCTTCTCGCTCTTTGCTCTCAAGTACCTCCGACAATCCCCCATGGCACTCGATATTTACCTCTGGACTACCTACAGGAACAGCTACTCCACTAAAACCAGCCGGATCCCATGGGAAGCGCTTCAGATGCAATTTGGGGCAGGGTACCCAACTACCTCTACTGGAAAGCGCGACTTCAAACAGCGCTTTCTTCGGGCTTTACGCCGAGTCCAGGCCGTCTATCCCGATGCGCGGAAGCTCCACTCTGATGCGACAGTATTAGTATTCCCTCCCGGCAAGCCGGACGTCCACAAGCTTACCTCCAACAAATAGCCTCATCTGCCTTATCGCCTGTTAAAAAGCCTGTGGAAGCAGCTTTTTTTCCACGCATAAACGGTCACAAGGAAACAGCCTTTTCCACGCATAAACGGTCACAAGTTGGCCCTTTTTCCACGCATAAACGGTCACAAGACCCCCAATCAAACCTCCTATGTGCGGGCCTTCCCCATGTCCTCCTGTAGTTAAAGAACCTGTAGTTAAAGATACCTGTAGTAGAGCCCGGCGGTCCCGTGGAAAACCCTCGGCCTTCGGCCGGGGTTTCCCACCGTTCCGCTCGGGCCTACTGCTAGGGCAGAGAGAAACGAGAAGAAAGACACCACCACGAAGCAAGGCCCCACCCAAGCAGTGCTCTCTTTCTCTCACGCGCTAGGAGGGGCCAGGTTGAACGAAACGGGGGCAGGCAAGGGAATCCCATGGGCCTCTTTTCTTTCATTGCTCCTGGTGGCTCCCAGCGCGGGGTTCTTCGCGGGGGGGGGCGGCCGGAGCCATCTCGTGAGTCAGGTAGGCGAGCGCCAGCCGTTGGGGGTGAGTTCAACGCGGCCGGTCTGGCCGTTGGCGCTGAACTCATACCACCCCCAAGGCAATTCCTGGGACACGCGCTCAATCTCGAACCGATCCCAGCCCACGGGGCCGCCCAGCATAAGCGTGACTTTCAAGGCGTGTCCCGAGCATGTTGCAGCAAGGCCTGGGTGGGTAATACCCTTGAGCGTTCCGGAGAATGCAACCCACTCTTTTGTCGATCCCATGGGGTACCCCCATTCTGTTACCCGGACTCTTACCGGCTATTTCTCCCCGGTGGCCTCTGCCGGTTCGACCGGCAGCGGTCCGACGGTCCGGATCCACCATTCTTTGAACTTGTCCGATCCGTCCATCACCGCCTTGCGGAGCGCTTCGGCTTGTTCCACGGTCTCCACTCCAAGCCGAGCCATGACGCCGCCGACCTGAATGAGGCGCCGGGTGCGCTGTTTTCGTTCCCGCTGGTTGTGGAGGGCTTCCAGCTTCTGCAACCGGGCCTTGGCTTGTTTCACCTTCTCTTCCGCTTCGCGGATGCGGTCTTCGATGGTCTTCCCTGCCATCGTGTCCTCCTTATTCTCCACGGTACGCTCCCCCGGCATCGGCGGCAAGAGCGGGGCGCTTGACGGCGGAGGGCCGTTGGGGGGAATATCCGAAAGGCGCACTTATACATCGCTTCGCGATGTTGTGCGCCAAGAGGGCTCCGCCCTCCTGGACCTCTGGAGAAGATAGGGTCATGGCGATTTACCACTTGTCGGCGCAGATCATCGGGCGATCATCCGGCCGGAGCGTGGTGGCTGCGGCGGCGTACCGGTCCGGGGAGCGCCTTCATGAAGAGCGCACGGACCAGACGCACGACTACACGAAACGGCAAGAGGTCGAGAGCGAAATCCATACCCCTGTTGGCGCTCCGGAATGGATGCAGGACCGGGAGCGCCTCTGGAACGCGGTGGACAGTGCGGAGAAGCGAAAGGACGCGCAGCTCGCGCGGGAGTTCAACCTGGCGCTGCCCAAGGAGCTGGATGCGGAAAGACAGCGAGAGCTGGTCCGGTCCTTCGTGAAGGAAGAGATCGTACAGCGGGGCATGGTGGCGGACGTAGCGATTCACCGGAACGATCCGAACAATCCCCACGCGCACGTTTTGGTGACGATGCGCGAGGTGACCCCCGAGGGGTTTGGAGCGAAGAACCGGGAGTGGAACCGGCCGGAGCAGTTGGAGCACTGGCGGGAGCAGTGGGCGGATCACACCAACCGGGCGCTGGAGCGGGCCGGGCGGGAGGAGCGGATCGACCACCGGTCGCTTCGGGCCCAGGGCATCGAACGGGAGCCCACCCGGCACCTGGGGCCGGCGGCGGCGGCGATGGAGCGGAAGCACCTGGACCCGGACCGGGGGCGGGTGGTGCGGGAGGTCCGGGAGTACAACCGGACCCTGGTGGACTTTCAGGGGGCCCAGAGCGAGCTGGAGCGGGAGAGGGGCATCCTGGAGCGGCACCAAGCGCGGATGGAGGGGGGGACGTGGGACGAGAAGGGGTCGCTGGCGGTGGCGGCGGTGGAGCGGGAGCGAGGCGGACCGGTGGGGTCCGCGGAGATCCTGCGGGAGAGCCGGGAGGCCCAGGCCGCGGTGTGGCAGCTGGCGGCCAAGGACCAGGCCCTGGAGCGGCGGGAGTCGGTCCTGGCGTCGTCGCATGAGGGAGCTGAGCGCAGCCGGCAGGAGTGGGCGGCAGCGGCGGAGCAACAGAAGCGGGATGAGAGCTGGAGGGGCAAGATCGTGGACCAATGGTGGGGCGGCCGGACGGCATCCGAGGTGGAAGGGAACCGGTGGAGGGTGCAGACCGCGGCGGAGTCGTATCACCAGTACCTGAAGCAAGCGGGGCATACGGAGACCGGGGAGTTGCAGCGCGAGCTGCACCAAGTCCGGCAGCAGCGAGTGGAGCTGAAGGAGGAGCGGGAGCGGCAGGAAGCCCGGCGAGGGCTGTACGGCCCGGCGGCCGCGGGCTACGAGCGGCACCGGGAAGCGAGCCTGGAGCGGGACCCGGAGATTCAGGCACGGCACCAGGCGCGGCTGGAGTCCGGGGTGTGGCGGCCGAAGGAGAGCCTGGAGATGGCCCGGCTGGAGGTGGACAGGGGTGGCCCGGTGACGCGGGAATGGCTCCGGGAGCAGGCGGGGCGCGAGAGCAATGCGTGGAACGCCTACAGCCGGTGCGAGCGGTCGCTGGAGCACGCGGAGGAACTGGGGCGCTACCAAGAGGGGCTCGCCAGTGGGAGCGTGCAACACGACCGGACCCTGGACGCGGAGCTGAAGGAGATCGGCCGGGAAGCCATGAGGGCCCTGCACCCGGAGGAAGCCGCGCGGGAGCTGGCGCACGAGCGCATGCGGGAAGACCTCTTCTGGAGCCGGAGCCGGTGAGGGGGAAAGAGAACCTGGGCAGGGGCTCTCCTCGGGGGCAAGCTGGGGATGGGAGCTGATCCGGACTCCTTCTCCAGAAACGGCCCCCTAGAACGGCCCAGGACGGGCGAAACGGAGGGGGGCTGGTAGAAGGGATGGGGCCCGCCGGATTCGGGCCCCAGGGCTGTCCTGTGGCCGGCTGGGAGGAAGAAGCGCCGCTGTGCTGCTCCGTTCAGCACAATCCAAAATCGGTGTTCCTTTTCCAGGCCTTCAGTGCCCTCCACCCCACGGAAAGAGGCCCCTTTTCCACGGACTCTGTTGAAAAGCTCCCGTAGCCTGGCTCCGGCGGACAGCCCAGGCCCCTCTTGCTTTCCGGCGCTGCTCCCACAGGTTTCCCAGGCAGCGTGCCCTTTCGGCATCGACCGAAAGCCTGCGGGCAACTTCTGCTCCGGGTGGAGACCAAGAGCTACGCGGAGAGGGCCCTTGACAACGAGCGATCCGAGGGAGTAGCCTCACGCCCAGATTCGCCAACAGGCTCGGTCTTCGAAGGGGGTCATTACACAACCAGAGAGCAAGGCGGTTTGGCCGCAGTGCCGGCCGGATTGCCGTATGGAGAATGGAGAGGGAAGGCATCCATGCTGGGAAAGAGCGGGATCCGAGGAATGTGCGCGGTCGTTGGGGTGACCCTGCTGGCATCACTGTGTGCGCAGGACGTTCAGTTCCCCGGCAGTGTGAGCGGTAGTCTGAGACAGGGTGTCTGGGTCTCCACGGCCTCCGGACTCTACCAGATCGCGTCAGGTTCCAGCGTGCCCGTCCTGGAAAGCCCGGCCGTCGCTGAGCCCGTGGTGGGGGCCGCTGACCCCGCCCGGGGCAAGGTCTGGTGGTATGGGGCCGGCCGGCTCCAGGCCCTCAGCGCCGGTGGCGCAGTCCTGGCCGATACTACCCCCGAATCCCTCGCCTCCGTGGTCCAGCAGGCCTCCGGCTCCACTGCTTTTGTGGTGAACCCGGCGGATGGCCACCTGTGGCTCTCGGCCGGCTCCTCCCTCTACGAATATGACCCGTCCTCGGAGCTGCTCCTGAACACCGTTCCCCTGGAAGGGACCATCCGGCGCCTCGCGGTGGATGCCATCCACGCGCACCTGTGGGTGGGATTGGATTCGCAGGTCCTGTGCCTGGATCCCTCGACGAAGGCGGTGACCCAATCGATCTTCCTGGAGCGCACCGCGACCCTCCTGGACATGGTCGTGGATCCCGCCTCCGGAGCCCTGTGGGTGCTGACGAATAAGGAGCTCTGCAGCTATGACAGCACCGGGCGTTTGCTCTGCCGGGAAGCCGCCGAGGGAGGCGAGGCGGTCGCACCGGGCCGGGAAGGGTCGGCGTGGCTGGCATCGGGCACGAGCCTCCTCCACCTGGACGCTGCGTGCTCGCCTACCTTCTCCGTGCCGCTTCCGCCGGCGGATCAACGCGAGGAGGCCCTCGCCCCCGCGCACCTCCTCGTGGATCCCGCCTCGGGAGCGATCTGGGTCAGCCGGGGGAAGAAGCTGTTCCAGTACGATGCCACGGGAAGCCTTCTCCAGACCCTCTCCCTGCCAGGCGAGGCCCTGAGCCTGTTCTCGGAAGACGCCGGGACGCCCCCGCTTCCTTCGAGCCTCGCCCGTTTCGCCTGGTTTGGCTGTTCCTCCCTGATGGTCAACGGGCACACCCAGATCTATGCCTTGCCGGCACCGGGAGGAGCGCAGGGCTTCGGGGGCAACATCGCCTCGAACGGGCCCATCACGGTCAACGGCAGCAACACCATCGACGGCAATGCCACGCCGGGCCCGGGGCAGCAGGTCTCCATCAATGGCACCTCCGGCCAGGTGGCCGGATCCACGGCACCGGCGGCTACCGCCCTCACCTGCGACGATGCAGGGGTAGGGGCCTGGGCCCAGTATGCCCAAGCCAGCAACAACAACGCCGCCATCCCTGCGGGGTTCTTGGACAAGAACGGCAACTTCACCCTCAACGGCAACAAGAGCTGCACGCTGCCCGGAGGTATCTACTCCCTGGCCTCCTTTTCGGGCAACGGCAATACCACCCTCACCGTGAGCGGGCCGGTCATCCTCGTCGTCTCGGGGACCATCAGCCTCAACAGCCGGTGCACGCTCAACGCCGGTGGCGATCCCACCGGGTGCCTCTTCCTTCAGACCAGCGGCTCCGCCGTTTCGCTCAACGGGAATGGCTCCGGGGACTTCCAGGTCTACGCGCCGCTCTCCTCCCTCACGGTCAACGGGAACGTGAACGGCACCGGCAACCTCTGGGCCAACACCTTCACCGGCAACGGCTCGGTGGTTTGGAACCGGATCAAGGACACGACCCCGCCCACGGTGCTCATCACCGCGCCCCAGAACGGGAGCTACACCAACAAGCCCCAGCCGGCGGTGTCCATCGAGTACCAGGACAACCCCGGTGGAACCGGCGTGAACGTGGCTTCGCGCCGGGTCACCGTGGATGGCACCGATATCACCTCGGCCCTCACCCTCGGCCCCGGCGGGGCCACGGGGACCGTCCCCTCCCGTCTCGCGGACGGAGCCCATACCCTTCTGGCCCAGGTAGCGGATTACGACGGCAACGTAGGCAGCGCCACGGCGGCCTTCACGGTCAAGACCGTGCCCCCTCCTCCGGTCAACTCCAGCTTGGTCACCGTCTCCAGCGTGACGAACGGCAGCACCACGGTCTCCGGCGCCGCCGGGGCGACGCAGGCGGACACCACCGTGCAGATCACCGACACCGCTTCGTCGGCGCAGGCCACCGCGTCCGCGGCCGCGGACGGCAGCTTCTCGGCCCAGGTCGCGGCCCAGGCGGGTAACAATCTCACCCTGGTGGCCATCGACCTGGCGGGCAATGGGAGCAGCCCCATCACTGTCACCGTGCCGGGCGGAAGCGGGGGCGGCGGGACCATCCCCCCCGATCCCTCGACCGTGGCACCGCCCCTCGACCCCACCGTGGTGACGGACCTGTACACGGCCACCCAGTTCCTCTACGCCGGGACCCCGCCCATCCAGACGGGTGTGGCTCCTGGGACCATCGATCCGCGCCGGGTGGCGGTGCTGAGGGGGCGTGTCGAGACCCTTGCCGGACAACCGCTTCCGGGCGTCACCATCACCGTCGCCGGCCATCCCGAGTTCGGCCAGACCCTCTCCCGCCTGGACGGGATGTTCGATCTGGTCGTGAACGGCGGAGGCCCGCTCACCGTGAACTACGCGATGGCCGGCTATCTCACGGCCCAGAGGCAAGTGCAGACCCCCTGGCGGGACTACCGGTGGCTACCCGACGTGATCCTGATCCAGCCTGATTCCCAGGTGACGGCCATTACCTTCGGTGGCACGACCTCCATCCAGGTGGCCCGCGGCTCCGCCCAGACCGACGCTAACGGCACGCGCCGGGCGACGCTCCTTTTCCAGGCGGGGACCACGGCCTCCCTCGTCCTGCCCGATGGCAGCACGCAGCCGGTCTCGGTCCTGCACATCCGGGCCACCGAATGTACGGTCGGCCCGAACGGTCCCAAGGCCATGCCGGGCGACCTGCCCTTCGAGAGCGGCTACACCTACTGCGTGGACTTGAGTGCCGACGAGACCACCCCCGCGGGCGCGCAGGGGGTCACCTTCAGCCAGCCCGTGGCCTGCTACCTGGAGAACTTCCTCAATTTCCCCGTGGGGAACGCCGTGCCGTCGGGGTACTACGACCCGCAAAGGTCGGCCTGGATTCCCTCGGCCAACGGACTTGTGGTGCGCATCCTCTCCATCACCAATGGCATGGCGGACCTGGATGTGGACGGGAGCGGGACACCGGCCACGGAAACCACACTGCAAGCCCTGGGCATCACCGACGCCGAGCGGCAGCAGGTAGCCACGCTCTACCAAGTTGGGCAGAGCCTCTGGCGCGTTGCCGTGAGCCACTTCTCCTGGTGGGATTGGAACTGGGGCGGCGGACCGCCGCCCGATGCGGTAGCGCCCGATCAGCAGGCACCGACCGCCGAAGATGGGGGAGTAAACAACGACTGTCAGTCCCCGGGATCGATCATTCAAGTGCGCAATCAGATCCTCGAAGAGATGTTGCCCGTTCCAGGCACACCCTTTCACCTGACCTACAACAGCGACCGCCAGGCTGGAGCGCTCGCAGGAAGATCTCTCCATATCCCTCTGAGCGGAAGCCAAGTTCCGGCTTCCCTGCAATCCATCAAGGTAGCAGTCTCGTGTGAAGGCCAAGTATCCACCCAGAGTTTCCCGGCGGCCCCCAATCTCAGCTATGACTATGTGTCGCCAAGCACGGATCTCTACGGGAGACCTGTTCAAGGCAAGGTACCTGTAACCGTAGAGATTGCTTATTGCTACCCATTGTACTACTACACCACTGATGCATCCGTGCTTCCGCTCCTTTCTCGTTTCCCCTGGGAGGGAAATAGTGCGATGCATTTCCTGCAAATCAACGGTTCCCGCGTAGGCGGGACTTTCGAAATCCACCAGGATTGGTCCGGGACCCTCGATACCTCTCAAGACTTCTCCGTAGGCGGTTGGGATAGTACGAGGGAGAAGCTCGGCGGCTGGACCTTGAGCATTCACCATGTTTATGATCCGAATGCCCGTGCTCTCTACCTTGGAACAGGCGACACCGAGAGTGTCGAAGGCTTCTCTCTCGCGATGCCCGCCATTGCCGGAAACGGGACGGCTGGCGATACCGGTGACGGGGGACCCGCTATCTCCGCTGAAATCGCACCAAGTGGGATCGCCGTTGGGGCAGATGGATCCTTGTACATTGCAGACAGCGGAGATCACGTAGTTCGCAAAGTATCGCCCAATGGAATCATCTCAACGTTCGCCGGCAATGGCCAAGCGGGGTACAGTGGCGATGGCGGCCCTGCAACGGCGGCAGAACTGTCTGGACCAGGCGCCGTTTCAGTGGGAGCTGATGGTAGCGTCTACATCGCAGATGGGGGGGCTGTCCGTCGTGTTGATCCCAACGGAGTGATCTCCACGATTGCAGGTCCCTGTAATTGTTCGCTGCCCCCGAGTGTCCGCACGGAAAGTTGTGGACCAGGTGACACTGGCCCGGCAACTCAAGCCTGTATCTCTCCAGAAGCCATTTGCGTAGGCCCGGACGGTGACCTTTACGTTTCGGATCAAACTTACGGAAGTATCCGGAAAGTGGGGGCGGATGGCCTCATCACGACAGTTGCGGGCGGGGGAGGCACCGGGCCAGTGGATGGTATGCCTGCGCGGCAGAGTGTTCTTTGGGCAGATGGCCTGACGTTCGATCCAAACGGGAAACTCTACATTCCCATGACGTGGACAAGCGACAACCCGGGCTATTCCCATATATTCACTGTCGACTCGCAAGGGTTTCTCCGCAATTTTGCCGGTAACGGTCAACTCGCTTCCTCTGGCGACGGTGGACCCGCGACTCAGGCATCGCTGGTGCCGGGCCCACTGGCCACAGGTACGGACGGCAGTATCTATGTTGTGGATGAGGCTGCGAAATCCATCCGAAGGATTTTTCCGGATGGGACCATCCAGACGGTTGCGGGAGGAGGGGCGGTACCAGCGGACTCTCTTGGCGGGACAGCCACAAGCTACTCGTTTATGTTCCCCAATGGGCTAGCCGTTGCTCCAGACGGAACGGTTTTCGTGTCGGATGGGGGCTACAACCGGGTATTTGCGATCCGTCCCACCATGGCCAGCTTCTTCGGCAATCAATTCCACTATATCCCCTCCCAAGACGGGCGCCAGCTCTTCGTCTTCGACACCTACGGCCGGCACCTGAAGACCCTCGATGCGCTGACCGGAGGCGTGCTCTACAGCTTCGGCTACGATGCGGCTGGCTACCTCGTGACGGTCACGGATGGCAGCGGCCGGGTCACGACGATCCAGCGCGACGGCTCCGAGAACGCGACCGCCATCGTCTCCCCCGACGGGATCACGACCCATCTCTCCCTGGACGCCGAGGACCATCTCACGACCTACACTCTGCCGGGTGGCGAGAGCTGGGCTCTCAGCTACACCCCGGACGGATTGCTGACTGGGCTCATGGACCCGAAGGGCCAGGCCCATAGTTTCGCGTACGACTCCATCGGGCGCCTCACCCTGGACCAGGACCCGGCGGGCGGTTCCAGTACGCTCAGCCGGACCGACACGACGACGGGCTTCTCGGTGGCTCTCACCACCGCCGAGGGGCGCACGAGCACCTACGGGCTCACCTATCTCCCCACCGGCGACGAAGAGCGCACGGTGACTCCGGCGGGATGCACGTGCACGGCGAGCGACGAGGTCATCCACACCAACGGGACCAGCGTCACGACCTCGCAGGACGGCACCGTCACGAGCGTCACCGAAGGCCCGGACCCGCGGTTCGGGATGGCCGCCTCGATTCCGAACAAGGCCAGCATCACGACGCCCTCGGGCCTCACGCTGGCCTTCAGCGACAGCCGGGCTACGACCCTCTCCGATCCCAACAGTGTCCTCTCTCTACAATCCCAGACCGACACGGTCACGGTGAACGGCCAGACCACCACCAGTGCCTTCAACGCGGGCACCGGCACCGAGACCACCACCTCGCCGGCGGGCCGGACGGCGGTGACCACCCTCGACAGCCTGGGCCGCGTCACGCAGCAGCAGGCCGGCAGCCTCACCCCCGTGGCCTACGGGTACGATGCGAACGGCCATCTCACTTCGGTGACCCAGGGCAGCCGTTCGGCGAGCCTCGCGTACAACGCCCAGGGCTTTCTCTCGGGCATCACGGACCCCCTCGGGCGGACGGTGCAGTTCGGGTACGACGCGGACGGCCACGTGACGAGCCAGACGCTGCCGGACGGACAGGTGATCGGCTTCACCTACGACGCGAACGGGAACGTGACCTCCGTCACCCCGCCGGGCCGGCCGGCCCACGCCTTCACCTACACCCCGGTGGACCTCCAGGCCAGCTATACGCCGCCGGATCTGGGCACGGGGACCACCGCCACGACCTACGCCTACAACAAGGACCGGCAGCTCACGGCGATCACGCGCCCCGACGGGCAGAGCATCGCGATCGGCTACGACACCCAGGGCCGGGCGAGCACGGTCACAACGCCCACGGGCACGACCACCCTCGGGTACGACGCCACGAAGGGGCAGCTCACGAGCATCCAGGCCCCCAGCGGAGAGAACGAGGCCCTCACCTGGGACGGATTCCTGCCGACCGGCGAGACCTGGAGCGGGCCGGTGAGCGGGAGCCTGAGCCGCACCTTCGACAACAATTTCCGCGTGACCGGGCTCAGCGTGGACGGGCAGAGTCCCACGGCTTACGCCTACGACGCGGACGGGCTGCTCACGGGAGCGGGAGGGCTCACCCTGACCCGCGACCCGCAGACGGGCCTGCTCACGGGTTCCACGCTGGGGGGCGTCACCGACAGCCGGACCTACACGAGCTACGGGGAGCTGGCCACCGACTCCGCGGCCTACCCGGCGGGGCTCAGCTTCCAGGACCAGTACACCCGCGATGCCGCGGGGCGTATCATCCAGAAGGTGGAGACCATCAACGGGACGGCGACGACCTATGGCTACAGCTACGACCCGGACGGACGGCTGACGGACGTGACGGTGAACGGGAGCGCGTACAGCCATTACGGCTATGATTCCAACGGGAACCGGACGAGCTACACGGGGCCCGATGGGACCGCCATCTCCGGGACGTACGATAATCAGGACCGGATGCTCACCTACGGGAGCTTTTCCTACACCTACACGGCCAACGGGGAGCTGGCGAGCAAGACCGATTCCACCAATGGCCAGGTCACGCAGTACACCTACGACGTGTTGGGCAACCTCCGCGCGGTGGCCCTCCCCGATGGGACCGACATCCAATACCTCATCGACGGCCGGAACCGGCGCATCGGCAAGGAGGTCAACGGGACCTTGACCCAGGCCTGGCTCTACGACGGCCAGCTTAGGCCAGTCGCCGAGCTCGACGGCAGCGGCAACGTGGTGAGCACCTTCATCTACGCGACGCACGTGAACGTGCCCGACGCCATGATCAAGGGCGGTGTCACCTACCGGATTATCACGGACCACCTCGGCAGCCCGAGGTTCATCATCGACCAGGCCACCGGGAACATCGCTGAACGCCTCGACTACGACGAGTTTGGAAACGTGCTCACCGATACCAACCCAGGCTTCCAGCCGTTCGGGTTTGCGGGAGGCCTCTACGACAGCCAGACCGGGCTCGTGCGGTTTGGGGCCAGGGATTACGATCCCCAGGCGGGAAGGTGGACGTGCAAGGACCCTGTGCGGTTCTTCGGTGGCAGTAACCTCTTTGCCTATTCACTGGGATCTCCTCAAACAATTCAGGATCCACTTGGTTTTTGGGGCTTCGGAGTGATGGGGACAGAGTCCACTGAAGTGGGTGCTGGGGTCGCTTCTGCTGGACAGACTGGAGAGATCGGCGGGGGCCTCTTCTTCGACGGATTGTTTGGTGATCCAAGCGCCGGGTCCTTTGCAAGTTGGGGAGGATTTGCATCCATGTTTGGATGGGGAGAAGCGGGATATCCAGAAAGTCCGTTCTTCCCACGCTCCACTGGAGGGTATGGCGGTGCTGGCCTATCAGCATTCATTACGAATGCCAACGGCATTGATCGCGGCTGTCACAAGATGATCGGACCATTCATGCACTTTGGGTTATCCATAGGAAGCCCCTTTCCCTTTGGCGCCCGTCTTGGCCTATCTCTGGACGTATCTGACGATGGAACCTGGGTCTTATCCTTTGGTCCGCCCGGATTTGGAGAGGGAGCAGGCGCGAGCGCTGCCGGCTATTCGACAAACACCTGGGCACTGAGTTCCTATTAGCGCGGGAAAGGAGGTTGGTGCTGGACATCCTTCTTGATTGGCTGCGGACATCGTGCCTAGGCCTAGCGATAGTAGCCTCGGGTGTAATCCTAGGCTATGTCGTGCCGTATTTTGCATTCCATCTGCGTGTCCAAGATGGGGCCATCCAATGGTGTCTGTGCGGCATCGAAGTGGCGAGCGTCAGACTTTCCGACATCACCGGCATAGGAATTGTACGAAGATCGCTGCTGCAACTCCTCCAGGAGAAGCCAAACTATCGCATGTGGGGTGTTAGGCTATACTTTCCAGGCGTCTTCATCCAGGTAACCTTGAAGAACGGACGATGCCCAAAACTCTACATCGTAACGCGGGCTCCGGCTAGATTGGTCGAACAAGTGCGAGGGCAGATCGAGGTGTCTCCTGGGCGCCCAATACCTTGAAGTGTGCGCACAGGCCAGCGGGGCTCAGCGTTGATGGCCAGACCACCACGGCCTACACCTACGACGCCGACGGGCTGCTCACGGGGGCGGGAGGCCTTACCCTGACCCGCGACCCGCAGACGGGGCTGCTCACGGGTTCCACGCTGGGGGGCGTCACCGACAGCCGGACGTACACGAGCTACGGGGAGCTGGCCACCGACTCCGCGGCCTACCCGGCGGGGCTCAGCTTCCAGGACCAGTACACCCGCGATGCCGCGGGGCGTATCATCCAGAAGGTGGAGACCATCAACGGGACGGCGACGACCTATGGCTACAGCTACGACCCGGACGGACGGCTGACGGACGTGACGGTGAACGGGAGCGCGTACAGCCATTACGGCTATGATTCCAACGGGAACCGGACGAGCTACACGGGGCCCGATGGGACCGCCATCTCCGGGACGTACGATAATCAGGACCGGATGCTCACCTACGGGAGCTTTTCCTACACCTACACGGCCAACGGGGAGCTGGCGAGCAAGACCGATTCCACCAATGGCCAGGTCACGCAGTACACCTACGACGTGTTGGGCAACCTCCGCGCGGTGGCCCTCCCCGATGGGACCGACATCCAATACCTCATCGACGGCCGGAACCGGCGCATCGGCAAGGAGGTCAACGGGACCTTGACCCAGGCCTGGCTCTACGACGGCCAGCTTAGGCCAGTCGCCGAGCTCGACGGCAGCGGCAACGTGGTGAGCACCTTCATCTACGCGACGCACGTGAACGTGCCCGACGCCATGATCAAGGGCGGTGTCACCTACCGGATTATCACGGACCACCTCGGCAGCCCGAGGTTCATCATCGACCAGGCCACCGGGAACATCGCTGAACGCCTCGACTACGACGAGTTTGGAAACGTGCTCACCGATACCAACCCAGGCTTCCAGCCGTTCGGGTTTGCGGGAGGCCTCTACGACAGCCAGACCGGGCTCGTGCGGTTTGGGGCCAGGGATTACGACGCACTGACGGGCAGGTGGACGTGCAAGGACCCACTGGGCTACGCGTCACGAACTGTTTCGCTCTACTCCTTCTGCCACGATGATCCGGCCGATTATCACGATATTACGGGAGCCGAACCGATCAGCGGGGCACTCATGGGCGCTTTCTGGGGCGCCTACGGTGCTTATATGCACGGAGGGGATCTTGGTGATGTTCTTCTAGGTGCCGGTGTAGGCGCAGGGACAGGGGCTCTCCTTGGGCTGCTCGATCCGAGCAGCGTCTTGGCTGCGGCTGCATTAGCAGCGATGGCCGCCGGTGCTGGCAATGCAGCAGCACAGGGATGGGACAAGCTCAAGGACCCATGCAAAAAGTTCTCGCTTGGCGAGATGGGAGGAACAATGCTTGGGGGTTTTGCAGGTGGCGCAATGGGTGCCGCCTATGTTGGTGCAACAGGCCTTGAAGGAGCTGCCGCTCAGGTGGCGGGAGACACCGTGGGTGGCGCGGTAGGTCTGGGTATCGAATCAGCCTTTACTCCCTTTGGTGAGTAGAACCCATGTCGGATCAAGGGACTGCCGTTTTGATCGGACTTATGATAGGGATTGTCGTTGGCGCTCTCTCGGCAGCTGTGATGCGGTACCTTCTCTTCAATCCCTCCATTGATTACGCGGTACGTGTCATTCTGAGTTTCTTGAGCGTCTGCCTCTTCATTGGTGGGCCTATCTACCTGCTGGTATACACCTGCCTGCACCTTGGCCTTCGCAACGCTCAAAACAGCCTTCCGGTGATGATCTTTGCAGAGCTGATTCCTATGGCATATACCATTTTCCGCCTGCGGCGGACCAACACCTGGGACTACGACCTTCACGGTTACGTTCCAAAATTGCAGGATGGTGGCCGAAAACAAGCTAGATCAACTAACGTAGAAGGAAAGGACAAAGAACAGGGCCGGTGAGCGGGAGCCTGAGCCGGACCTTCGATAATAACTTCCGCGTGACGGGGCTCAGTGTGGACGGGCAGAGCCCGGTATCCTTCACCTACGACGCCGACGGGCTGCTCACGGGGGCGGGAAGCCTCACCTTGACCCGAGACCCGCAGACGGGGCTGCTGACCGGCTCCACGCTGGGGAGCGTCACCGACAGCCGGACGTACACGAGCTACGGGGAGCTGGCCACCGACTCCGCGGCCTACCCGGCGGGGCTCAGTTTCCAGGCCCAGTACACCCGCGACGCCGCGGGGCGTATCATCCAGAAGGTGGAAACCATCAACGGGACGGCCACGACCTACGGCTACAGTTACGACCAGGATGGAAGGCTGACGGACGTGACGGTGAACGGGAGCGCGTACGGCCATTACGGGTACGATTCCAACGGGAACCGGACGAGCTATACCGGGCCCGATGGGACGACGATCTCCGGCACCTACGACAACCAAGACCGGATGCTCACGTACGGGAGCTTCAGCTACACCTACACGGCCAACGGGGAGCTGACGAGCAAGACGGACACCAGCACCGGGCAGGTGACGACATACCAGTACGATGTGCTCGGAAACCTGAGAGGCGTCACGTTACCCGACGGAACGGCGATCAGTTACCTCATCGACGGCCGGAACCGGCGGGTGGGGAAGGAGGTGAACGGGACGCTCACGCAGGCCTGGCTCTACGACGGCCAGCTAAGGCCAGTCGCCGAGCTCGACGGCAGCGGGAACGTGGTCTCGACCTTCGTCTATGCTACCCATGTGAACGTACCGGACGCCATGGTGAAGGGCGGGGTGACCTACCGGATCATCACCGACCAGCTCGGCAGCCCGAGGTTCATCATCGACCAGGCCACGGGGAATATCGCCGAGCGCCTCGACTACGACGCCTTCGGCAATGTCCTTCTGGACACCAACCCCGGCTTCCAGCCATTCGGGTTTGCGGGAGGGCTCTACGACAGCCAGACCGGGCTCGTGAGGTTTGGGGCGAGGGATTACGATCCCCAGGCGGGAAGGTGGACGAGTAAAGATCCAATCCTCTTCGCTGGCAGACTCTCTAACCTCTATGAGTACCCACTTGGAGATCCGCAGAATCATCTCGATCCCAGTGGTAAGCAATGGACGTTCGTTCTGGCTGGTCTCGCCGTCGGTTACATGGTCTTCGAATTCTTCTTTGATAGCCCTGATCAGCCGCCTCCACCGGAACTGCGACCTCTTCCTGGATGTGGCCGCTCAGGATGCCACACAAGCGACAATCCGAACTTGGAAGGCTTCTTAGGACCAACGCCCCTTGGGTATGTCGCCCCACACGGACTTGGTTCACCCTATGATCAATTTCCGTTCTACGTGTACTATCCAAACGTATACCAACGGCCTAACTTTGGAAATGGCATCCCGGCTCACACGCACACTGACGAGACTACACCGCCTCCCGACACTGACGCACCTTGCTTCGCCCCTTGAGAGTAGCTGGTAAGGAGGGCAGAGAGTATGAGCGAGACGCGCGGAAGGGACACGGTTACCAAGTGGCTTCTGATGCTCTTCGGGAGTGCGTGGCTGCTTTGTACCTATTACCTGGTGTTCTATCTACCCAGGCTGATGTTCATCATGAAGATGGCGCAGGCCGGAAATGGCACAGCCGCCTCGGAGCGCACCTTTGTGCCGTATCTATTTCTTCTTGACGGACTCATGCTGCTCCCCATCGCCCTATCGGCCCTGGCGTGGTCATGCAGCATACTGACCCTGCCAGTTGCCACAAAGGGACAACGGCTGCCAGCTGCCCTCATATGTAGCTTGGTGGGATGTGCCTATGCGGTTGCGACGCTCACTTGGCCACTGCGGATAGCCATCCCCGTGCTTCATGGCCGAACTGGAATGCTCATCTACAATACAAGGCACCTTTTCCTGTTCAATGACTTCCTTGGACTCTATGCCATTGCCCTTCTCTCAATAGCAGTCTTGCGACTGGTTGGTGACGAAGTAGTAGGTTTCGAATCCCTTGTCCTGCTGCTATTGGGGCTTGCGCTTCTATCTTCACCCGGGACCTCCTTGCTTCCTTTTCATGTGCACGGTCGGAGTTACATCGCGCGGGTCGCGTTTGTGTCCCTGCCGTTTCTTTTTGCGAACGCATACTTCTTCCCCATGGTCTATAGGCGCAAACCAAGCGGGATCGTATTGATCACCTTGGTCGGCTTTTGGTTCTTGTGCATGCTCGCGGTCCAATGGTACGTTGGGAGGGTATTGGGATAGATCCAACGCATGCAACATCAGCCGCGTTTTCAATAACGACTTCCGCCTCACCGGGCTCAGCGTGGACGGGCAGGCTCCCACGGCCTACACCTACGATGCCGACGGGCTGCTCGCGGGGGCGGGAGGCCTCACCCTGACCCGCGACCCGCAGACGGGGCTGCTCACCGGCTCCACGCTGGGGGGCGTCACCGACAGCCGGACCTACACGAGCTACGGGGAGCTGGCCACCGACTCCGCGGCCTACCCGGCGGGGCTCAGCTTGCAGGACCAGTACACCCGCGATGCCGCGGGGCGTATTATCCAGAAGGTGGAGACCATCAACGGGACGGCGACGACCTACGGCTACAGCTACGATCCGGACGGAAGGCTGACGGACGTGACGGTGAACGGGGGCGCATACGGCCACTACGGCTACGATTCCAACGGGAACCGGGTCAGTTATACCGGCCCGGACGGCACGACGATCTCCGGGACGTACGACAACCAGGACCGGATGCTGACCTACGGCAATTTCAGTTACACCTACACGGCCAACGGGGAGCTGGCGAGCAAGACGGACAGCAGCACCGGGCAGGTGACGCAGTACACCTACGACGTGCTGGGGAACTTGAGGCAGGTGGTCCTTCCTGACGGGACCAACATCCAGTACATCATCGATGGCCGCAATCGAAGGGTCGGCAAGGAAGTGAACGGCACCCTCACCCAGGCCTGGCTCTACGACGGGCAACTCAGGCCGGTGGCCGAGCTCGACGGCAGCGGGAACGTGGTCTCGACCTTCGTCTATGCTACCCATGTGAACGTACCGGACGCCATGGTGAAGGGCTGGGTGACCTACCGGATCATCACCGACCAGCTCGGCAGCCCGAGGTTCATCATCGACCAGGCCACGGGGAATATCGCCGAGCGCCTCGACTACGACGCCTTCGGCAATGTCCTTCTGGACACCAACCCCGGCTTCCAGCCATTCGGGTTTGCGGGAGGGCTCTACGACAGCCAGACCGGGCTCGTGAGGTTTGGGGCGAGGGATTACGATCCCCAGGCGGGAAGGTGGGCGAGCAAGGATCCGATTCAATTTTATGGACACCTCTCCAACCTGTACGAATACCCAATCTGCGACCCAGTAAATCGGACTGATTTCACTGGCACGCAAGGGTGGGAAGAAATCGTTGCCGTGAGCTTCATGCTTGCTGCGCTGGGTGTACCAATGATCCTGCCGTTTGTTGAAGCGCTGCACGAACACCAAAAGCAAGAATACTGCATAACGTGCCACAAGAGGCCTTCTGAAACCTGCCAGGTTCCGCCGACGCAGTCAATTGGGCCGCCTTTTCACAATGTACCGCCTTCAGAGACTCCGTTCCCAGAGCTAATGCCTGCGCATGTTCCAAACGACAACCATGTGGAGTTCACGGTTCCTGGTATTCTTGATCCAAGAACGCTGGGGATGTGGCCACCAGGATCTGAGGAGCTGCCATGATAGTGAACTTCTCTCAAA
>JAJXYW010000175.1 GCA_021780415.1 Acidobacteriota bacterium
ACAGCGCCGGCAACAACCAGATGCCCGCGCCCGCCATGGGCATGCTCGCCTCAGGCAGCGGCGCCAACGCCCCCACTTCCAGCGGATTTCACATGCCCTTCTTCGGTAGCAGCCTGAACATCGGCGCCGCCGTGGAACCCCTGACTGCCCAGATGGCCGCCTACCTCGGTGTTCCCAGCGGCCTCATGGTCAAGCAGGTCTCCCGCAGCAGCGCTGCCGAACTGGCCGGCCTCCAGGCCTTCGACATCATCCTGAAAGTCGGCCCGGCTGGAGTCAACACCATCTCCGATTGGGAGCGCGCTCTCCGTTCCAACCAGGGCAAGGCCGTCCAGGTCATCATCCTGCGCGACAAGAAGCAACAGAGCGTCACCCTTCACGTCGACTCCAGGCACCACCCCGTCTAGCCTCCGCGGTCCAATTCGGAATCGTCCTGCCGTTCCGCGACTCTTCCGGCCGTTCGTCATCTCTCACTCAGACTAAGGTCAGACCAGGGATTCGGACCATCTTCCTTCCGGTGAACCTTTGCATCCCCCCGGTGCCTGACCCGTTATCCACCCCGCAAAATGGCTGATTGACAACAAATGCCGCACCGTTAGAGAATTCTTGTCGCGATAGTAATTCGCCCCCCTGCGATTTCAATCAGAAAAAGGATGCCAGGAAATGCGCAAAATCCAAAGGTCTACTTCTGAACTGGTAGGACCACGTTCCATCTGGGCCCTGCCAGCGGTTCGACTTGCCAGTGCGAACCCCTCCAACCATTCACCCGCCAACCGGCTCCGGCAATCATGGCTCTCGCTTCTCGCCATCCTCCTCGCTGGAGCTCTCTTCTCCCTCGCGCCGAAAGCCCGCGCGCAGGAGTTCCGCGCCACCATCTCCGGCACCGTCCAGGACTCCACCGGCGCCGTCATCCCCAAGGCAGATATCACCGTCCGCGAGATCCGCACAGGCACCATCAGCCACACCGTCAGTGACGATGCCGGCCAGTACGTCGTGCCCTTCCTGCTCCCCGGCGACTACACCATCACCGTCAAGGCGGCAGGCTTCGATTCCATGGAGCGCACCGGCATCACGCTCCACTCGCAGGAGCACCCCATCATCAATCTCGCCCTCCAGGTCGGCACCGTCAGCCAGTCGGTCACCGTGTCGGCTGCCACGCCACAGCTTGACACGGCCAACGCATCCATCGGCCAGGTCATCACTACGGAGTCCGTTGCCAACCTGCCGCTCAACGGCCGCACGCCGACCACGCTCACTGAGCTCTCCGCAGGCGTCATTACCACTGCCGCCCCGCAGCAGATCCACCCCTTCGACAACAACGCAGGCAACTCCTGGTCCATCGGCGGCACACCCAACCAGGTCAGCGAAGTGCTGCTCGACGGCTCACCGGACCTCACGCTCCTTGGAGCGCTCGCCTATGCGCCCACACAGGACTCCGTCGCAGAAGTCTCCGTTCGCCCCTTTGACACCGACGCCAGCTTCGGCCACACCATCGGCGGCGTCATCAATCAGGTCACCAAGAGCGGCACCAACCAGCTCCACGGCACGGCCTATGAGTTCGGGCAGATCTCCGGCATCGACGCCAACACCTACTTCAACGACCGCAGCGGAAAGCCGACACCTGTCTTCCACTTCAACCAGTACGGCCTCACCGTGGGCGGCCCGGTACGCATTCCCAAAGTCTTCAACGGCCAGAACAAGCTCTTCTTCTTCTTCGCTTGGGAAGGCCTGAAGGACTCGACGCCCAACACCGTCACCACCACCGTGCCCACCAACACCAGCGTGTCCGGCAGCCCCGGTACCGGCGGCGAGGTCAACGGCGACTTCTACCAGACTCTGCTCGCAGGCTGTCCCGCTGGCATCAATGGCTACACCTCAAGCGGTGCCGCCATGTGTAATCCCTCCGGGAAGAACACCACGCCGTATCTCGACCCCAACCAGATCTACAACCCCTTTACTGCGACGCTCGTCAACAACAAGGTGGTTCGTACTCCCATTTATCAGAACCAGCTCAAGAACGCCGGCCCGCTCAGCTCCATTGCGCAAACCGTACTCAAGCTCTATCCGCAGGGCAACACCACCGACGGCGTCTCGGCCGACGGCCAGGACAACTACATCAGCAACGCGCCCAGCATCGACACCTACAACAATGAGTTCGGGCGCATGGACTACAACCTCAGCGCCACCGATCATGTCTTCTTTGACATGCGCCACAACTATCGCAGCCAGACAAAGAATGACTACTTCGGAAACGGCATCACCGGCACCATCCTCACCCGCGAGAACTTTGGCGCCACCCTCGACAACGTCTACACCCTCAACTCCACCACAATCTTCGACACGCGCTTGAACTGGACCTACTTCAACGAAGTGCATGGCACGCCGGCCACAAAGTACAGCCCCACCTCCATCGGCCTGCCTGGCTACATGAACAGCTCCAGCGAGCTGCTCCAGTTGCCCTTCATCAACTTCGCCACGGGCAGCAGTTGCGGCAGCCACACCAGCTACCAGTGCCTTGGTGACACCGGCTCGGCGATGGATCCGACCACCAGCTACCAGCTCTTTACCGATATGGTGAAGGTGATTGGCCGCCATTCCATCAAGATCGGCTTTGACGGCCGCCAGTACCGGATGAGCATCCAGAACTTCGGCAACTCCTCCGGCAACTTCACCTTCAACTCGAACTTTGTAAATGCGGGCACCGGCGCAGCCGCGCAAACCTTCGGTGGCGATCTCGCCGCGTTCCTGCTTGGCCTGCCGTCGGATGGCGACTACGACCTCAATGCGCGCGCCGACTATCACCAGTACTACATCGGCACGTTTGTCCAGGATGACTGGCACATCAGCAACAAGCTCACCCTCAACCTGGGCCTGCGTTATGACATCGCAACACCCTTCCGCGAGAAGCTCGGCCGCACGGTCAACGGATTCAACCCCACTGCGCCGGTCAACTACGCCGCCGCGCCGAACACCAAACCGATCAGCATCACTTCCGGTGGGTCATCCTACTCCATCAACAACATCAACACGCTCGGCGGACTTACATTCCCCACCGGGCCCAATGGTGCGGTCTACGCCACCAACAACGGCTTCCTGAGCCCGCGCTTCGGCTTCTCCTACAGCCCCAACGAAAAAATGGTCTTCCGCGGCGGCTTCGGCATCTTTGTGCAGCCGGAGACCCTGTCCTCGCTGGCTGCCACCGGAACCTACTCTTCGGCAGCCATCTCCAACCAGGAGGGCTTCAGCGCATCCACCTCTTACGTCTCCACGACAAACAACTACCTGACACCCGCGAACACCATCGCCAACCCGTTTCCGAATGGCTTCGAACAACCCGCAGGCTCCTCGCTGGGCGCCAGCACCTTCCTGGGTCAGGCCATCAACTTCTTGTCACCCGTGCAGCATGACCCCTACTCGGAACGCTGGGACATCGGCTTCCAGCGCTCGCTGACCAGCAGCACCATGATTGAGGCGCTCTATGTCGGCAACCACAGCCTCCATCTGCCCGTGCAGTCGCAGAACCTGAACGCGACCACGCTGCCCTACCTCACCACCAACCCCTACCGTGACGAGGCCCTGGCCACAGCCTACGGCGTCTCCGTCACCAACCCCTTCTACCAGACCCTTGGAGCCAGCAACACCACGGGCCTCAACAAATCCAAGACCGTCGGCTTCGGCAGCCTGCTCGGGCGCTATCCGCAGCATGCCAACTCTTCCATCATCGAGCAGAACCAGACCATGGGCCAGTCCTGGTTTGACAGTGCGATTGTCCACGTTGAGCACCGCATGTCCCACGGCCTCACGATGACCGGCAACTACAGCTTCTCGAAGATGATCGAAGCAGACACCTTCCTGAACGACGTGGATACGCAGACCACGCGGCGCATCTCGCCCTTTGACCACACGCACCACTTCACGGTCGGCGGCACCTATGCGCTGCCCTTCGGCCGCGGCAAGCTGTTCAGCTTGGGCAACAGCCACCTCTGGGATGTCATCGCCGGCGGCTTCGTCGTCAACGGCATCTACCAGTTCCAGACTGGCGCTCCGGTTTACTTCTCGGGAGACATCCCGCTGCAGCCCGGCACCACGATCCGCCAGATCTCAAACCAGCATCGCAACACCTCCAACCCCGGCACCGGAACCCCGGCGCTCAGCACCAGCGCCTTCGTCACCGGAAACTCCACCGCTTGCCCCAGCTCGGGCGCATGCGATGGCAGCGCCTTCATCAACGGCCAGTACGCCTACCACTACCGCACCCTGCCGCAGACCCTCTCCTGGGTCCGCTCGGATGGGTACAACAACCTCGATGCTTCGATCCTGAAGGACTTCAACTTCACCGAGCACACCTACTTCCAGCTCCGCTTTGAGAGCTTCAATACCCTCAACCACCCGATCTTCGCCTCGCCCAACGTCTCCAACGCCACGGCCAGCAACTTCGGGTACATCACCTCTACCACCTCCAACAGCCAGCCGCGTCAGTTCCAGATCGGCGGCCGGTTGGTCTTTTAGCCACGTTGTTCTCGCAATACAACGGCGCGAGGGTCTCTCACCTCGCGCCGTTGTCCTTTAAACTTCCTTGTGGAGGGCGAGCAGCGTGCTCCGGGTGCTTCATCCCCGGCTTCTTTTTCCTGAGCATCCATGTACTTCGGCCCTGAGTGCTCGCTACGCCCGCGCCGGAAGTCTCTGCAACCCGTGCTGATGCGCCTTCGCTCAGCCCAACCCCATTCGAACTCCGGAGATGTTATGCCAGACCCCCAATGCGATATCGGTCTCATCGGCCTCGCCGTCATGGGACAAAACCTCGTTCTCAACATGAACGACCACGGCTTCAAAGTGGCCGTCTTCAACCGCACCGTCTCCAAGGTCGACGACTTCATCGCCAATGAAGCCAAGGGCACCCAGGTCGTCGGCGCGCACTCCGTGCAGGAGCTCGCCAGCCTGCTCAAGCGGCCCCGCCGCGTCATGCTCATGGTCAAGGCCGGCGACACCGTTGACCAGATGATCGACCACATCCTGCCCTATCTCGAAGCGGGTGACATCATCATCGACGGGGGTAACTCGCTCTTCACCGACTCGAACCGCCGCACTCAATCCCTCGCCGAAAAAGGCATCCTCTTCATCGGCACCGGCGTCTCCGGCGGCGAAGAAGGCGCGCGCCGCGGCCCGTCCATCATGCCCGGCGGAAATCCCGCTGCATGGCCGCACGTCAAGCCCATCTTCCAGGCCATCGCTGCCAAGGTGGAAGACGGCACGCCCTGCTGCGACTGGGTAGGCGAAAACGGCGCCGGCCACTACGTCAAGATGGTCCACAACGGCATCGAGTACGGCGACATGCAGCTCATCTGCGAGGCTTATGACCTGCTCCAGCGCGGCCTCGGCCTCACCGCAGACGAGCTGCACACCGTCTTCACCGACTGGAACAAGGGCGAGCTCGACAGCTATCTCATCGAGATCTCCCGCGACATCTTCGCCAAGAAGGACGACGACGGCCAGCCGCTGGTCGACAAGATTCTCGACACCGCAGGCCAGAAGGGAACCGGCAAATGGACCGTCATCAGCGCCCTCGACACCGGCCAGCCCGTTACCCTCATCGGCGAGTCCGTCTTCGCGCGCTGTCTCTCCGCACTCAAGGAAGAACGCGTCGCTGCCTCAGCCGTGCTCAAGGGCCCCAAGGCAAAGCCCGCCGTCGGCGACCGCGCCGCTTTCATTGAGAGCGTGCGCCGCGCTCTCTACTGCTCCAAGATCGTCAGCTACGCGCAGGGCTACATGCTGCTCAAGGCAGCGGCCAAAGAGAACGGCTGGAACCTCAACATGGGCGGCATAGCACTCATGTGGCGCGGCGGCTGCATCATCCGCAGCCAGTTCCTCGGCAACATTAAGTCCGCCTTCGACAAGAAGAAGAATCTCGACAATCTGCTCCTCGACAAGTTCTTCTCACGCGCCGTCAACAAGTACCAGGCATCCTGGCGCAAGGCGGTCACCGCCGCCGTCAAGCTGGGCGTGCCCACACCGGCCTTCTCCACCGCGCTGGCCTTCTATGACGGCTACCGCACTGGCCGCTTGCCGCAGAACCTGCTCCAGGCGCAGCGCGACTACTTTGGCGC
>JAJXYW010000053.1 GCA_021780415.1 Acidobacteriota bacterium
GCTCTGGAAACTGTGTAGTTGTCTCGTACTCTCTCTGCCTGGGGTGATGAGTTTTGCAGGCACGCCGTACGCGTGGCCTCCCCTTCCCGACAAGCAGACGATGGAGACGGTCCTTGCGGTCAAGAGTCGCAGCGGGCTCGTCGTGGTGGACAAGAGCTGCACGCTCACTATCAAGAGCTACTTGGCCAGCCCGCAAGGCGTCACGCGCGATGAGTTCGTCCGCCTTGTGGTGGTGAACGGAGACGGCGTTCGAAGCGCGGCGGTGGCCCTGCGAGACAACGCGGACGCCAAGATCGAGAGCGTCGCAGGACGCACCGTGACTCCCGACGGCAGGGTGGTCCCGGTTGATCCCGGCAAGGACATGCAGAAGGTCGATATCTCTGACATCAAACAGAAAAAGATCGTGGGGAGCCTGGCGACCGTGCATTTCCCCGCCCCGGCGATCGGGGCCATCCTGGACCTCCATTTCGTGACCTTCATCGAGGGGCCCCGCATCTTCCAGCTGGAGGCCGTGACCTACGACGAGACTCCACAGCTTCATACCTCCTACACCATCAACATCAGAGGGGGGATCTCAGGCTACCGCTGGGGCGTCCTGCTGCTGAGCAACCACGCTGTCGACAAGCAGCTGGGGCCAGGGCCGCACGACTCGATTCTCCTGACAATCGGGCCCATCATCCCGTACCAGAGCGAGCCTCTCTCGCCTCCCCCCTACCTGAACGAGGTGACGCTGCTGTGCTACGTGAATTTCGCCAGCGAGATACGAGACAAGGACGCCGGTGCCTACAAGATGCATGAAGCCGTCGACCCGACCGGCCGGATCACGATTTCCGAGTGGCCGAAGGCCTTTCAGAAGTTCTGGCGGGATGAGCTGGAGGAGGAATCCAGGGCCGCCAAAGTCTTCATGGAGTGGGGCGGAAGGGCTGGCCACGCGGACCTCGCCGCGATAGCCCCCCCCTCGCTGCCGCTGGAGGAGAGGGTTCAGCGCCTGTACGACTACGTGCAGCAGACAATTCCATACGATCCTGACGCAGAGGACGTCTCCTCCCTATCCTTCATGATGAAGCACGGGCAAAATGCCGTATGGCAGGGAACGCTCTACCTCGAGTACCTCCTGAACCGGGCTCACATTCCGGCCCGACACTGCGTGATCGCCAACCGTTATTACCTGCCCTTCAGCCCGATGATCGCTAACGATTCCCTCTACAACCTGATGGACGCCGTCTGCGTCACGCTGCCCAACGGTCAACCCATCTTTCTCACGCCGGGCGTCCTTCCGCTCCCCTTCGGCTGCCTCACCATCGCCCGTCAGAACTCCTTGGCGCTGTGGCTCGATTCGGGTAAGAACCTCGTGGCCGCACCGGTGGGATGCAACCCCCCCGGCGTCGATCGGGTTTGCTTCCAATACGACGCCAAGCTCACGCCCTCCGGGACGATCGAGGGAGAGATGACCGTCGAACGGTCGGGGGAGCCGGCCTTGGACCTCCGCTGGTGGCAGCTCATGCGCGAGTTTCGGAGGACTCACCCCCTGAAGACGGACACCACCTCTCCCCAAGAGCGTCGCAATGAGTTTCAGAAGATGATGCGGGAGGCGTGCGATGTGCCCGGGGACAGGATCACGACGCAGAATTTCGTCCTCGCCCCCCTTTCCAAAGACCCTTCCGACCCGGTGAAGATCCAATGCACCTTCCAGGGCGCCAACATGGTGCAGCCGCTTCAGCAAAACTCGCTCGTGAGCGTAGTCCCGCTCCTGGCCGGTTTCGTGAGCCCCTTCCCCGATCGCCAGCGGGCGACTCCCATATGGTACGAGACCGACGGCGAGATCGAGATGACCGGAACGCTGACCCTTCCGCCGGGCAGCCAGGTAGTCGACCTTCCCAAGCCGGAGACCGTCCAGGGTCCCAACAACACGACGATCCACTTCTCGGTCGCGACCTCGACGAAGGGGGGTTCGCCGATGCTCGTCACGAAGGTCTCATTCGATCAGCCCCCCGTGATGGGTTGGGACCTTTACAGGGCCTGGCAGGACTATCAGACGGCGCTCGCCCGGCTGGGGAACTCGCGGTGCGTGGTTCGCATGCCCGCGGCGACGGCAGGGGAGCTCCAATGAGGCCCCATCCGCGGCCCCTGCGCCCCCTCGCGATGTGGCTCGCCGCGTGGGCATTGGCGGCTCTCCCCATCGCGACGGCAGCCTTGGGGCGGCCCGAGTGGGCCATCCCCTTTCTCGGCCAGCCGACGCCCACTGGCGGTTACATCGCCAAGAACGACCGCTGGGTCATCGTGTACGAGGCGGTGACCTACAGTCTTGCGGCGCCAGACAGGATCCAGACCCGCTATCAGACGATTCTCGAGAACCTATCGGACCGGGACCAGGTCTTCAAGCAGGTCCTGGACTATGATCCGTCGCAGTACACGCTGTCCGACACGTCTCTGACCGTTCAAAGGAAGTACCTGTGGCACGACATCAACCTGAGCAGGAACGCCGCCGAAGCGACCTCCAAGGACAGTGCAAAGGTCGTCGTGGTGGGCCAGGAGCCGATTCCCTCCCATCACCGGGTGGTCTGGGAATATACGCTGACGGACAAGCTCGGCTTTGCGCCGTGGACGGGCGACGCCCTTCCAGAAGAGTGGCCCGTGGCGATCAAGCACTTCACCGTCGAATCCGCTGTCGCCCAGGGGGGGCTCCGGCTCGTGGTTATCGCCCCAGGGCCGGATGGCACCCTCAAGCAAGATAAGGTTGACAGCGGCACGTGGGAGGCACGCGACATACCTGCCGCCTCGCGGCTGCTGTCGGACCTTGTGTACCAGCCGGTGGTGTCCAACCTCTACCCCTACGTCGTGGCACACCTTCAGGGCCAGGACGAAGACTGGCCGACCTGGGCGAAGAAGATGGCAAAGGCGTGGGCGAAGAACGCCGACGGCACCCCCGCGGGTCCCCTTCAGGAGAAGGGACGCCTTCTGACAGAGGGGATTCCCACTCCGCTCGGCAAGGCCCGAGCGCTTGCCCGCTTCGTCCAGAACAAGGTGCTCTACGACGACCGAAACGAGACGGGGGTGAACGCCTTCCTGCCTCTGACCCCCCCCGACACGCTCCGCTCGATGAAGGCGGACTGCAAGGGGAAGGTCCTGCTCCTCCAGTCGCTCCTGCGCGCCGTCGGCATAGAGAGCGTCCCCTTGCAGCTGCGTGTCAGCGAACGATACTACGCGTGGGGAAGCCATCCCTGGGAGGTGGGTCTCAATCACGTGATTCTCGCGGTGAAGCTCCCGCCGCGCCTTCCCCCCCTGCCAGCCACGCTCCTAAAAGGTCCGGCGAAGGGGTGGCTCCTCTTCGACCCGACCTCCCGAGAGACAGACCTTGGCCAGAGCCCGGGCGGTCTCGAGGACCTTCACGCCCTGGCGATCGGTCAGGGCTGCCTTGGGCCGTTCGACATCCACACGCAGGTGCCGGCCGCGGCCCGGTGCGACATCCGCATCGAAGCCACGCTTCTTCCCGGCGGCGACATGGCCGCCGCCGTCGAGCTCTCCGTCAACAGCTACAGCGCCCTCGCGGGCCAGCTCCTGAGACTGTCGTCGGAGGAGAAGATCAGGACCGCCGTCCTCGACCAGGTGAACCCCGTCTGCCCCGGCGCCCAAGTCCGGAGTGTCGTGGTGACGCCGCCATCGGAAAGTCTCGATGGCCTTACGAAGGTGAAGCTGTCGTTTCTTGTCCCCAAGGCCGTCCAGAGCCTCTCCGCCTCACAGCTCCTGACGAGTCCCACGGCGCTGGCCCTCTCGCTCGCGGGGTACCCCGACGGACTGCCTCGAGTCAGCGCTCCTGACAGCGACGATCGGGTCGCTCTCGTCGCCCCCTGGAACGCACGCCTCAACGCCAGCGGCGAGAGCACTCTCTTGACGATTCACTACGGCCTGACACTACCGGCGGGCCTGACCTTGGATCCGCCGCCATCCGCGGCGATCCGGAAGCCGTGGCTGACCTATGAGGCCGCGTGGACCCACGAAGGCCAGCAGACGTGGCGGGAGAGCCTCAGCGTTGCTGTCCCCAGAGGGTCCTGGCCGGCCCAGGACCGGATGGAGCGACTTCAGACGGTGGACCGGCTTCTGGCGGGCCTTTACAGCCCTCTCCTCCTCAGCGGCGCGGGCGGGGGAAACGGCGGATGAGGTGATCGGCCTTCGACCAGGCTCCGGCAACAAGAGGGGGTCATACCTTGCTATCTAGCATTCCTTCACTGGCTTTCGCTGCAGGTGCTGACGAGGACGGTGCAGCCCGGTTGGGTCCCCTCGCGGCGCCGACAGCCACGATCGTGGAGGAGTTGCCCGCGACGCCGTAGAGAACCGCCTGCGTGCCTGAATCCTGCGTTGTCCACGAAAGCCCGTCGAGGCTGGTGAAGATCAGGCCGCCGGCGCCGGCGATGCGGCGCGCCGGGCGAAGAGGGGCGACGCTCAACCCGCCTGCGCGCTTCCGGCGCCGGCGCCCGTCCCGTCCTGCACCCCGAACTGGGCTTTGACGCTCTCCTTGAGCAGCATCACGATGGTGAAAACGCCGAGCACCGTCCCGAAGGGCATGAACATGCAGGCCACCCCGGCCATGACGAGACAGAAGAGGTACCGCCTCCTCTGGCTGAGGAACCGCCCGGCGAGAAAGAGGCAGACGGCGAAGGTGAGACCGCACGCGATGAAGATCGAGCCGAAGGCGATGAGGAACCACCCCACCAAGGCGAAAGGGAAGGGCTCCCGCGGATCGGTGAAGGCGCCCGATGCCAGGCCGATGCCCACCGCGACGTGGATCGTGGGCACCAGCGAGAGCAGCGCGGCGATCCCCGCCACGACGTAATGGAAGATGCTCAACAGCCGAAGGTATTGATCGTCCTGCGTCATCGTCCCCTCCAGACCGCCCGTGCTGACCCCACGCCCGCCGATCACCTCGCACTTCGGGAGATGGTCCGCCTGCACCCCTCATAACCGCTTTTCGGGCAGATCATCCCCAACCCCTCTTCCCTGTGGTACGTCTCCCGCCCCCACCCGTGACACCGCCCTGCCTTCGCTGCCTTCCCCCTTTCATCGCGGGTGCTCACAAGCCGGCCGGGGGATCGAAGGCGAGGGCGGACTCGGGGACCGTGGGATTCAGCGCCGACTCGTAGGTGGTCATCTCGACGGCGTCGCTGCGGCCAGCGGGAAGGGTCCTCTCGATCTTCCGCACCAGGTAGGTCGTCTGGTCAATCCAGACCGTCTCCGGCACGGCGGGGTACGGACGGGGGAGGTTCAGCCTCTTGACGACCTCAGGAGGGGGTGGAGGGATCTTGCCCTCGACCACGAAGCAGGCGTGCCCCTCGACCGGCTCGTCGGCCTTGCGCACGGCCTCGGTCAGGTCGCTCAGCCGCCGGCCACGAACCTCCGTCGGCATGAGCAAGGAGGGGACGGCGTGGGCGGACCCGGCCGACACGCCCGTGGCCGCCGCGAGCGCCATGCTCAGGGACTTCTCCACTTTCACGCCCGGCCGAAGGACCCACCAGCTCTTCACCTCGTCCCCCCGGCGCCAGATGACATACGCCGGCGCCTCCGCCCTGGAGCCCACGGTCCGGTACTCGAAGCGGAACCGGTCCGGCCGCACGAAGGCCGTCGAAAACGACAGCCCCTTCGTCACCGTCCCGTCAATGGTGTGGAAGGTCGTCACCACCCTCCCCGTGTCCCGGTACGAGGCGCACTCGGCGTACACCCGCGCGGTTCGCTCCAGGATCTCCCGCGCCGTGAGCTCCTGTCCCCCCTTCGACCCCGCCGCGGCCGCCGCCACGCCCACCGCCACCGCCAGACAGGCCCCCGACAGCTTCAGCCACCTCGTCATGGAGCCGACCTCCTTACTCCCCCGGTCTGGTTCCCTCCCGCTGATGGACCATTCACTTCTTCGTTCCCGTGACAACCCTCCGTTTCTGCTTTCCGGCCATTCGCGCGCACGATCGGCGTTCGCCTTCCGCCCTCGCCTCACCAACCGGTGTCCCGCGACTCTTTGGCGAGGGCGATGCCGAGTTCGGCGAAGGAGGCCATGGCCTCGGGAGCGCTGGCCTCGCGGCCCAGCGAGAGGAGCATGCCCT
>JAJXYW010000133.1 GCA_021780415.1 Acidobacteriota bacterium
CCATCGAGATCTGGACCGACGTCAACGGCATCATGACCACCGATCCGCGCATCGTCCCCGAAGCCCTGCGCGTCAAGACCATCAGCTTCGAAGAGGCCGCCGAGTTGGCCTACTTCGGTGCCAAAGTTCTGCACCCCGCGACCATCCTCCCGGCTGTGCAAAAGAACATCCCCGTCTTCGTCCTCAACTCCCGCAACCCCGAAAACGAAGGCACTAAAATCACCGCAACGCCGCCGCCCTGCGCCAGCCCTTTCAAGTCCATCGCAGCCAAAAAGAAGCTCACCATCATCGACATCGTCGCCAGCCGCATGCTCCTCGCGCACGGCTTCCTCAAGTCCGTCTTCGACGTCTTCGACAAGCACGGCTGCGCCATCGACATGGTCTCGACCTCCGAGATCTCCGTATCGGTCACCGTCGACTCCAAGGAAGCCCTCCCCGCGATCTGCGCCGAACTCAGCAAAATTGCCGACGTCAAATACGAAGGCAACAAGGCCCTCATCTGTTTAGTCGGCGAAGACATTCGCGGCATCTCCGGCATCTCCGGCCAGGTTTTCTCCTCCATCTCGCACGTCAACGTGCGCATGATCTCGCAGGGCGCCAGCGAAATCAACATGAGCTTCATGATCAACGAAGAAGACGTGGAAGAAGCGCTCCGCTCCCTCCACAAAAAATTCTTCTCCGCCCCGGACCCCACCATCTTCGACATCGAAGCCAGCGTCGCGGCCATGGATAAAGCTTAGTCACACCTTCGCATCGCACCCCCAATACGCTCGCCATGCTGAGCGCTGCGAAGAACCCCTCTAGTTTGCTCGAGGCGTCCATTCTCTCCGTGCGCTTTGCCTGACGATATCCACACTCCCCCAAACACTGTCTCTTCCGCTGCAGTCCAACTCTCTCCTCATCAGGACTAAACTAACCCCATGCGCATCCTCGTTCTCGGCGCCGGTAAGACCGGCAAGCTCGTAGCAGAAGTCGCAGCAGCCCGCGGCCACACCGTTCGCGTCTTCGCCTCCCACGAGAACCACAACGCCGCTGCCCTCACCCCTACCGTCCTCAACGGCATCGATGTCGTCATCGACTTCACCACCCCGGAGGCTGTCGTAGCCAACATGCGAGCCTGCCTCGCCAACAACATCCGCATGGTCATCGGCACCACTGGCTGGTACGACCATCTCTCCGAGATGCGCACTCTCGCCACGCACCACAAAACTGCCCTCCTCTACGGCACCAACTTCTCCATCGGCATGCAACTCATGCTCCAACTCTCCCGCCAGATGGCCACCACCCTCAAGCCCGCCGGCTACAACTTCGCCATCGCCGAGACCCACCACGTCAGCAAGCTTGACGCACCCAGCGGCACCGCCCTCACCCTGCGCGACGCCGTCCTCTCCGCCATCGGCAGCACCGACGACGGTGTCAACACCGCGGTCCCCATCACCGCCAACCGCACCGGCGACACCGAAGGCATCCACACCCTCATCGCCACCAGCTCCTGCGACCGCATCCTTCTCACCCACGAGTCCAACTCGCGCCGCCCCTTCGCCGAAGGCGCCGTCCGCGCCGCCGAATGGCTCTCCACCCGCACCGGCGTCTACGACTTCCACGAAGTCTTCACCGAGTTCTAACCTCACTCACCGGGCCTGCCGAACTTCCCCCATCAGCAGGAGCCTGTCATCTCGACCAAAGGCGCGCGCTTGCGCCGCAGCTTAGAGACCTGCAGTTTGCATGCGGCGGCGAACCCACTACCTCCGCCCCAGTACCACCTGCACGCCGCCCACAAACGACCGTCCCTGCATCTGTACCCCCACAATCTCCTGGTACCCCGTATTGCTCAGATTCGTCATCTGCACATACGGCTGCACGCGGCATTTGTCGTACACCGCCGACGCATCCCACACCGGCGCCACGCCTCTGCCAAACCAGTTCACCACCCGCACTCTCTGCCGCAGCAGCAACCCATTCTTCCACTGCCCAATCCACTCCGCCACCGCATTCTGCACGGGGTAATTGAACACATACTCAGACTGCAATCCATTCAACGCAGACTGCGAGCCTTCCAGCGTCGTCAATCCCACGCGCAACTCCTGCCCGCCCCTCGGCCTCCAATCCAAGCCAGCGTCGACGCCCGTAAACCGCACCCCATTCAAATTCTCCGCCTGCCACGGCGCCGCAGCATCAGCCCGCACATAGTCAATCGCATCCGTCTGAATCGAATGAAACGCCGTCAGCGTCAGCGTCAACCGGTCGCTCCTGTACCAGTCCGCCCCACCATCAACATTCCACGCCGACTCCGGCTTCAAGTTCGGATTCCCCACCGTACTCGGATCGCTGTAATACAAATCCACATACGTCGGCAGCCTGAACCCGCGCTCCACCGACGCTCGCAGCTTCACCTTCTTCGCCACCCAGAAGCTCGCCGCCACCGACGGCGTCGTCACCCTAATCCCGCCGCTGAAAATCTCCTCGCGCACCCCGCCCGACACCGTCCCCCACCGCTTGCCCTTCAGTTCGAAGTCCGCATATCCCGCACCTCGATTGCGTCCATGATCGCCCAGGTTCGTACTCTTGATCTCATCCGCATTCACATCCAGCCCGTAGTAAATCGCCGCGCCCTTCCACGGCAGATCGTTGCTCCTCCGCAGCTCACCCTGCCAACTGTAGTCGTCATACTGGTTCTTGTAGAACGCAGGATCATTGGCCAGCAGCACAAACAAATCACTGTGCCGACGGTACGCCAGCACCGCCTCGGTCTGCGGATCGATCTGCTGATTGACTCCCGCAAACCACTCCTTGGTCCGCTCCCACGAGTTGTAGTTCCCATAAAACTGGTTCGCCCCAAAGCTCCGATCGCTCCCCCCCAGAAGCACATCCGAATCCCCGGCCACCGAATGAAACCGCGTCTCCGAGCTCCCCTCCTCCGACCGATACCCTCGGTCAACCATGAACCCATCCGAAAAATTTCTATCCCCGCCGATCACCTCGCTAAACTTCTTTCCACCCCACGAAGCCACCGCTGCCTGATCATCCTGACCAAAGCTCCCACCCTCCTCGCGCAGCTTCAACTGCGCCCCCCGCACCGGCGCGACCGTCACAAAGTCCACCACGCCACTCACCGCATCCGACCCATACAGCGTCGATCCCGCCCCATGCAGCACATTCACACTCCCCACCATCTCCATTGGAACCGGCAGGTCCAGATTGAAGTGCGACGTCTCCGCATCATTCACCCTCCACCCATTCAGCAGCACCAGCGTCTGCTCATACGAACTCCCCCAGATCGACAGATCCGCCTGCACCCCACCGCCACCACGCTGCTCCAAACTCACCGAAGGATCATTCCGCATCACGTCATTCAAATCCGTAAACGCCAGCGGATACCGCTGCACCTCCAGCGTCTCGGTCGAGCGCGGCGACTCCTCCTCCGTCAGCGGATCAGGCGTCCCCACCACCACCACCGTCGACCTCACCTCCGGCAGCTCTGTGATCGCCGTTTGCTGCTGCTCCCCCTGCCTCTCACTCGACTCTCCCTGCTGCGCACTTACCGCAACACCCAACGCCAACACCCACGCCAGCACACACCCCACGCTTTTCACCCGCATCAAAATCTTCAAACTCAATGACCTCACCCGTTGAGCCTCAGGCAGCCGCAAAAAACATACAACCATAGTTTGGTATCGTCGGAGATAATTGAATGACTCAATCATTGGCACACCCTTATGCGAATCAAATCTTTCCTGCAACAAAGCCCCATGTTCTGCATCGCCCTCACCGCGCGTCGTTTCAACACGCTAACAACCCATCTACTGGAAGCTGACGACCTCAACTTCCTCGAAGCCCTCATCCTCTCCACTCTCTTCTTCGAGTCGCCCGCTACAGTAAAGCCTTCGCAACTCGCCGAGACCTTCGGCACCACAAGAGGCAACGTAAGCCATTGCATCTCGTCGTTAGAGGCCAAAGGTTTAGTCCATCGCAAAATTGATCCCGACGATGCGCGGGCCTACCACCTCACGCTGAAGCCCCAGGGCAAGAAAGCCGCAATCCGCGTCATTGGCGCCCTGGACAAGGTTCAACGGGTGTTTGAACACGAGGTAGGCAAAGACGCGCTGCAATCCGCACTCCGCGTCATTCGCTCCCTCGCCGAATTGAACGGCGTTTAAGCCCAACCCGACCGCCAAAGCCATCGCTCCCCGTCAGCCATCGCCCCCGCCAAGTTCATGACGGTCCACTCTGTCTGTCAACTCTTTCATAAACTGAACTCCGCCCCACAAATTGCAGACTGTGCTTGCGATAATCCCCTGTAAACCCTACCCTTGCATCATGAGCTCTGCCACCATCTCCGCGCCCACTGCCTTCGCCGCCCTTCCCTTTGCGCAAAAGCTCGACCGCCTCGCCGAAGTCGCCGTCCGCATCGGAGCAGGCCTCCAGCCCGATCAGGAACTCGTCATCACCGCGCCCACCGACGCGCTCCCGCTCGTCCGCCTCATCACCGAGCACGCCTACAAAGCCGGCGCCCGCCTCGTCACCACCTTCTACTCCGACGACGCCACCACCCTCGCCCGCTACCAACTCGCCCCCGACTCCACCTTCGACTACGCCGCCACCTGGTACTACGACGCCCTCGCCGCCGCCTACAAATCCGGAGCCGCGCGCATGGGCATCACCGGCGCCAACCCCGCTCTCCTTTCCCAGCAGGACCCCACCAAAGTCTCCCGTGCCAATGTTGCCGTCTCCAAGGCCTACAAGCCCGCGCTCGAATTCATCACCCGCCACGCCATCAACTGGACCATCGTCGCTGCCGCCACTCCCGCCTGGGCCGCCCTCGTCTTCCCCAACGACTCACCCGACGCCGCGCTGGCCAAACTCTGGGACGCCATCTTCTTCACCTCCCGCATCACCTCCGACGACCCCGTCACCGCCTGGCAGACCCACGGCGCAAACCTCAAGCGCCGCGTCGACCTCCTCAACGCCCACCGCTTCCACTCCCTCCGCTTCTACACTCCCGATAACGCCACCGACCTCACCGTAGGCCTCGCCGACCAGCATCTCTGGTGCGGCGGCGGCACCACCGCCGGCAACGGCGTCTACTGCCAACCCAACATCCCCACCGAAGAGTGCTTCACCACCCCGCACAAGTCCCGCGTCAACGGCCACGTCTCCGCCTCAAAGCCGCTCTCCCACCAGGGCACTCTCATCGAAAACATCCGCTGCACCTTCAAGGACGGCCGCATCGTCCAAGCCACCGCCTCCGCCGGCGAAGCCGCCATCAACAAGCTCATCTCCACCGACGAAGGCGCGCGCCAGCTCGGCGAAGTCGCCCTCGTCCCCCACAACTCCCCCATCGCACAATCCGGCATCCTCTTCTGGAACACCCTCTTCGACGAGAACGCCGCCTCCCACATCGCCCTCGGCCAGGCCTACTCAACCTGCCTCATCGGCGGCGACAAAATGTCCTCCGAGCAACTCTCCACCCTCGGCGCCAACGAAAGCCTCATCCATGTCGACTGGATGATCGGCGGCCCCACTATGAGCGTAGACGGCATCTCCACCGACGGCCACGCCCAACCCCTCATGCGCAACGGAGACTGGGTCTAACCCTTTCCCGAGCCCCAACCCTCTCAGCATTTGCATAGCATCGAACCCCTCATGCCACTGCGCTCTCTCCTCTTCGCTCTGCTGTTCGTCGGTCTCTCCGCACCCGCGCAGCAGACGCTCACGTCCCCGCCGCCGCAGCTCCCCATCGCCGTCTACATCCACCAAAGCTGGGGCCAACTCCAGCGCTCCATGAACGACTGCGCCTCCTTCTCCGACGCCAAAGTTCAGGCCGGCAACCCCCAGTCCCCACCCGTCCTCTATCTCCCCGCCGAGCAGAATCTAACCCCCGCCCTCCGCGCGCTCCAGCAGCACTGCAACGTCCGCATTCTCCATCTTCCCCAACGCATCCGCAGCGAAGGCGACCTCCCGCAGAACCAGATCCCCACTCCCGGCCTGCTCTATCTGCCTAACCCCTACGTTGTCCCCGGCGGCCGCTTCAACGAGATGTACGGCTGGGACAGCTA
>JAJXYW010000193.1 GCA_021780415.1 Acidobacteriota bacterium
GTTCACGGCGCGTTCGTGGCCTTTGCTGACCAGATGCTCGAAGATCCGCGGGTGCAGCCGGTATTCAGGCGCATGGCTGCAAGGTCTGGCATACGGCGGCGCTTCTCCGTGCTGACGCCGAATGCGGCCAGCACGGAGTTCACGGTCAACGCACACGAGTTCTACACTCGCGGCAGTTTTCCCGATACGGCGAAACGGATGCAGATCTTCGAGCGCTTTGCGCCGAGGCTCGCACAGCAGACGCTGGACAGGCTCATGCTCACGGAAGAAGAGCGGAGCGGTGTGACGCACGTCCTGGTTACGTCCTGCACGGGGCTGTACGCGCCGGGGCTGGACTTCGACATCCTCGACCACCTCGGGCTGGACACATCGGTGGAGCGCACGATGATCGGCTTCATGGGATGTTATGCCGCGATCAATGGGCTGAAGCAGGCTCGGCATATCGTGCGCTCGGAGCCTGCAGCGAAGGTGCTGCTGGTGAACCTGGAGCTCTGCACGCTGCACCTGCAGGAGACGCAGGACCTGGAGCAGGTGCTGTCGTTTCTGGTGTTTGGCGACGGCTGCGCAGCCAGCCTGATCAGTGCGGAACCGACGGGGTTCGCGATGGACAGCTTCCGCTCCGTGCTGATTCCAGAGACTCGGGAGCTGATTACGTGGCGGATACGGGGGGTGGGGTTCGATATGCTGCTGTCGGGGAAGGTGCCGGGGGAGATTGGGAAGGCGCTGGCGGTGTCTGGTGGTGAGGTGCTGGGTGGGTATGGCAAAGATGAGATCACGTTGTGGGGCGTGCATCCGGGTGGGAAGTCGGTGCTGGATGCGGTGGAGCGCGGGCTGGGGCTGACGGCGGGCGCGCTGGCGGCTTCGCGGCAGACGCTGGAGTGTTTTGGCAATATGAGTTCGGCTACGGTGATGTTCGTGCTGGAGCGATTGATGCAGGGTGCGCATCCGGGCGAAAAGGGTTGTGCGATGTCGTTTGGCCCGGGACTTACGGCGGAGACGATGCTCTTCCATGCGGTCTGATCCTGGGGTGGATTTGTCGCGGCGCGCGATGCCCTCGGAGCTGGCTGAGTGGATGGATGAACCGTGCTCCTATGAGGAGTTCCGCGCGTGCCTGGTGGATCTGGGGCAGCTCAATCGGCTGACGCTGTCGTATCGGCCGACGCTGGCATTCCTTGACCGGCTGGTTGCGACGACCGGACGAGCAGAGCCGTTGCGGATTGTGGATGTGGGCTCGGGCGGTGGCGATATGCTGCGGCGGGTGGAGCGTTGGGCCAGGCGGCGAGGCGTTGCGGTTACGCTGACCGGCATCGACCTGAACCCGCATGCGGCGCGGGCGGCGCGGGAGCTTACGCGGGCGGCGAGTGCGATTAGGTGGCTCACCGGCGATGCGTTCACCTATGCGGAACCGGTGGATGTGGTGATCAGCTCCCTGTTTACGCATCACCTGGAGGAGGTTGAGGTGGTGCGTTATCTGGCCTGGAGCGAGGCCGTTGCGCGGAGAGGGTGGTTCGTCAATGACCTGTGCCGCGAGGTGGTGCCGTTCCGGCTCTTTGGGTTGCTGGCGAAGACGATGCGATGGCATCGGTTTGTGCAGCATGATGGGCCGGTTTCGTTCCGGCGCAGCTTCCGCGAGGAGGATTGGGAGCGGATGTTGCGTGGGGCGGGGATCGGCGCGGCGGAGGTGCGGTTGGAGCGATGGACTCCGGCGCGATTGTGCGTGGAGCGGCGACGCGGGCGTTAGGAGCCCCCCTCCCCCCCGGTGACTTTTCGACCCAAAGTATTCACAAACTGAGGGTTAGGCTGGTACTTGTGGCAGTCCTGCTGTAACTGCTCCATTCAGAGACTTTACTCGTAAAATATTCTACCCATTGGCGTTAGGGCTGGCCTTGGCGTGGCCGGGGCCGTTCGCTCCCGCCGGTATGTGTCGAGCCTTCAGCCCTTGAATTTTGGGGTTATTGACCTGGGCCTTCGGCCCAGGCTGGTATATGTCGGGCCGTTGGCCCTTGGATTGGTCTGGAGGGCTAGAGGGGTTGCCCTAGTTAAATTGTAGCTACCTGGAGGAGGTAACTATGCCAGGTTTTGAAAAGAATTATCGCCAGTGTTTATAGGGGGTTTGGCGATTCTGGCGGCTTGAGGGGGGTTGACAGGAAATCGGGGGGAATGGGGATTCTGGGAACCTACATGCCAGAAGCGAGCGGTGGGGCACCCGGGGCTCTGCGCGGACGGTTAGAGGCGATTGCCAACGACGGATGTGGTCACCGGTTCAAGAAGCATGTTCCTCCACTTCGCTGGGGAATGACGCAAAATGATTGCGACTACACCTGCAAGCGGAGGGCGGGAGGCTCTGCGTGGCGGGGCGATGACTGGGGTGGTACGAGGCGCTGCGTGCTACCAGCGCTTGAGGATGGGGACGAGGATGGGGGCGAGGAGGGCGGTGATGATGCCGTTGGCTCCGATGGCTACTCCGGCGAAGGCGGCGGAGATGGTGTGCTGGGGGATGACGCGGGAGGCTCCGATGCCGCTGCCGGCGGTGCCTGCGGCGAGGCCCCGGGCGGCGGGTTCGCGGATCTTGAGGCGGTGCAGCAGGGGGTCGATGCTGACGGCGACCAGGATGCCGCCGATGATGGCCAGGACGGCGGAGAGAGATGGGATGCCGCCGATGCTCTGGGAAACAGCGATGGCGATGGGGGTGGTGAGGGACTTGGGCGCCATGGAGAGGGCGACGGTCTGGGAGCCGCCGAGCAGGCGGACGATGCCGTAGCCGGTGATGAGGCCGACGAAGGAACCGGCGCAGAGTGCGGCCATCATGGGCCAGAAGCCGCGGCGCATGTGCTCGAGCGCGCGCACCATGGGGATGGCGAGGGCGACGGTGGCGGGGCCGAGCATGAAGTGGATGAACTGCGCTCCGGTGAAGTAGTCCTGGTAGGAAAGATGCGTCAGGCGCAGGGTGATGCCGATGATGACGATGGCGATGAGGACGGGGTTGGCGAGCGGGTTGCGGACGCGCTTCTGGACCTCGACTCCGAAGAGATAGGCGCCGAGGGTGAGCACGAGCGCGAAGAGGGGAACCACGCCGGGCGAGATGGTGAGGGGGAGCAGTGAGCCGTTCATAGACCCTCGTGACGGATGGAGGCGCGGTGGCCGAAGCGGTGCATGATCCAGGCGGTGGTAAGCAGGGTGATGAAGGTGCTGCCGAGAAGGGCGACGGAGATGGGAAGCCAGGCGGTGCGGAGAAGCGCGAGGTTGGCGATGATGCCGACGCCGGCGGGGACGAAGAGCAGACCGAGCCAGCCGAGGAGACCGTCGGCGATGTGCTCGAGTTCGGGCTCGGGGTCGCGGCGGCGAAGGATGTACCAGGCGGCGAGGAGAACCATGCCGAGGACCGGGCCGGGGACCTTGAGATGCGTGGCGGCGCGCAGGGTTTCGCCGGCGAGTTGGAAGAGCAGAAGGATGAAGATGGGCTTGAGCATCGTCATGGGATGAGGCTACACCAGGGCGAAGTGAGGTGCGGTGATGGGCGATGGAGGGATCGCGGAGGGGAAGTGCAGATAGACTGGCTGGAAGATGTCCACGGCGATGAAGGCGGGAGAGAAGCAGGCGGCGGCGAAGGGTAGCGGCAAGGATGCTGCGGGGATGGGGTTCTCGGCGCTGGGATTTCGGCGGCGGCTGGGGATGTGGTATCGGGCGAATGCGCGGGCGCTGCCGTGGCGGGGAGTGAATGATCCCTATGCGACGTGGCTGTCGGAGATTATGTTGCAGCAGACGCGGGTGGCGACGGTGATTGATCGGTACCAGGAGTTTCTGCGACGGTTTCCGACGATTCATGACCTGGCGGTGGCGAACGAAGAGGATGTGCTGGCGCTGTGGAGTGGGCTGGGATACTACCGGCGGGCTCGGACGCTGCTGCGGGGGGCGCAGTTTGTGGAGCGCGAGATGGAGGGCAAGCTGCCGCGGTCGCTGGCGAAGCTGCGGACGCTGCCGGGGGTGGGCGAGTATACGGCAGCGGCGATTGCGAGTATTGCGTTTGGCGAGAGCGTGGCCGTGCTGGATGGGAATGTGGAGCGGGTGCTGCTGCGGGTGTTGGGGCTGCCGGAGCAGAAGGGGGCGAAGGCTCGGGCGCGGCTGGTGGAGGTGGCGCAGCGGCTGGTGCCGGCGGGACGAAGGAGCGCGACGGAGGGGAATGCTCCGGGGAACCATAACCAGGCGATGATGGAGCTGGGAGCGCTGATTTGTGTGCCGCGGCAGCCGCTGTGCCCGGAGTGTCCTGTGATGGAGATGTGCAGGACGCAGGGGGAGCATGCGACGGGGACGCGCGCGCGGATGCAGAGCCGGACGGTGTCGTACCTGCTGGCGCTGCGAAAACGGGGTGTGGCGACGGAGGTGCTGCTGGAACGGCGGGCAGCGGAGGCGTCGCAGATGGCGGGGATGTTGGAGCTGCCGGGATTGCCTCCGGCAGCGGTGCAGGGACGGGAGCCGGTGCTGCGGCTGCGCCATGCGATCACTAACACGAACTACTATGTGCAGGTCTTTAGCGAGGGTGTGCTGTCCGATGGGGGGCCTGCAGGGGCGGCGCTGCTGGAGAAGATTACGGCGATGAAGACTGATCTCACATGGGTGGCTACCAGCAAGCTGGGGCAGCAACCACTGACGGGACTTGCTCGGAAGGCGCTGCAACGATTGAACTTGATGGCGTTGCCCAGGGTGACGATCGAGCTGCAGGGCGACTAGGGGGTGGCCGTGGGCTGGAGGAGGGTGGCGGCGGCGGGGCTCTGGTTGCCCTTGGCGTCGACGGCCGTGACGCTGTAACGGTAAGGTGTGGCGGCGCTGGCGGTGGGGTCGTGGAAGGCGGGGGTGGGGATGGGGGCGGTGTTGAGCTGCTGGCGGGGCGCGGCGGGCTCGCCGGTGGGGGTGAGGGGTTCGCGGTAGAGGTTGTAGCCGGCGAGGGGGGTGATGAGGCCGGCGTCGTCCACGGGCTGCCAGATGAGGTCTACGGCGAAGGTGGGTGGTGTGGTGGGGGTGAAGAAGCCCAGGGCGGTGAGGCCGGTGGGTGGTGGTGGTGGATATATCTGTTTCAGAATGAATGAGATGGTGGATGATGGTTCGCTGCGGAGGTCGATTGTGGAGGCCCCGAGCTGGAGGGTGAGGCGGCGCTGAGCCAGGTAGTGGTAGGGGGTGTCGGGAAGAGTGGTGGTGTCGAGGGTGTGGTTGGGTTGGGGGGAGTCGGAGGGGTGGGTTTGCAGCCAGAGGATGGCGGGCTGGGTGGGGGTGGTGGTAGCTGATAAGTTGTTGTGGGACTTTGGCTTAGGTGGGGATATGTCTTCGCGGCGGAGGAGGACGTCGCCGGGGGATGGGGAGGGATTCCAGGTGAGGAGGGTGCCGAGACGGGTGCCTTCGGCGTGGAGGTCCTCGACGGGAGCAGGGGCGGGGCCGGTGGCGGTGAAGGCGGGGGCGGAGGGTCCGGCGGAGCGGTTGAGGGGGCTGAAGAACTCGACGCGGTAGGCGAGGAGTTGCGGGGGGCCGACGGTGAGGGCGGGGGGGAGGGTGTCGGTCCAGGTGACGATGTTGTCGGTGCCATTGGGGTTAAGGGTGGCGATGGAGACGCGGGAGGAGGCGATGGCGAGGCAGGGCTGGTGCGGGAGTTGGCGGCAGAGTTGGCCGGTGACGCGGCCGCCGCGGATGGGGAGCTTGTCGGTGGTGCGGGAAGGGGCGGTGAAATGGAGCTGGACGGTGTTGCCGATGCGGGCGGCGGTGAGGTCGCGGACGGGCTGGGGGAGATGCAGGGAGGGGGCTCGGGGAGGGCCTGGGCTGGCGCAGCCGAGGGCCGCTAATGTAGCGCTGAGAACAAGATAGCCGATGGAGCGGGGGGTGGCGCGGAGGTCGGCGGGGCGGAACAGGTGCATGGTGATGAGCCTAGCATTTTTGGTGCAGTCTCAGCGCAATGTTGGGCTGCAATTCGACACGCTCAACACGGATTTGG
>JAJXYW010000075.1 GCA_021780415.1 Acidobacteriota bacterium
CGCCATGTCGTTGTCCGGCACCATCACCTTGCCGCCCGTCTGGTCCGCCAGCACGCCCAGCGCCAGGTTCGGCGTCGCCGCATCGTTCGCGTTCTTCACGCCCTTCTCATACGCCTGATACTCAAACATCTTCGTCACTGTGTCGATCAGCACCGGCCCCACGCTGTACACCGCAATCTGCGCCTCGCGCAGGCTCCGCGACAGCTCTACAATCGTGCCAAAGAGCCGGTTCTGTTCCTTCTGCGAGTAGTAGCCCACATCCGGCCGCGTCAGCAGCGGCCATCCCGGCCCCAGCCAGATCAGCAGCTTCCGCCCCGGCTTCCGCGCCTCATTCTCCGCAATCGCCGTCAGTTGCTTCACAGAGAGTTGCAGCCGCTCCAGCTCGCCGTTGCCGCCCATCACCTGGCTCAGCGTCCTTATGTATGCATCAATCCCCTGCACTTCCTTGTCCACCGCGTTCCCATCCAGCGAGGGCTGAGGCTGCACGACGCGAATCTCCTTGTCCGTCAGCAGAACCACCGTCACCGGCTGCTTCAGCCGCCCGCCATCCTTCAGCAGATACGCATCCAGCCCCCGCCGCATCTGCGCTACTTCCGAAAACGGCAGGTTCACCATATCCATCACCAGAATCACTTCCACCGGCGGCTGCGGCATCACCTGCACGCCATCGAACTTCTTGAACGAAAGAATCCTCTCCGGCTTCCCGTTGTCCAGGAGCTTCAGGTCCCACGGCTGCAAGTCCATCACCGGCTTGCCCTGTGCGTCTGTCACTACCGCATTGATCTTGATCGCCCCGTCACGAATCACCAGCGTCCCCGGCTGCGCCCGCCTCTGCTTCAGCGCCGGATTCGGCGTCTCGGGCCCCACTCCGCTCTGCGCCACAATCTGCCCTCCGCCGCACACACACAGCGCCAACCCCAGCGCCCATCCCGCTCGCCCCATCCTCATCTCCCGTAATGCTTATAGATAGGAACCGGAGTCCTCACAGAAGGTTGCATCCCTCCCATACCGCCCCGTCCTTCTCCCCCGCTCGCCCAGATGCAACAAAAGGAGCTGCGCCGCGGTTCAACAGCCGGCGCAGCCCTCGTCTTGTCTCGCTTGTCCCTATGCCCGTCCCATCACAATCGTGTGCGGACTCATTGGAATCGGATGCCCGCTCACCTCCCGCAGCCCCGCTTCCTCGTACATCCCTCGCAGCTCGCTCAGCGGATAGGCATCGCCCGCAGGTGTCGTTGCAAGCATCGTCAGCGCAAACGCCGCTGGCATCGGCGGAGACACGCGATTCTCATCCGGCACAAACTCCAGCGTTGCCACGCGCCCGCCCGCCTTCACCGCACCACGCACCTTCTTCAGCAGCCCCACGCACGTCGGCTTGTCAAAGTGATGCAGAAAGTTCGTCAGCAGCACCGCATCATACGGCCCGCCAAACTCCACTTCAAACGCGCTTCCCGGCAACATGTCATAGCGATCGTGCACGCCCGCCTTCTCCGCATTCTTCAGCGCCACTCGCAACACCGGTGCCCAGTCCAGTCCAGTCACATGTGCCTGCGGATTCTGCTTTGCAATCTCAATCCCGAACAGTCCATGTCCCGCCGCAATGTCCAGCACCCGCATCGGCCCCGTGTGTCCATCCAATACCACCTTGCCCAGCGGCGCTGCCATCGGCGCCATCATCGGCGCCATCGTCTCGGCAAACTGCACCCACAGCGGATTCTCCGGCTCCACGCTCCCATCGCCGTCCAGCGTCGTCCGGCCCCGTCGAACAATCTCCGTCAGTTCCTTCATCGGATCGTTCAACGCCTGGTTGCCCAGAAACTGCGCAATCGTCGCCAGCGAAGACGGCGACCGCGGATCCAGAAACGCCGCGCTCGTCGGCGTATGCCGATAGCGCCCGTCCTCCTTCAACAGCACGCCGTGAATCACCAGGTAATCGCACAGGATGCGAATGCCCCGCTCCGACGCCTTGCAGTACCGCGCAATCGACACCACATCCCCCGGCCCGTCGCCCACCGCCGTAAACACATCCAGATCAATCGCCGCCTTCAGCGACGCCGTCTGCTGGTAAGCCTGCAACATGCCAAACACAACGGCCGGCGTCACCGGCCCCTGCGCAGAGTGCCCATTTGCCATGGGGAAACCTCCTCGTTCGCGCCGGGACGAGCTTAAAGGAGGGAGGGAAGCGCCGTCCTCGGGCCAACCGAGTGTATCACTCCTTCCACACGTCTACGTTGCTAAACTCTTCGCTGCATACGAGTTCTTAAGCCGCCTTCTCCGCGCGGACTTTCGCCCGCCATCCCGCTAACTCAGTAACTCCTCCGAAGCTCTGGCACAAACTCTCTCCATTGCGCTAAACTGGCTGGCAAAACCATTTACCGGCGTACTCTCTGCCTCTTCAGTTGCGATCTGCGACACGGGAAAGCGTTCGCATCCTGGGCACAGTTGGCTGGCACTCTTCGCGAGACGTTCGGTGCTCTCGCTTACAGAAGCGGAGAACCATGATTCCTCACCTCAAGGCTGGCTTGTGCTTCGGTCTCCTGCTGGCTGCATCGCTGCCTCCAGCGCCCGCCGAGCAGCCCCTCGAGCCTGCCAGCGTCTCCTCGCCCGCCGCAGACGAAGCAATGCAGCTCTACCTCGTCGTCCACGACAAGCACGACAGGCCCGTCCTTGACCTCAAGCCGGAAGATCTCGCCCTCACCGATGATGGCTCGCCCGCAAAGCTCGACAACCTGCAGCTCGTCAACAGCAGAAAGCCGGCTACCAACCTCGTCACCTTCGTCTTCGATCCCTTCCCTCCCCTCAAAGACACTCACCCCAAAAAGCCCTCTGCAAAAATCGAGAATGCCCGCGACGCAGCGCTCAAGATTCTCTCCCTGCTCTCTGAGAGCGGCTTTCAATTCTCAGTCTTCAACATCGACTCCCGCCTCCACCTCCAGCAGGGATTCACCTCCGACCTCGCCGCCGTCGAAACCGCCATCAACGCAGCCACCGGTCCCGCCGCTGCCCGCGACAAGAAATCCGCCGCCAGGGCCGAGAAAGACCTCATCTCCGTCGCCCTCAGCGGAGTCGATGCCTCCGGCCGCCCAGTCTCCGCCCGCGAGCGCCTTCTCGCCCAGTCCTCCTACGCCGCGCTCCGCAACGCCACCCGCATCGCGCAGGACCGCCACATCTCTCCCTCGCTCTCCTCCCTCACCGCCCTCGTGCAGGCGCAGCAGGACATCAACCAGCGAAAAACCATCCTCTATCTCAGCGCCATGGACCAGGCAACCATCAATGACGTAGCCCGGCAGGCCATCGCCTCCATCATCGGCTCGGCCAATCAGGCCGGCGTCAACATCGATGTCGTCGATTGCCTCTCGCTCGGCCCCCATGGATCGCGCATCAAGTTGCTGGATCCCAACAGCCAGGGTGCGCTCGTCGCCCTGAACACAATCTCCGTTGGGGGAGGAGGTTCCATTTCGATCCCGCCGGACGCAAGCGACCTCGAAGTCACGGAAGACGCGCCCGTCAACGCCGACCTCCAGCGCCTCGCCGTAGCCACCGGAGGCACCTACCTCAACGGCGATGGCCAGCGGAAATCCCTCCAGCAGATCACCGACGACATGACCAGCTATTACCAGGCATCCTTCGTTCCAAAAATGAACGGATACGATGGCCGATTCCATCCGCTCGTCGTCAAGCCCGTCCGCACCGGCCTCAAAATCCGCACCCAGACCGGCTATCTCGCCCTGCCCCCGCCCGCCGCCGACGGCAGCCGCCCTGAGCCCTTCGAGTTGCCGCTGTTAAAGTTCCTCAGCCAGGAGCCCCTGCCCGCGCAGCTCCCCTTCCGCGCCGCTGTCCTCGACCTCGGCTCCAGCGCCGACGGCAACCGCGGCGTGCTCGCCATCGAGCTCCCCGCCTCCAACCTCTCCGTGGAGCGCGACGCCAATTCGTCCAGCTCTCTCGCCCACGTCACCATGATTGCCGAAATTAAGGATCAGACTGGCACCGTCGCCGCGCACTTCAGCTCCAACGCCCCGCAGCGCTTCACGCTCATCAGCGGCGCTGCCGGCAGCTCCCAGGTCATCTCCTTGCAGCGCCACTTCATCCTGCCCCCCGGCAAATACACCCTCCAGGTTCTCCTCGTTGACACCGCCAGCGGCAAAGCCGGCGCGCAGAGCATCCCCTTCGAGATCGCCGCCAACACCGCCGCGCCCTCGCTCAGCAATCTCGTCCTCGTCCGCCGCTCCGATCCCGTCCCAGCCAACAGCGACGGCGCTGGCGATCCCCTCTTCACCGGCAAAGCCCGTGTCACCCCCAACATCTCCGGCAGCTTGCCCTCCGGCGACTCCAATGCCGCCATCTTCTTCGCCGGCCACATCGACCCCCAGTCCTCGCAGCCCGCCCGGCTGCAGATCTCGGTCATGCACGACGGCAACATCCTCGGCGGCAAACCCGCCATCGACCGCCAGGTCAGCGGAGAGGAATATTTCTCCTTCCTCACCGGTCTCGGCATCAATCACCCCACCGACGGCCCCTATCAGATTGAGGCGCTTCTCACTCAGGGCGGAAAAACTGCCACGTCCATCGCCAACTTCACCCTCTCCGGCACTGCCTCCGCCGACGACGATCCGCCCGGTGCCTCGCCCTCCCTCGAGTCCGTTGCCCGGCCCGCGGGTCCCCTCGACATCAGCGTCTCCACCAATTCCGATCTCCGTCCTCCCGCCGCCGAGCTCAAGACCCTCCTCGCCGACGCCGCGGAGTTCGCCGCCAAGTACTGGGACTCCCTGCCGAACTTCACCTGCCAAGACGTCACCGAGCGCTTCGTCGGCGCTGCAGGCAGCTCCAAATGGGAGCACACCGATACCCTTACCGGCGAGCTCACCTACTACGACCATCAGGAGGACTGGCAGTTCCGCGAGTCCGAAAAGCACCACCGCAAAAGCCACGACAGCGCATCCGACACCGAGCAGGGCATCTCCTCTGCCGGCATCTTCGGCAGTGTCATTCGCGGCCTCTTCCGCCCCGCATCCAAAGCCGAAATTGAGTGGACGGAGTCCGGCACACTCGCCGGTGGCGTCGTCCAGGTCTTCAAGTATCGCGTCGCCAAGGAGAACTCCAACCTCAGCCTCCGCGTCGGCCCCACCGAGGTCATTACCGTCGGCTATCACGGCATGGTCTACATCGACAGCGCCACCCACAGCGTCCGCCGCATCACCGAGTCCGCCGACGACGTCCCCCGCACCTTTCCCATCCGCGCCGCACTCGTCACCGCCGACTACGACTACGTCGCCATCGGCGGCCAGCAGTACCTCGTTCCCATCGGCGCCCAGGTCATCCTACGCAAAGGCCGTCACGAGATGGACCTCAACCAGATCCGCTTCCGCAACTTCCATCGCTTCCGCACCTCGGCAAAGATCCTCTCCGTCGAACCCGAACCCCAGCACTGACCCCGCCACGGACCGTGGGTGCCCCATCTTCGCCGATGCGCGCAGTCTGCGCAGCGGCTAATTTGGGAATCCTCAAACCTCACCCCCGCCAGCTCCGATCACCCCGCTGTCTTCCCGTCAGGCCCTTGTCGGCAAAATATTCTCTATCTCCCTCATTCCAAACACAATTTTCCCTGCACCGTTTTGCGTATTAATTCCAGCAAACGCGCACAATAGAAGCAGTCATGAAAAACCGCGCCCTCCAACCCGTCGCCCAGCAGGATTCCATCGGGCAAGCCCTGTCCATCCGGTGTCCGGTTCTAAATCTCAGGCAAGCGCCCGGTCCGTACCCCCAAGAAATACCCCACCCCCTGCAATATTTTTCTTTTCCACAATTTCATTGCATATTTTTGTCCGGACCGATTCATCTTTTCTTCGCTTTTTTTGCCATCCACTCCGCCCCAACCGACCTTCTGTCTGCATTCAATATCCATTGAATCAGCAACTTACAGGCCAGCCGCCTCCATCAGCCGAGTCGTCGAAACCCCCTCCACC
>JAJXYW010000088.1 GCA_021780415.1 Acidobacteriota bacterium
CCGTTGGTGCCGATGTGCCAGGCGTCGTTGTTGGTGGCAAGGGTGAAGGGCTGGAAGGTGTACGCGGTGGCGACGGTGGAGACCTCGTTCATGTAAACGAAGGAGAGCGCGCCATCCCCGGCGGTAGAGAAGTTGCCGGAGGACGGGCAGTTGCCCAGGGTGGCGAGTTCAACGATGGCGCCGTTCTGGGCCGGAGGGTTGGTCGGAGACACCTGCGCGGAGACGGTGCCGCTGGAGCCGAAGCCATTGGTGCCGCCGGCGGAGTAGGTCCCGTTGGTGATGTTGGCGGTGGTGATGCCTCCGAGGAGGGGAAAGGCATTGGTAGCCGTGAAGGAGAAGGTGGTGACTCCGGGAGCGGGGCTGGCAATCACGGTCTGGGCGCCGTCGAGAATGCTCCAGTTGTCGGTGCTGATGCCATCGCCGGCAGACAGGCCGGCAAGCGTTACCGACTGGCCGACAGCCAGAGCCTGGGTCGAGTTGACGGTAAAGGTGTAGGTGGCGGTGCCGCTGGTTCCAAAGGTGGCGTTGGAGACGGTGATCTGGCTGATGTTGAAGGTGAAGGTGGTGGGGGTGCCGGCCGTGGGGCCGATGTTGCCTCCCCAGGCGTAGAGGTAGACGGGCTGGCCTACCTGACAGACATAGGCTCCGGTGAGATTGAAGACGCCGTTGCTATCGGTGGTGACGTACTGGGAGCCGACGGGGACGTTGGGATCATTGACGTCCGCGGTGAGGGGGTAGCCGCCGGGGGAGGTGGTGGAGCCGGTACCGAGGATGGAGGTTGCAACTCCGCCATAGGCCGTGGTGCTGGGCTGGAGGAGATAGACGTGGGCTCCCTGAATGGGGGCGTGACCGCCGAAGACGGCACCCTGGATGGGGGGACCGGAAGCGTGTGAGCTGGCGACCGAATCCGGGAAGTTGAGCGCTCCTCCACAACCAACAAGTGTGAGGGTTCCAAGCAGGAGGGCGAGAGCGAACGAGCTGGAAGGGGATGAGAGCTTCATGGGTGTCTCCAAAGTGCGGGGTGCAGGTTACCGAATAGGGGGCTGCCGGTATGCGAATTCCAGGAGGCGGCTGCCGAATGCGGATGTAGATGAGTAAATCATAAGCTGAGACGAGCAGAATCCTGCATAAATATTTGTATTTTCTAAGGAAACAGGGGAACCAGTGTATCCATTAGCAAACTAGTTACTGGATGAAGGACAAGGGGTAACGATGCGGGGATCAGGGAGCGGTGGGGACGGGCTGGAGCGGGGTGAGAGTGGGGGCGGCGAGGCCGAAGAACATGGTGACGGTGTAAACGCTTTGGTTGGAGACCCAGAGGTTGCCGGAACGGTCGGGGAGGATGGTGAAGGGGCTGTCGAGGGCGGCGTCGAGGCCGAAGCCGCCGGTGGAGTAGACGCCGGCGGAGGGAGAGATGGCGGTGCCGACGGGGAGGGAGCTGGCGGTGCCGGCGATTTCGGTGATGGAGTTGTTGACGCGGTTGGTGAACCAGACGTTCTGGGCGGCGTCGACGGCGACGGCCTGGGGATGGTCGATGCCGCCGGTGACGAGGCTTTGGATGGGGACGGAGGTGTTGCCTGAGGAGGAGGTGACGGCCTCGGCGATGGCGCCGGTGTGGTTGGGGCCGCCGAGATAGTCGGCGATCCAGAGGTCGCCAGCGGCGTCGGTTGCGATGCCGAGGGACTCCTGGCAGCAGTTGGCGTTGACGAGGAGGGAGCCGGTGGAGGAGAAGTGGGTGACGTTGGTGTTACCGGAGGTCCAGAAGCCGTGCTGGGTGTCGAGGGCAATGACGTTTTGGCCAGCGAGGACGTCGTAGGTTGCCCCGAGATAGGGGGAGAGCATGGTGCCGGAGCTGCTGTAGACGGTGGCGGAGGAGACACCGGTGTTGGCGACGTAGATGTTGCCGTTGGTGTCGGCGGCGAGGGAGACAGGATAGGTGACGGAGTTGGCGTAGCCGAAGGGAGCGGGCGAGGTTCCGGTGGTGGCGCCGGTGGGCGGGGTGACGCCGTAGATCTCGGTGATACTGCCGCTGCCTCCACCGTCGTAGCCGTTCTGGTTGGTGACCCAGATGTTGTTGTCGCGATCGATGGCGAGGCCTGAGACGAGGTCGATGATGGAGAGGCCGCCGACGAGGCCGAAGCCGGTGGAGCTGAGGGGCGTTCCCTGGGGGCTGAAGGCGGAGAGCGGGCCGTTGTTGTTGGCGACCCAGACGTTATCTTGACCATCGATGCCGAGGGCGGTGGGGAGGAAGAGGCCGCCGCCGGAGACGGTGAGGGACATGGTCCAGTCGTTGGGGGAGGCGGTGAGGGTGGTGGCGAAGGGTGGGGCGGGGGTGGTGGGGATGGCCGCGTAGACGGCGGCGACGTTCTGGCCGGGGTGGTGGACGATGTTGAGCGCGGCGGTGAAGGTGTCGGTGGGAGCGGTGCCGCCGGTGGGAGTGGCGGCGGTGAAGAGGGGGGTGCAGGCCGAGCCGCCGTCGGAGGCGTTGCAGGGGTACAGTGCGTCGGCGAAGGCGTTGAGCTTGGCAGTCTCGATGGAGAGATTCGCGGGGAGGGTGGCCGCGGCTCCGGTGGAGGGGTTGGCGAGGAGTGCGGCGTCGAGGAAGGCGTTGGCGATGCCGAGGGTGTTGGTGGCGGTGGCTCCGATGTTGGTGGCCGAGGCGCTGAAGGGTGCGAGCGCCCAGGCGGCGGCGGCGGTGGTGAGTTCGTTGAGGGTGAAGAAGGGCGTGGTGGTGGTGGAGGTGAGATTGCTGCACGGGCCTACGGGCGCGACGAGAACCAGCGCGGGGTTGGGGGTGCTGGAGGTGGTGGAGGTGCTGCCGCCGGTGGCGACGAGATAGACCTGCGTGTTGGCAGGAGAGATGGTGGTGGAGATCGTCTGGCCGGTGCTGCTCTGGCCACAGGTGTAGAAGCCGTTGAGGTTGAACTTGCCGAGCGGGTCGGAGGTGACGGGCTGGGTGAGCATGGGCGTGGCTGCGGAGGCGTTGCCGGTGCTGCCGACGGTGTAGAGCTGGATGGCTGCGCCGGAGACGGGCAGGGTTCCGCTGAGGACCTGACCCTGGAAGGCGACGGCGGTGACGGTGAGGGAGAGGGTGGCGGTGGCGGTGTTGCCGTTGGAGTCGGTGACCTGCACGGTGAAGGGTGTGGCGGACTCACCGGCGATGGGCGTGCCGATGATGGCGCCGGTGGAGGAGAGGCTGAGGCCGACGGCGCTGAGGCCGGTGCCGGAGGTGGCAGCCCAGGTGTAGCCGGTACCGCTGCCGCCGCTGGCTGCGAGCGTGCCGGTGTAAGTGGTGCCTTCGGTTCCGTTCGTGAGCGAGGTGGTGGTGATGGTGAGGCTGGGATCGATGGTGAGGGTGAAGTTGGCCGTGGCGGTGTCGCTGGCGGAGTCGGTGACCTTGACGGTGAAGGTGGCGGCGCCAGCGACGGGCGTGGCGGCGGAGAGGACTCCGCTGGAGGAGAGGGTGACGCCGAGGGCGCTGAGGCTGGTGGCTCCCGAGGTGATGGACCAGGTGTAGCCGGTGCCGCTGCCCGCGCTGGCTGCGAGCGTGGCGGTGTAGGCCGTGCCGACGATGCCGCTGGGCAGGCTGACGGTGGTGATGGTCAGGGTGGGATAGGTGATGACGAGCGTGATGGTGGCCTTGGCGGTGTTGCCTGCGCTGTCGGTGACCTTGACGGCGAAGGTGCCGGGGTTCTCGTCGGTTGTCGGGGTCCCGGTGATGAGGCCCGCGGTGCTGAGCGAAAGGCCGACGGCGCTGAGGCCGGTGCCGGAGGTGACGGCGTAGGTGTAGCCGGTGCCGGAGCCGCCGGTGGCTGCGAGGGTCGCGGAGTAGGCGGTGCCGACGATGCCGTTGGGCAGGGTGGTGGTGGGGATGGTGATGGCCGGGTAGACGATGGTGAGGGCGAAGGTGGCGGAGGCCGTGTCGCCGTAGCTGTCGGTGACCTTGACGGTGAAGGGGGCTGCGGTCTCGCCTGCGGTGGGTGTGCCGGTGATGGCGCCGGCAGGGGTGAGGGTGAGGCCGACGGCGCTGAGGCCGGTGCCGGAGGTGACGGCGAAGGTGTAGCCGGTGCCGGTGCCGCCGCTGGCGGAGAGAGCGGCGGCGTAGGCTGTGCCGAAGGTGCCGCTGGGGAGGGTTGCGGCCGCGATGGTGAGCGCGGGGTAGGCGACGGCGAGGGTGTAGGCGGCGGTGGCGGTGAGGGCGGGGGAACCGGCGTCGGTGAGGGTGACGGTGAAGCTGAAGCTGCCGGGGGCGGTGGGGGTTCCGGTGAGGACGCCGGTGGTGGCGTTGAGCGCGAGGCCGGCGGGGAGTGCCCCCTTCGTGATGGACCAGGTGAGCGGCGTGATGCCGCCGGCTCCTGCGAGCGAGACGGTGTAGGGGCTGCCGATGATGCCGCCGGCGAGTGCTCCGGGTGCGGTGGCGATGGAGAGGTTGGCGGGGATGGTCAGGGTGATGACCGCCGTGAGGCTGGGGCTGGCTATGGAGGTGACCGTGATGGTGACGGTGAGCGGCGTGGCGACCGTGGCGGGTGCGGTGTACGTGACGCCGGTGGTGGAGGAGTTGGAGAGGGTGCCGCAGGCGGAGCCGGTGCAGGTGAGGCCGGTGAGGGTCCAGGTGACGCCGGCGCTGTTGGCGTCGTTGCTGACGGTGGCGGTGTAAGTGGCGGAGTCGCCGGGGTCGACGCTGGTGGTCTTGGGGCCCTGAATGCCGATGGCAGTGGGCGTGGGCGTGACCGCAGTGGTGCCGCAACCAAGCAGGCTGGCGGAGAGGATGCCGCCGAGGACGACGAGGGTAGCCGCCAGGAGGCGTGCCGTGAATGCGGAGCTACGGATCATGAGAACTTTCTTAGGGACGGAGATGCACGGCGGTCCGGGGTTAGAGATGACGAATGTAGGGCTAGTTTACGCCAGGGGAGTGAGAGGAAAGGGATGTGGCATCGAAAGAGGGACGGGCGGTGGGCGATGAGCGGGCGAGGTGCGAAATGGCAGGTGGGGAGAAGGGCATCGCAGGCGCTGGGGTGAGCATGGCGTTGGGGAGCGCTGCATCCGTTCGCAGCATTCGCTCAGCGGCTGAAGCCGAGTTGAACTGGCGGAAATGACGGCGGGACTTAAGGTTCCGCCCCTTCAGAGCGAAGACCTGCGCGGAGATTTCTTACGGGACGATCACGCGGTCGCGGGCCTAGTTGGGCATGAGTTTGCTGGTGAGGTAGGTGTAGGTGAGGGCCCAGGTTTTGGCTTGCTCGGCGAGGTTGGCGCCAGCTGCGTGGCCGCCTTCGATGATCTCGTCGTAGAGGAAGGGCTCGTGGAACTCCTCCATTTTGGCGGCGAATTTGCGGGCGTGCTGGGGGCCGACGCGGTCGTCCTTGGTGGTGGTGAAGATGAAGGGCTCGGGGTATTTCACGCCGGGCTTGAGTTGGTTATAGGGCGAGATGCTGGCGAGGAAGGCGCGCTCGGCGGGATCGGAGACGCTGCCGTACTCGCCGGTCCAACTGGCGCCGGCGTCGATGTGCTCGAAGCGGAGCATGTCGAGCAGCGGGACCTGGATGACGATGGCGTTCCAGAGGTCGGGGTGCTGGGTCATCTCGACGCCCATGAGGAGGCCGCCGTTGGAGCCGCCCATGATGCCGAGATGCGCGGGCGAGGTGATGCGGCGGGCGATGAGGTCTTCGCCGACGGCGGCAAAGTCGTCGTAGATGCGCTGGCGGTGGGTTTTGAGGCCAGCCTCATGCCAGGCGGGACCGAACTCGCCGCCGCCGCGGATGTTGGCCAGGACGTAGACGCCACCGTGATCGAGCCAGAGCTTGCCGATGTTGGGGGAGTAGCTGGGTTTTTCGGAGATCTGGAAGCCGCCGTAGGCGTTGAGGAGGACGGGGTTGGCGGCGTTGTACTGCATGTCTTTGGGATGGACGATGAAGTAGGGGATCTTGGTGCCGTCTTTGGAGGTGGC
>JAJXYW010000121.1 GCA_021780415.1 Acidobacteriota bacterium
GCGGGACTGCGGAGCGGCCTTGCGGGACTCCGGACATAGTTCCCGGCTTACCTCATCACCTCATCACCTCATCACCTCCAATGCCGAAGGCCGGCCTCGCGGCCGGCCCTCTCGTTCCCGTCATCCAGAGGCCTCCCCTGCGAAGGCTCGCCCGAAGGGATCTCAATCGCCGATCCTGCACGACCTCCGCCTGAGATCCCTCCCAAGCGTCGCTTCGAAGCGGCCCTCGGGATGGCGCTTCGCGCCGGCGCCGGCGCTACGGCGCCGTCCTTCGCGCCACCTTCACGGGCTGGGTCCACCACTCGGTGCCGTCCATGTCCGTCGCCTTCACCTTCAGGAAGACCTTCCTCTTGCCGATCTCCTTCGGGAAGGGGAAGGTCGCGGTGTAGACGTGGCTGTCGCCCATGGGCGAGGTGAGCGTGCCGTTGATCGGCACGTACGGGCCCCCCACCAGCTTCGAGGCGTACACCTGGTAGAAGGCCAGCCCGCTCTCCGCGTTGCTCCGCCACGTCGCCGTCACCGTCCCCATCGCCAGCTTCGCGTCGAAGCCGGCGAAGATACCCGCAGGAGTGGGGCCGACTTGAGCGGAAGCTGGCCCGACGTAGTATGTCTCTCTCCCAGGAATACCAGAATTGCCGAAGAATTGGTCCCCCGGTAGTGCTCCATCAAAGAGAACGGACATGGCGAGGTAAATCGCTTGTCCTGATGGGATTGGGCCAGGGACATGAACAATGGCTGTTCCGGAATCAGACCCAGTAAGTCCCCAGCTAACATAGCCTGGACGGCTATTAGGGCCACCAGAGGCCAATATCCATCCTCCAGTTGGAAGAGAAAAATCCGTGGGCGGGGTTGTCCCTGACGCATTTTGCCAAAAATAAATGCCCATTCCGGTCACAATATTGTTGACCGGGAGACCCGATTTCGAAAGCGAATAGGACAGATCCGTTCCAGACGGCATCGCTGTACTGACAGTGATAGAATTTCCCGTGTTGCTAACAATGGTGTAGTTCGAGGATAGCCAAGTCAATGTGCCTCCAGCCCAAATGTTGGTGGCCCAGGACTTTGCCGTCACACTAGTAAGCTTAGTAGTAGAAGTGGCGGATACAGTCCCGAGGCCATTATCACCAATTGAATAGGTGGTTCCAACATCATAGTAGCCTTTGAGATTGGAGAGGGGGGCCCATTGAAGGGTGAGGTCATACGAACCATCTGCGTTCTTGGTCGAATTGAATATCGTCGGTGCGGGTATGGCGATTGGCGAGGGGGTGTTTCCAGGGCCGTTCGTAATAGTACCGAAATCGAATTCCGTTCCGCTCGAATTTACCGTCATAGGCAAGAATTGAGCGCTTCCATTGTTTGGGATCGAGTAGAGAAAGGTCATTCGGCTCGTAGCCATTGGGCATCCATTCCCGCCATTTTGCCAATTATTGGTGCCAGTATCGACATAGTAGCCTCCTGAGCTGGCCACAAGGTTCGGAACAATATTCGCACTGTTTACATTCACACCATTTCCTGTTTCCCAGTAATCGGTGTAGGGAACGGTGGAAATCGGAGCCTGATACCCAGTGACATTGCCGATGATGCGAGACGTGCCGCAACTGCACCAAATCACCAAAGCGGAAGATATCAGCAGCGCCAAAGCGACAATAGCTATAAGTGGTTTTCGCATGACCATCCTCCCTATCCAAACGTCAATAATGGCTCGGTGTCCAACCGGAGGTGCTACTTACAGTGACAATTAACCCCTCACCTGGTGTTAGCGGAAAATTTATTCCACGCGTGCCCGTCCAACTCTGCACAGTGCCCGAAGGGTTATCCCAGCGAGAGACACTGGTGCAATGTGGGATGTCAGCAAACAATGTCGCGGCGTTTGTGGCGGTAGTATGATAAGGGACAGATATGTAGTTGTTCCAGCCGACCGTCATGGTGACAGCCAAAGTGGGATTGTGAGAACCGACAACAATCCAATTACTTGTGCTGCTTACGGTAACAATGTAGCTTTCCCCGGGTGTCACGGCAAAATTGATGCCTCGCGTACCAGTCCAGCTCTGTACGGCACCTGACGGATTATCCCATCTAGAGACGGACGTGCAGTTAGGTATGTCGGCGAAGAGGCTTGCGGCATTTGTGTACGAATTGTAATAGGGCAAAGAAATATAGTTATTCCAACCGACCTGCAAAGGTATGGTGATCTTGAACCCCATGTTGCTCGCAATGGAAACGGTGCTGATAACCAACATCAGGAGCGCGGCCAGAACCAGGGTTAGCTTGATCTTCATTTTCAACCTCCTCCTGCGGGTAAACGGGTAAAGAGGTGAAGGATTAAAGAGAAGGCCTGGTAATGAACGTCTGGCCGCCTCTCACTGAAATCCAGCACCCCAAGCTTCTCATGCTCCGGCTTTGGGTTCCACTTTATAGAAGACCAAGGGGGCCGCTCCTGCCTCGCGGTCGGTCCATTCTGTTCCCTTCACGACGCCGGCCACGTCGCACCGGTCAAAGCGCGGTGAGGTGCAGCGATAAATCACGTATTCACGATCAGAAGCGCCCGACCACTTGAGTTCTACACCGCCCTCTTTTTTCGTAAGAGAGATGTCGGGTAGGGAAGGCGAGGGCGAAGAGGCCGGATGCTTCGGCTCGGTGGTTGCCGTGCCCGTTGAAGACTGCACGGCCGTGAGCCGTTTCGGGGGCTGCATGGCCGACGCTGGCTCTGCCTGCGCGGGCGGCGGCGCCTTAACGGCCATGGAACGGGGGGCTGGAGGGCGATCGAGCCGGGGGGCCAGGAGGCTCGCGGCAGCGAGCACCAGCAGGAGGGCTCCCGCCCACACCGTGGCCGCTCGCACCCTGGCCCTGCGGGCAATCCGATACCGGACGGCGCTCGCGGCCTTCTGGCCGCGCCGGGCCATAGCGTCGTCTTGAAACCCTTCGGGAAGCCACCCCTTCATCTCCGCCTCCGACACTAGATACTGCCCATCTCCCGCAATTGTTCAATCGGAGGTGCGGTCTCAGAAAGCCGCGCTTCTCATCTCATTATTGCGACTCGGGTAGCTATTTCATCCCACCTCAGTGGCCGCCTAGAACTCAATCTAGTTGGGGATCGCAGCCGAATCCAGAGGCCATGTCTGGCATCTGGCACGGCCTCTGCAATGAGGAGGGCGGATCTCGAAGAACCTTCGAGGCTGGGACGGATAAAGGAGGCCCTGACCATGAAACGGATTTCGATCTTCACGATGGTGGCGGTTGGATTGATCCTGGCGTCCGGTGCGGGCAATGCGATCTTTGCCCAGTGCAGTTGGCAGTATGGCGTCTACAACCCGGCGACGGGCGGGCAACAAAATGTAGTCGGAGCGCTGGACAATGGAAGCGGCACCGGGACCATCTTCACCAAGTTTTGGGTGCAGGGGCAGGCTTCCGCGCACAACAGCGGAGCGCTGGCTTCGACGAGCCAGGTCATGGCCTGGGGCACGAACAGCTACTACATCTGGTCGAACTGGGGCAATTCCGGTGTGGTGGGCGACTGCATGCCGACGACCTCGCGTACGGTGTTCCTCTATTCCATCGCCAACGGCGGAACCGCCGAGTATATCGTTGCGAGCACGAGCTACAACGCAGCCTACATGGCGTGGGATTTCGACGCGATCACGAACGGCAACGGGACGCTCGGCGCGAACACCGAGTCCCCCCTGCCCATCCCCGCGCTGACGCTGGTGTCCCAGACGACGGTCGGGGGGATGACCAACCTGAACCTGACGTGGACGCCGATCGCGAACCTGAAGGGCTTCTACGACGTGGACCCGGGGACGAACCTGATCACGGGCGTGGCGGTGCGGTACTTCCAGGGCAGCGCGGCGCCGACCTCTTATAAGACGGCAAACTGGCCGGTGGCGGGCGTGGTGAGCTTCGGCGCCGCCGGGAGCGACCCGGGGCAGGCGGCGGTGCAGGTGCCCGAGACGCCGAGCGGCATGGTGACCTACGTGGCGCTGTCGGTCCTCTTCGACGGCGGGGCGCCGGGCGGTTTCACCGAGACGGCCTTCGTGGGCGCGCCGACGCTGGTGGGCGGTTCGGCTCCTCCGGCGTGCCAGGTGACCTGCTCGGCCGCCGGGCCCTCTTCGGTCATGCTGGGCGACGCGGCCCAGTTCTCCTCCACGGTCTCCGCGACGAACTGCGCCACGGGGACGCCCGCCTTCGCCTGGAGCTTCGGCGACGGCTCCACCTCCACCGAGCAGAACCCCTCCCACACCTATGCCCAGGCCGGCTCCTACGCCTGGAGCGTGGTGGTGACGCAGGACGGCGAGAGCTGCTCCAGCTCGGGCACGACGGCGGTGACGGTGCCCCCCTGCACGGTGACCAGCTCGGCCAGCGTGCCGGCGAGCGCGGTGGCGGGGACGGCGGTGCCGTTCTCGGCCTCGGTGGCGGCGAGCTACTGCTCTGGGACGCCGAGCTACGCCTGGACCTTCGGCGACGGCGGCACGGCCTCCATCCAGAACCCCTCCCACACCTACGCCAGCGCCGGCACCTACGCCTGGAGCGTGACCGCCTCGGTGGGCGGACAGTCCTCCACCAGCTCGGGCACCATCACCGTGACCGCGCCCCCGCCCCCGCCGGTCTCCATCTCCTTCGCCTCCATCACGGCCAGCGCCTATAAGAGGTCCGTGACCGTGACCTGGACCATGAGCGCCGAGGTGGGCGTCAGCTCCTACCAGGTGCAGGCGAGCAGCAGCGCCGGCGGCCCCTTCAGCGCCGTGTCCCCCGCGATCAACCCCGGCGGCGGCAGCTACAGCTACACGATCCAGAACACGAAGATGACCTATTTCAGGGTGGCCGCTCTGGGCACCGACGGCAGCACCGTCACCAGCTCCGTGGTGAGCACCCTCAAGACCGGAACACGCAAGTAAGCCAAGCAACTCATGAGGGGTTAGGGCAAGAAAACACCCTCATGCATCGGATTAGGGCCTCCCTTCCTTCAGGGCCGGCGAAAGCCGGCCTTCTTTCTTTTGGGGGGAGAGGAGAAGGGGATGTCCACAGAGGCACAGAGGCACGGAGGCAAGAAGAATGGGGATTGGGGATTGGGGATTTGGAAAGACGCCGGGGGGCAAGGTGCGAAACTCGGTGGGTGGGCCTTCTTCCGAGGGGAAAAAGCCGTGCGATCCGGCCGGCGCGCCATGTTCCCGCGGGAGTAAGCTGCACAGACGCTCCCGCGCGCCATGTTCCCGCGGGAGTAAGGTGCACAGACGCTCCCGCGCGCCATGTTCCCCCGGGAGTAAGGTGCACAAGTCGCCCCGCGCACCATGTTCCCGGGGGAGTAAGCCGAGCGGTCGCGATGGCGCGCCATTGTCCAGGCGGAACAGGCCATGCGATTGGGGTGCGGCACCGTGCCGCGGCGGCCACCGTGTGACTTTTAGAAGAATTCCCTCTGGTGGGAGGCTTGTTTCCCGTTCCCGGGGCCGTCAGCGTGGCGATCGAGAGGGGAAGATCCCGAGGTTATCAAGAGTCGAGCAGGCGCCGGACCGCGGCCTTCAGATCCGGCAGCTTGTTCTGGACGATGTCCCAGAGGATCCCCGCGTCCATCCCAAACCCAAATCCCGCGATTGGATATGGTAGTGGCGCCGAAAGGCAGAAGGAAGGTCGTTTCCGCGAAAGCTGGTCTTCACCCGCTAAGGGAGTTGGGTTGCCTCCGAGCCCGGCCCCGGCCGGGCGAGGAAGCGCCAAGGGCGGGGTGGGGCCCCGACGGGCTTTGCCCGTGGGGCGGGGAGGGACTGGCCCTCCCCGTCCAAGAGACAATGCCATTCCCCCGTGGTCCCGAGAGCCGGCCGAAGCCACCCGCGTTTCAATCGCGGATTTTGGACAGAGTATTCGTGAATCAGGATGTCTCGCAGCCCGGCGATCTTCTTCCATTCCACGTGAGGTTCGCTATCGCGGACGGCT
>JAJXYW010000079.1 GCA_021780415.1 Acidobacteriota bacterium
GGCTGAATGATTGCTTCAATCTTCTGCATCTGCTACCTCTCGTTCCTTCCTGCGTCCAGCACGTTCCTACCCACCCTCCCAGTCATAGCCTTCTTCGCCATGCTGCGACAGGTCGAGGCCTTCACGCTCGTCGTCTTCACTCACGCGCAGGCCTATCAGTTTATCCACTACAAATAGAATAACCAGTGTTCCCACAATGGAAATCGTCCAACCGATTCCGACTCCCGCCAATTGATTAATCACCTGGCGATGATTCCCCTCGAAAAACCCCGTCGCCTTGCCCGCGCCAAAGATCGGATTGACCACCGAGTTCGCGAAGAATCCCGTCAAAATCGCACCCAGCGTCCCGCCCGCGCCATGTACGCCAAACGCGTCCAGCGAGTCGTCATAGCCAAAGATGTTCTTGACCTTCACCACCATCAGGAAGCAGAATCCTCCCGCGATCAGGCCAATCCACAGCGCATCAATCGGCCTCACAAATCCCGACGCCGGCGTAATCGCCACCAGTCCCGCGACCGCTCCCGAGATGCCGCCCAGCGCTGAAGGCTTCCCGCTCCGCCACCACTCCGCCGCCGACCATCCAATCGCTCCCGCCGCCGCTCCAAACTGCGTCGCCACAAACGCCGTCGTCGCCAGCGCGCTCGCTCCCAGCGCCGATCCCGCATTGAAGCCGAACCACCCCACCCACAGCAGGCACGCCCCGATAAAGCTCAGCACCACCGAGTGCGGCATGAACGCCTTCTGCGGAAATCCCAGCCGCTTGCCCAGGTACAGTGCCGTCACCAGCGCGCTCACGCCCGACGTCACATGCACCACCGTTCCGCCCGCAAAGTCCAGGCACGGAAACCGCCCCGCCAGCCCGCCCGTACCCACCGCCGTCGCATTCAGCAGTCCACCCACGCCCCACACCATGTGCGCCATCGGCGAGTACACAATCACCGCCCACAGCACCATGAACACCAGCATCGCCGAAAACTTCATCCGCTCCGCAAACGCTCCCGTAATCAGCGCCGGCGTAATAATCGCGAACATCAACTGGTACACCATGTACGTCTGCAACGGGATCGTCGCTGCATACGCCGGGTCCGGCGCTAGCCCCACCCCACGCAGAAACACATTATGCAGTCCTCCAATAAACGCGTTCCCCGTGCCAAATGCCAGCGAGTACGTCACCAGCGCCCACAGCACCGTAATCACCGCCATCATCGCGAACGTCTGCATCATCGTCCCGAGGATGTTCTTCTTGCGCACCAGGCCGCCATAGAACAGCGCCAGCCCCGGACCACTCATCATCAGCACCAGCGCCGCGCTCACCAGCATCCAGCCGTTGTCGCCGGCCATCTGCGCATTCGCAATCGCCGTAGCATTTTGCGCCGCAGCCTTCTCCAGCGCCGCTATCCGGTCTGCCTGCGAGGCCACCGTCGTCTGCGAGGTCGTGGACGTCTGCGAGGCCACAGGGACCTGGGCCGCCGCTCCAACCGCAATGCCGCAACCAAGCAGCAGTCCCAACACCCAGCGCACAGCCACTTGCCGCCCTGCCAGCCTTGCCTTCTCACTCAGGAGCCAGTCCAACTTCGCCATCCAACCCATGTATCGATCAACCTCTGCAAACTTCAGAAACCATCGGGAAACATCATCCGTGCGTCTGCACCTTCCGGCGCAGGGTTACAAGTCTGCCTGCGAGCAGCCCGGGGCCTCTCGCGAACGCCCAGCTTGTGTCTGGTTCCCATTACTTTACAACATCCGCGCTCTCCCACAGATACCTTTCTCCAGCCCTTGCGATACTCTTTGGAGATGGCCCCTGAAATAATCCACACCCGCTGGTCCGACGTCCCCGCCGTCCAACTCAATCCCCTGCTCACCCGCCAGTTCGTCACCGGCTCGCAATCCATGTTCGCCCGCCTCGAGCTCAAAAAAGGCTGCCTCGTCCCCCGCCACCAGCACCCCAACGAGCAGATCACCTACATCGAGAAGGGCGCACTCCTCTTCGTGCTCGGCGAAGAAGGTTCCACCGTCGACAAGATCATCCGCGCGGGCGAAATCCTGGTCATTCCCGGCAACGTCCCCCACTCCGCCGAAGCCCTCGAAGACACCATCGACCTCGACATCTTCGCCCCACCCCGCCAGGACTGGCTCACCAACGACGACGCCTACCTGCGCTAGAGCACTTTAGCTATAGAAGATCTCTCCACAGGTCTTCGCTTTGAAGGGGCGGGACTTCAGTCCCGCCGTAAGGTCCGCCAGATCAACGCGGCTTTATCCGCTGAGGGTGTGCGCGGAACTTGTTCAGAGTTTCTCTCAGCGAATGCCCCACACCACGGGCATACCTCCCAAAGACTTCTCATATTGCTGTATCGTTTTCTACGCAAGTGGATGATCGTAATCAGCTTCACTACATCCTCGGAGCGTGCACCATGACCGACCTCGTCAAACGCCAACTCGCCCAGTCCATCGCCACCATGACCCGCGTCCTCCGCGACGAAAGCATCCATGCCGCCGTCGTCGCCGCCGCCCGCCTCACCGCCGACGCCATGAAGTCCGGCCACAAACTCCTCGTCTGCGGCAACGGTGGCTCCGCCGCCGACGCCCAGCACCTCGTCGCCGAGTTCGTCGCCCGCCTCACCGTCGACCGTCCCGCCCTCCGCGCCATTGCCCTCACCACCGACTCCAGCATCCTCACCGCCATCGGCAACGACCACTCCTTCGACCACATCTTCGAGCGCCAGGTCGAAGCCCTCGGCCAGCCCGGCGACGTCCTCCTCGCCATCTCCACCTCCGGCAACTCCAAAAACTGCGTCAAGGCCCTCAAAATCGCCCGCACCCTCGGCCTCCACACCATCTCCTACTCCGGCAACAACGGCGGCGTCATGAAGGAACTCTCCGACATCAACGTCATCGTCCCATCCGACACCACCATGAACATCCAGGAATCCCACCTCGCCCTCGAACACATCCTCTGCATGCTCGTCGAGCGCTTCTACTTCGGCGAGCACTTCGGCGAAAAAACCCCGCACCTGTCGGAGTAACCCATCACCCGAGCTAGCCATCCCAGGAATCTTCCATGACCTACCGCGGTGCCCAGAACCTCATCAAGCGTGGCGACGAACCCGCTCTCCGTGCCGCACTCTCCACCGGCCTCGACCCCAATCTCGCCAACCAGAATGGCTGGACACTCCTCATGCTCGCCGCCGTCGAAGGCGACGTCCCCATCGGCCGTCTGCTCATTGAAAACGGTGCCGCCATCAACGCCCGCAACAACAAGGAAGACACCGCTCTCACCCTCGCCACCCACCGCGGCTTCGCCCTCTTCGTCGATCTCCTCAACCTCAACGGAGCCAGCAACGCCTAGCGTCGGGCCCCCCCTGCAACTAGCTCAACTCAGCCATCCCGGCATTCAGTTCCACATCGACGAACTCGCTCGCAAACAACAAACTCCCCTGCATCAGCGGAGCATAACTCTTCCTGTGGAATTTCGTCGGCCCGCACCGTTCAATCGCGCTCAGGTGTTCGGCCGTCCCATACCCGACGTTGTTCTCCCACCGGTAATCCGGAAATCTCTTCGCCAGCCGCGTCATCACCCCATCCCGAAACACCTTGGCCACAATCGAAGCGGCAGCAATCTGCGGCACCGTCGCATCGCCCTTCACCACCGCCTCGCAGCGCATCGGCATGCGCTGCGGCACCACCAACCCATCCACCTTCACCAGACCATCCACCCGCAACCCCACAATCGCTCTCCGCATCGCCGACAGCGTCGCCGGCCGTATCCCCACCTTGTCAATCTGCTCCGCCGTCGACGCCGCAACAGACACCATCGCCACCTCGCGAATCGCCGCCGCCAGCCACGCCCGCTTCTTGCGCGTCAACTGCTTGCTGTCATCCAGATTCGCAAACACCGCCTCAGGAATCGCCCTCGGATCGAACCACACCGCCGCCGCCACCACCGGACCGCACAGCGCGCCCGTCCCCACCTCATCACAACCAATCAGGATCGGATACTCCCCCGCGACCGTCGGATCAAACCCCACGCAACACTCCTCACCCATGGCCTTCTTCCGCCGCCAAACCTCCGGCATCGCAGCCATTTCTAACGAAGACTACCACGCCGCCCCCGGCCCCACCGCCTCCACCTACGCCGCAACACCCACCTTCCCCACCCGCGCCCGTTTCCTCACCGCATACCCCAGCCGCATCAGCAGCAGCACCGTCAGCACTGCCGTCACCTTCCACGGCGTCCGCACACCCGTCTTCACCAGCCACCAATAGTGCACGCAAGCCAGCGCCCCGGCCGCATAAATCAGCCGATGCAGCCGTTGCCAGTTCTTCCCTCCCATCGCCCGCAGCACCCGCTGCGGAGACGTCACCGCCAGCGCCAGCAAAATCACCCACGCCGCCAGCCCCACCTGAATAAACTTCCGCTTCTGCAGATCATCCAGAATCGTCGGCCATATCAGCCTGAACTGCGTCCACGGCTCCATCCAGTGTCCGGCCCGCAATCCATCCATCGCTGCCGGCACGTTGTAGCCACTGAACAGCAGCACATAGGTCAGCAGGTGCAGCGTCGCATAAAAGAACGCATACAACCCCACCATCCGCCGAAACCGCACCAGCCAGCCCAGCGCCGCATGCACCCTCCGCGCCGGCGTAATCGCCAGGTCGCACAGCAGCAGCCACAGCGCCCAGTTGCCCGTGAAGTGCGTAATGTAGTTGACCGGATCAGCCTCAAGCGCCAGCGTCCCATTCAAGTACATCCGCAACAAAACCAGCGCCGGCAGCAGACACAGCGCATGCACCACCACCTTCAAATAAGGAATCACTCGAGTCGGCATTTCGTTCTCAGCTCTCAGTTCTCAGGTCTCGGTTACCACTGCCATCGCAATCGCCAGCACCCTCAGCACCAGCAAACTATCCGGCCCGACACCCAAAGAAGTTCAGTCGTCCCCCAACAACTGACAACTCAAAAATCCTTCCGCAAATCCATCCCCGCGTACATCGACGCCACCTGATCTCCATACCCATTGAACATCAACGTCGGCACCACCTTCGGGAAAATGCTATTCGTATTCAGCAGCCGTTCATGCGCCTGCGACCATCGCGGGTGGTCCACATTCGGATTCACATTCGAGTAGAACCCATACTCATTCGCCGCCAGCTCATTCCACGTCGTCGGCGGCATCTTGTCCACAAACCTGATCTTCACAATCGACTTCGCCGACTTGAACCCATACTTCCACGGCACAATCACCCGCACCGGCGCACCCTGCTGATTCGCCAGCGTATCTCCATAGCTTCCAAACGTCAGCAGCGTCAGCGGATTCATCGCCTCATCCATCCGCAGCCCCTCACTGTACGGCCAGTCAATCCCCGACGGCAGAATCTCCTGCTTCGAATTCTCCAGCGAAATGAACTGCACAAACTTCGCCTTCGGCAGCGGCTCCACCTCCTTGATCAGCTCCGCCAGCGAATACCCGTCCCACGGAATCACCATCGACCACGCCTCCACGCAGCGGAAGCGATAGACCCTCTGCTCCATCGGCCGCAGGTGAAACAACTCGCCAAACTGGAACGTCCGCGGCTTGGCCACCAACCCCTCCACCTTCACATTCCACGGGTACGTCTGCAGCTTCCACGCGTTCTTCGCCGGGTCGCTCTTGTCCTCGCCAAACTCGTAAAAATTGTTATAGCTCTTGGCCTTCGCTTCAGGAGTCGTCGCCCGGTCCGGCACCGTATACGCCGTCGTCACCAGGTTATCGATCTTCACCTCCGCGCGCGCCTCCGCAGGCAGCGCCGCCGCCACACCCATCGCGCCCATCCCCGCCAGCAACGTCCTGCGGTTCATCCGGTACGCCTCCACCGTCTCC
>JAJXYW010000072.1 GCA_021780415.1 Acidobacteriota bacterium
GTTCGCCCACTTCCTCGACCCCGTCTTCACCAGCGCCTCCGTCCCGGCCGTTGAAGCAGCATCCCACGGCCTCGAACTCACCCTCGCGGCCGTCTCGCTGCTGACCGCCACCCTCGGAATCTTCGTCGCCTGGCTCTTCTACTACCGCAAGCCCGGCACCGCCGCAGACCTCGCGCAGAAGTTCGCACCCGTCTACTCCCTCGTCCACCACAAGTACTGGGTCGACGAGATCTACGGCCGCCTCATCATCACCCCGCTGCTCGCCTTCTCCCGCCTCATCCTCGGCGGCCTGGTTGACGCGGGCATCATCCAGGGCACCGGCTCCGGTCTCGCAGCCACCACCCGCGGCGGAGGCTGGCTCGTACGCCGCATCCAGTCAGGGAACATTCGCTCGTACGCCGGCTGGCTGGCAGCCGGTGCCGCCGCCGTCATCGCCATCGTCCTCTTCGGCCACCACGGACTGCCCCACTAACCTTTATTGATTTGTCATCCTGAGCGAAGCGAAGGACCTGCTTCTAGAACCACCATGGAACCCCAATGAACCTCGACCCCCTCATCCTGACGCTCATCATCGCCACTCCGCTTGCGGGTGCGATTCTGCTCGCCCTCATCCCCGAAGACACAGCCAGCCCCGACGGCAGCAACCGTCACGCCATCGGAGCGCTCATCGTGACGCTCATCACGCTGCTCCTCACGCTCCACCTCCCGGCGCACTTCAACTACCACGCTGCCCCGCACACCTTCCAGTTCGAGCAGAACCTCCCCTGGATCAGCTCCCCGGCCATCCGCTACCATCTCGGCGTCGACGGCCTCAGCATGTGGCTCATCGTGCTCGCCGCCTTCCTCGCCCCCATCGGCGTCCTCGCTTCCTGGAAGGCCATCCAAACCCGCACCAAGCTCTTCTACACCCTCTTCCTGCTCCAGCAGGTCGCGATGCTCGGCATCTTCATCGCTCTCGATCTCTTTCTCTACTACGGCTTCTGGGAACTCTCGCTCGTCCCCATGACGCTGCTCATCGCCACCTTCGGCCGCACGGAAAACCGTCGCCGCGCCGCCATCAAGTTCTTCCTCTACGCCTTCATCCCCTCGGCCATTCTGCTCGTCGCCATCCTCTGGCTCTACAACCTCACCGGCACCTTCGACCTGCCCACCCTCCAGGCCCTCGCTGCGACCCACCATCTTGCCGCGACGCCCACCGCGCTCCTGCTTTGCTCGATCGCCTTCCTGGTAGCCTTCGCCGTCAAAGTCCCGGTCTTCCCGCTGCACGGCTGGCTACAGGACGCCGTCACCGAAGCCCCCACCGCAGCCGTCATGGTCCTCGCCGGCAAGCTCGGTCTCTACTCCATCCTGCGCTTCAGCTTCGGCATCTTCCCCGACCAATCCCGCCACGTGGCGCCCATCCTCATCGCCCTCGGAGCCATCGGCATCGTCTACGGCTCGCTCATCGCGCTCATCAAAACCGACCTCAAGAAGCTGGCGGCCTTCTCCACCCTCGCTCACGTCTCCTTCGTCATCCTCGGCATCTTCACCTTCACGGTGCTCGGCCTCGACGGCGGCGTCTTCCAGATCCTCAACGAGAGCCTCATCGGAGCCGCCTTCTTCGTTCTCCTCGGCCTGCTCTACGAGCGCTACGGCACCTACGACATGCGCGACTGCGGCGGCCTCGCCACGCGCCACCCCTGGATGGTCACCATGTTCGTCCTCACCGCCCTCGCCGCCGTCGGCCTGCCCATGCTCAACGGCTTTGTTGGCGAGTTCCTCATCCTCTCCGGCACCATGAGCTCCATCGTCACCCACCACATCCTCTGGACCGTTATCGCCGCCACCGGCGTCATCTTCGGAGCCACCTACATGCTCTGGATGATCCAGCGCGTCTTCTACGGCTCCCTCGGCGCTCGCTCCGCCGAAGTCCCCGGCTGGGACCTCACCGCCCGCGAGCACCTCGAACTCTGGCCCTTCGCCGCCCTCTTCCTCATCATGGGCGTCGCCTCTCCCCTCTGGATGCGCGCCATCGACACCTACGGCGCAGCCACAACTAACACACCCGCCGTCCTGTCTTCTGATACCACGCAAACCCTGTCATCTCGACCGAAGGCCGCGCTCTTGGCGGCCGCAGCGGAGAGACCCGCAGTTCCCCTGACGACAGCTCAAAAGGAGGTCCGCTAATGTCCACCAACCTCCTCGCCCTGCTCCCCGAACTCATCCTCGCGCTCACCGGCGTCCTCATCATGCTCGCCGAGCCCCTTATCGCGCCTGGCCGCACTCGCAAGCCCCTCGGCTGGCTCGCCATCCTCGGCACCCTCGCCTCCGGCCTCGCCACCCTGTACCAACTCCGCCTCGTTGAAGCCTCCGGCCCCATCTCGGCCTTCTACGCCACCATCCAGGCCGATACCTTCTCCGTCTTCTTCCACCTCCTCATTGCCAGCATCGTCCTCGTCACCCTGCTCGCCTCGTTGGATTATTTCCAGAACCCCATCACCCACGCCGGCGAGTACTTCGCCCTGGTCTGCTTCGGAGCCACTGGCATGATGTTCATGACCAGTTCCGTCGAGCTCCTCATGGTCTTCATCGGCCTCGAAATCTCCAGCATCTCCACCTACATCCTGGCCGGCTTCCGCAAAGGCCGCGCCACGGCCTCAGAAGCCGCCATCAAGTACTTCCTCCTCGGCAGCTTCGCCACCGCCTTCTTCCTCTACGGCATCGCCCTCTGCTTCGGAGCCACCGGCTCCACTTCCATCGCCGCCATCGCCGCTGGCCTGGCCATCACCAAAACGCCGCTCCTCGGCTGGCTGGCCGTAGCCATGGTCCTCATCGGCCTCGGCTTCAAGGTCTCCGCTGCTCCCTTCCACGTCTGGACCCCCGACGTCTATCAGGGCGCCCCGGCCCCCGTCGTCGGCCTCATGTCGACTGCCCCCAAGGCCGCAGCCTTCGCCGTCCTCCTGCGCTTCCTCTTCAACGCCACGCCCATCTATCGTAGCCACTGGATCCTCCTCATCGCGATCCTCGCCGTCGCCTCCATGACCATCGGCAACCTCGGCGCCCTGATGCAGCGCGACGTCAAGCGCCTCCTCGCCTACTCCTCCATCGCCCACGCTGGTTACATCCTCGTCGCCTTCACGGCGACCCAGCGCGAGGCCGTCTCCACCATCTGCTTCTACACCGCCGCCTACGCCGCCATGAACGTCGGTGCCTTCGTCGTCCTCACCCAACTCTCCGGCTTCAACGAGAAGCTCCGCACCATCGACGACTTCACCGGCCTCGCCCTCAAGCGTCCCGGCCTCTCCGCGCTGCTCGGCTTCTTCCTCCTCTCACTCATCGGAATCCCCTTCACCGGCGGCTTCTTCGGCAAGTTTTACGTCTTCTCCGCCGCCGTCCACTCGGGCTACACCTGGCTCGCGATCGTCGGCCTGGCCAACTCCGGCATCGCCTGTTTCTACTACCTCCGCCTGCTGACGGCCCTCTACAGCCGCCCTGTCACCGACACCATCGCCGACACCCCCAGCACTGGTCGCATCACCTTCCCCGCCGCCCTGGCCCTCACGGCCACCGCCGCCGCCACGCTCTGCCTCGGCATCCTCCCCAACCGCATCCTGCACCTCACCCAGCGCGCCGCTCCCATCACCACCCCGGCAACTATAGCGCAACTCCCACCAGCCCCCACCACCACTCAATAGCTCCCGCACCACCGCAAAGCAAAACGGCCTCCGCATCGCGGAGGCCGTTCAGTCTTTCTCTATCCTCTACACTCTATCCCCTGTCTTACTTCACGTACAGGAAGATAATGACGAACGTAAACAGAGCGAGCGACTCGATAAACGCGAGTCCAAGAATCAGAAACGTGAAGATACCAGGACGAGCTCCCGGGTTCCGTGCCAGCGCCTCGGTAGCCGAAGCCGTTGCACGACCCTGACCCAGACCGCAAAGACCAGCCGCCAGCGCCATGCCGAGACCGGCTGCGATCGGTGTCCACGGGCTGGTCGTCTCAGCCGCCTGTGCAAACGCCGGCGTCGCCAGAAGCATCGCCGCCATCGCCATAAATCCATACTTCATCATGCGCAGTGCATTAACCATTACAACTCCATGCTCCCATTGATCTCGCCGCCAGTGGGTGGTTGAGGCTCACCGTGCTGGCCCCCTCACGCTGGATCGGCGGTAGTACGCACCACAGGCAGGGAGCACCCGCCCATGGGAATCTTGATAGGTCAGGGCTTTAGCCCTGACTACAACGCTACAGCGTTCTAGTGTTCGTGCGACACTGCAAGGCTCAGATAAATCGCTGCCAGCAGCATGAACACATACGCCTGCACCACAGCCACGCCGAGATGCAATCCCAAAAACAGCAGCGGCACACCGACCGGAATCAGCGAGAAAAATGCCAGCGTCAGTAGATCGCCCGCAAACATATTCGCGTACAAACGAACCGTGAGCGATAGCACACGCGCCAGGTGCGAGATAACCTCGATCGGGAACAGCAGCCAGTACAGCCACCACACCGGCCCCAGGAACTGCTTGATATACCCAAAGCCATTCGCCCGCACGCCGTGAAAGTGGTAGTACACAAACGTCACCAGCGCCAGGCCCAGCGGCACGGCAACATTCGCCGTTGGCGACTCCAGCCACGGCGACAGCAGCCCCATCAGATTCGCCAGCAGGATAAACAGCAGCAGCACCGTCAGGTAGTTAGTAAAGCGCTCATACCCGTGGCCAATAATCTGTTCGCCCTGGCCCGACACAAACTCATGCGTCATCTCCGCCAGGTGTTGCACGGCTCCGGGCTGCTCCACGCTCAGCGTCAGCCGGATCGTGACAAAGTAGGCCAGCAGCCCCACAAACAGCAGCAATTCCATCGCTACCGCATTGGTAATCGGAGCCTGCGCATACTGCGGCGTCACATGCAGCACCGCCAGAACCTTATCGACAGGCCCTGCGAAGAGGTGATTCAAAATACTCGTAAGAAATAACTGAGATGGCATAGTCAACAATCAACTGAAGGCCGCAAAAACACGCAGCAAAGGTTCGAGTGCAACTTCCTGCTAAACCGTCCATGTTCTGGCCATTCGGATCGCCTCAAACGTGAGCGAAGCAATGCCCAGTCCAAGTCCCACAGCCAGTGCAATTACGGAACCATTGAGATACTTAAGACTAACATAGAGCACCGCCACCGCCAGCCCCAGCCGCAGAAAGAACCCGGTCAGCACCAGCCCCATCGGCCGGGCGGCTGCGCCACGCTTTTCAGGATCCAGCCCGCTGGCATCCATCCGCGCCATCACCGCGCTCATCAGCCGCATCCACTCCCACAGTCCCGACCCCGAAATCCCCGCCCCGATCATCAAAAACACCGCACTCCGCCACCCCAGCTTCCACCCCACCACGGCCATCCCCAGCGCGGTCAGCACAGCCAGCAGTCGCAGCGTCCGCACCAGCGTCGCCCGCACATCCGCGTCGGTAAATCCCTCCAGCTCTTCCATCACCACTCCCTCTTCCTTCTCCACATCAATGATCCCTGCTTCATCTCCAAATTCATGTATCTCTCTTCATATACCGCGACGCCGTCCGATAAATCTGTATAAACCCCGCCGCGGCACCCAGCAGAATCCCCACCACGGCCATCCACCCGGTATGAAAGTGTTTGTCCAGCCACGTCCCCGCCAGCGCTCCAATCAGGCACCCGGCCGGCAGCATCAGCGCCAACTGAATCATCGACTCAGCCTTCACCAGATCCCCCAGCACGCCGCCCTTCCCGTCCTTCTTCCCGTCATCCGCCATCGTAAGCCCGTACCACCTCGTCGCCCACCCCTCTACACTCTACCCTCTACACTCTATCCTCTGCTTCTATACTGAACTCTCCTACAT
>JAJXYW010000229.1 GCA_021780415.1 Acidobacteriota bacterium
CTCCTCCGGTGACCGACGAGCCCTTGCCGGGGAGCGACGACCCCCTTCCGCTGATCGACAGGGTTCCTCCGGTGACCGACAAGCCTTGTCCGGAGAACGACCGACCCTCTCCGGAGACGGACGAACCTTCTCCGATGACCGACGAAGGCCTTCCGCTGAGCGACCAACCTCTTCCGGGAGCCGCCAAGGCCCCTCCGATGGCCGACGAACCTTTGCCGGAAGCCGACAAGCCTCGACCGGGGAGCGACAGGCCTCCTCCGGTGAGCGACTGGCCTTTGCCGATGGCGGACAGACCTTCGTTCGTAAGCGACAGAGGCCCATTCGGACGCGCCTGACCCTTGCCGGGGAGCACCCGAACCCCGTCGCGGCCCCCCCGGCTGAGCCGAGGGACCGCCACACGCCCGCCGGAGACCGCCCGATTGTGTCCAATGATCGCCGCAGGCGCAGCGAGAACCGCCGGCCGGGCCTCCGCACCCACCCCCGCCAAGGGCGCCCTCCAGCCGAACCTGGCCGCGTCCCCGCCGGCGCCGCCGCGCCCGCACCCTCCGTCCGCCTGTCTTCCGGAACCCCCCCGGACCATCCCCACTTCCCCTTGCAATCCCCCGCCCCGGTCGGTGCGGGCCCCAGCCGCCGCGCCATCCCGCCAGCGCGGCCGTCCGTCCCCATTAGCCCCTACCTTCCGGTCCGATGAAATGCGTGCCCAGATGCCGCTCTGCCGGGGTATGCGCTTTCTGTAGCACAGGAGAAGGCCGCCGCGCAAGGGGGCGCGCTTGCCACCGGCCTGACAGCGCGTATACTGCCAGCAGGGGGACACCGTGAGCGACGTGCTGATCCAGCAATACCTCAACGAGTTGCAGGACCTGCGCAAGGTCTCGGGCACCTCGCGCGAGATGGTCGTCCGCGAGGCCTTCAAGGACCTCCTCAAGGGCTGGGGCCGCTCCAAGGACCTGGTCTTCGTCCCCGAATACGAGATCGAGACCCCCGCCAAGCGCCGCCGGTACGTCGACGGCGCGCTTTTGCAATGGCGGCATGAATGGGCACGATACGGCCACTTTCACAGAATGCCGAACGACGAAAGGCGGTAAGATGCGGCTCGGCGCCAGTCCTGACACATTCCCGGGGACTTATTCGGCATCCAGCTCCTTTCTGGACCGCGTGGACGCTCTCCGCACGGAGGCGGTCGCCAAGTTGGAGCCTGGAGCCCGCTCGGCGATGGGGCAGTTCATGACGCCGGCGCCGGTGGCCCGGTTCATGGCATCCCTCTTTCCGGAAGCCATGGGCGAAGAGGTTCGTCTTCTCGATGCCGGAGCCGGGGTCGGTTCGCTCACGGCGGCTTTCGTGGAGGAGGTCTGCCGCCGGCCTGTCCGGCCGACCCGAATGAGTGTGAAGCTCTTCGAACGCGATGCCATCCTTTCCGAGTACCTCGCCGCGACTCTCGCGGCGTGCCACGAGGAGTGCGCCAAGGCCGGGATTCTGTTTGAGGCGGAGATCTCCAGGGAAGACTTCATTCGGGCTGCCACCGCGACGCTTCAGGGCGGCCTGTTTTACGAAAAGCCCCGCTTCTTCACCCACGCCATCCTGAACCCTCCCTACAAGAAGATCTCCAGCGATTCCGACCATCGTAAGCTCCTGCGAACCATAGGAGTGGAGACGAGCAACCTGTATACGGCCTTTCTGGCCTTGGCCGTGAGACTGCTGGCGCAGGGTGGAGAGATGGTCTCGATCACGCCCAGGAGCTTCTGCAACGGACCCTATTTCAGGCCGTTTCGAGAGCTGCTTCTGTCGCAGACGAGCGTCAGACACGTCCACGTTTTCGATGCGAGAGACAAGGCCTTCCAAGAAGACGAGGTCCTCCAGGAAAACGTGATCATGAGTTGCATAAAGGGCGGTGCGCCCCTGCCCGTCCTCATTTCCTCCAGCAACGACCAGACCTTCGATGGAATCACACAATGGGAGATCCGCCCCTCCGAACTAGTGCACCCCGAAGACCGAGACATGGTGATTCATCTCACCACGAGCGGGATGGACGTGAGCGTGCGGGAACGCGTGCGAAGTTTCGGGCACACGCTGAAAGACCTGGGGATCGAGGTGTCCACGGGCCCGGTGGTGGAATTTCGGCTGAGGGATTATCTCGGGAACAATCCGGGGCCTGGGGCCGTCCCGCTCATTTACCCATTTCACTTTCGGGGGCTGCGCGTGGAGTGGCCCAGGGCCGATGCCAAGAAACCCAACTACATCCAGGATCGCGGAGAGGCCACCCGGTGGCTCATGCCGAAGGGCCATTACGTGCTTGTTCGACGATTCTCCTCCAAGGAAGAGCGGCGCCGCATCGTCGCGGCCCTGCTGACCCCCGACATCGTTCCCGGCGCCAGGGTCGGGTTGGAGAACCACGTGAACGTCTTCCATGCCGGGCAGCGAGGGCTGGCGCCCGAATTGGCCAGGGGATTGACGGTCTATTTGAACTCGACGCTCGTGGATGCCTATTTTCGCCAGTTCAGCGGGCACACGCAGGTCAATGCCGCCGACCTTCGAAACCTGCCCTATCCCGGCCGGGACGAGCTGGCCGATCTCGGGGAAGGCATGTCCAAGGAGGAAGAGCCGGGGCAGGATGCCATTGATGCCCTTGTGGAGAGGAGGCTTCAGCGCATGACGAAGATCAAGGATAAGGACCCCGTACGGGCCCAGAGAAAGATCGAAGAGGCACTCGCCATTCTGAAGCTCTTGGATTTTCCGCGCGCCCAACAGAATGTGCGGTCGGCGCTGACGCTTCTCGCGCTTCTCGACCTGAAGCCCGGCAGCCCCTGGTCCAAGTCCTCCGACCCACTCATCGGCATCACGCCCATCATGGATTTCGCCAGGAAGCACTACGGCAAGGAATACGCCCCGAATTCGCGAGAGACCTTCCGCCGGTTCACCATGCATCAGTTCGTGCAGGCCGGCATGGCCGTCCCCAATCCCGACGAGCCCGAGCGGCCGACCAACAGCCCCAACTGGTGCTATCAGATTGACCACAAGGCCCTGGAGCTCATCCGCACCTTCGGCAAGTCTTCGTGGGATGCCGAGCTGAAGAGGTACCTCGGGATGCGCGGCTCCCTGAGCCGGCGCTACGGCCGCGATCGCGACATGCGAAAGGTGCCCGTCAGCATCTCCGAAAGCACCGTCATCGCTCTCACGCCTGGAAAGCACAGCAAGCTCATCAAGGCCATCCTCGATGACTTCGCGCCGAGATTCTCCCCCGGCGCCACGGTGGTATACGTCGGCGACACGGGGAAAAAGTGGGGCTATTTCAATGAGCCGCTCCTTCGGGAGCTTGGAGTGAGAGTGGAGACGCACGGCAAGATGCCGGATGCGGTGCTGTATTACTCCGAGGAGAACTGGCTCCTTCTCGTGGAAGCGGTCACGAGCCACGGTCCGGTCGACCCCAAGCGCCGCATGGAGCTCCAGCGGCTTTTCCAGGGGGCCAAAGCGGGCCTCGTCTTCGTCACCGCATTTCCGACCCGCAAGGAGATGTCCCGCTACCTGGGTGAGATCTCCTGGGAGACCGAAGTATGGGTCGCCGAAGCCCCGAGCCACCTCATTCACTTCAACGGCGAGCGCTTCCTGGGCCCCCATGAGGAGTAGGCGGGCGGCAGCATGAAAGTCGACACCGAGACCACCCTCGCCGGCGTCCCCCCAAAGCCTGGCTATACAAGCTCGGCAACCGCTGCGCCCTGGAGTGGATTCTCGACCAATACAAAGAGAAGAAGCCCAAAGACCCCACCATCCGCGAGAAGTTCAACACCTACCGCTTCGCCGACCATAAAGAGAAGGTCATCGACCTCCTCATGCGCGTCACCACCGTCAGCATCAAGACCGTCACCATCACCGAAGCCATGAAGAGGGCGGTACGCTAAGGCAAGGAAAAAGGGCACTGTGTGTTGCGGCCCGAAGGGGGAACAGGAGCAAAGACGCACACAAGAGAGGGAGGGAGAGGATGCCCGCAACGGTCACGGTCTGCTTTTTCCCCTGGCTTTCGATATCCGAGCCCGTCAGCTTCAACGGATTTCGCCTCATCCCCTATCCTGAGGGCGAAGGACAGCCGTTTAGCGATGAAGAAAAATCGGCGATCGAATGGGCGACGCAAGCGTTCCAATGCGGTTCTGTGGCGCCAAAGGTCCGGCGAGCGACTCTGCTGGCGCTTAGTGGAAAGGGACCGCTCGAGGTTCCGAGTGGCAAGCAGCGTTCCAATTGTTTTGCCTTCGCTGAACTTCTAGCCTTCAGCGCCTTAGCGGACCGGATGTTCTTCTTCCCTCTGGGCTATTTCAACAAAAGCGCCTTCCAGCTGGTCATTCAAGAAGTGAAATGCCCACCTTCCGGTCAAGGCTGCACCTACCTCGTCCGACGACGAGACGGCTTCAAAGACGCCTTGGATTTTCGTCGGCTTTGGATCAAACCTCCTCATGTTGAATCGCCTCTTGCATTTCCGGGATCTTTTGACCGCGGGTTTCTGAATGCGATCCTGAGTGCAAACCAGACCCTCGCCCCAGAGGAATGGGAGGCCATCTGGGACACCATTTCGAGCTTCAATCTGGCTAATACTGACAGCCCCGATGTACCTGAGCACGTCCAAGTAGTCTTGCTCCTTGGCGCCATCCAACGCCTGCTCGGATGCAGGGATGCCGGCAAAGGAAAGCTGACGCAAACCTTTGAGAAGATTCTTCCAGTGGAGCAGGAGATTCCCGCGGCTGGCGTGAAGAGGCTTGTCCCCCTAATCGGGAAGGACGAGCAGGAGATGCCCTTGCGAAAGGTGTGGCTGCGCCATTTCTACGAGGTGCGCGGTGACTTGGCGCATGGGAAAAGACGAAGCGTGAAGAAGAACGGCTGGAACATTTACGATCACCTGTTGCTGGCGACGTTTATCCTTCCCTCCCTTCTGAAGCTCAAGTTACAAGAATCTGGGCTTTATTCGCTCAGCAAGGACGACCTCATCAACTGCTATGCCTTTGAGCCCCTCGCAAGAGTCGAACACATGGTCAACCATGAACAGGAGGGCCAAGCGGTCGAGGATTATGAATTCCCCTGGAACGACATCATATCTGAGGTCCATTTCCGGCATGGCCTCACCGTCATTCAAGAGGATTTCTAATTTGCGTTTGGCTCCGGCCAGTTGATCCCCCGGGCACTTAATCCAGTATGCAGGTTGCCATTTTGAGGCTCCGCTACACTTGTGTCTCGTGCGCGATCTGACCAGAAATAAACCATCCGCGAACAAGCCAGCCAGCTCTTTGCGGGGAAGCGCTGCCTGCGGAAGATCTGTTCCGCTTAGGTTAGGTGCTCCAGGCAGCACTGGCGGCGACGGGCTGGATTCCCGCCCCCGGGTCAAGCCCGGGGCATGCTTTGCGCGCGAAGGAGGGGCACGGGGCCGGGCTGTGGGCGGGAAGGACAGTTGCAGGACTCCCTTACGGCCCGACAGGCGCGGGCGCCTGTCTCTCCCGAAGCGTGAGAGAAGGCCTTCAAAGAATCGCGATCGGGCGATCACTCCTACGACGGTGGGTTTCCCCCGAACACCGTGGAACTGGCATGTGCGGCTGGGTTCCCGCTCCCCGCTATGGCGGAGACAAGCTTCGCGGGGAGGACGGATCAGGAAGCAGGCCCTGGAGGGGAGAGGGCCGACGGCCTCGGGCCGGTGTTGGAGCGGGGGCCCAGGGACGCTTCCTGGTCCGCACGGCGCTGTGGCGCTGTTGAAGGGGCGTGCGGGGCGAGAAGCGGGCACTTGTGGAGAGTCGTGGGTGGGGGTAGGGTAGGGACAGGCAGGACTCCCGGGATGCGGCTGTTTCCGCCCCGGGGGCCGCGCGGGGT
>JAJXYW010000202.1 GCA_021780415.1 Acidobacteriota bacterium
CCGCGCAGCCAGACTTCCGGGTCGGGTTGTTCGGACTTTGGAATTTGCCGTGTGCGGACCATCGTCCTAGTGTAGCCAATTGCGCGGGATGGGGTGGGGCCGCGACATCAGGTGGTGAAGTGGCCGCCGGAACGAATGGAGATGGCGGAGCCTTCTGCGAGCAGGACGTGATCGGGCTGGCGTTGCGTCAGGCGTGCGAAGGCTGGGCCGTAGAGGGAGCCGAAGTCGGCTTCGACGCGGGAGTTGAGGATGGGGTAGACCTGCCAGCGCGGGTGCGCGACGCCATACTCGCCGGTGCTGGCGGGGCGGCCGAAGAGATTGCGGCGTTTGGTGTAGCCCCAGTAGTGCTCGGTGATGAACTCTTCGGTGGAGCCGGGGGCGATGGCTTGTGCGATCGGCGAGGCCTCGACGGAGACGTTTTGCCAGTGACCACGATGACGCCAGTCGTAGCGGATGGCGAGTGTGTCGGGGGTGGTGGACCAGGTGTGGCGGGTGCGGGCGGTGGAGTAGGCCTCGCCGTAGAGAGCGCGGGCGACAAGCGTGATGGCGGGCCGGGGGACGATCTCGGAGAGAAAGACGACGCCGCGGCGGTGGGTACCGTCGGGCAGAACGCGCTTGACATAGAAGCGAAGGTTTACCTCTTCGAAGTGGGTGTGGAAGGGGATGGGAATGCCCTTGAGGCGAACGCGGGTGAAGAGGAAGCCGACGAGCGAGACGTAGCAGATGTCGTTGTAGGAATCGAGTTCGAGGCCGCTGGGCAAGTACGGTATGAGGATGGCGGGGTCGATGGCGTATTGGGCCATGATGAGCTTGCGCCACTCGGCGGTGAGAAAGGTGCTGGACATGCTGAGGGTTGGATGCTCGAGGGTGGGATTCGATCAGGGTTCGAGGGAGAGATTCTCGACCCAGCGGAGTTGCTCTGGGGTGTCGGGGGTCTGCATGCCGCGCGCGTAGGAGATGCGGCGGAAGGCGTCGGCGGCGGTGAGGCCTTCGCGGCGCAGGAGGGCGGCGAGCAGGAGAGCGGATCGCCCAATGCCTGCGCGGCAGTGCACGGCGATACTTCGACCCTGGAGCAGGTCGTAATGCAGCGTGTCAATGAATCGCAGAAAGGCTTCGGCGGAGTCGGGAACGCTGTGGTCGGGGACGGGGAATCTGCGGAACTGGATGCCGCGCGCAAAGCACGCCGCCTCCTCGTGCTCCAGCCCAAAGTCTGCAGCCTCTTCGGGCGGCAGCAGGGAGACGAGCACCTGGACGCCCTCGCGCTTGAGGGTGCGGATTTCGTCGTCGAGCCGGTTGCCTCCATGCGGCATGGGCATGATGGCGAGCTTTGCGGTGGAGTCGGTGTCGATCCAATAGGCCATGGTTCAGGCTTTCCAGCAGGGGCTGCGTCAGCCTTTGTAGAACTCGCTGCGTTTGCGGCTGTAGAAGACATAGATGACCAGGCCGATGGAGAGCCATACGAAGAAGCGGAGCCAGGTGATGATGGGCAGGCCGGCCATGAGCAGGATGCAGAAGAAGACGCTGAGGAGTGGGATGACGGGGCCGAAGGGGACGCGGAAACTGCGGTGGCGGTCCGGGTCTTTGTAGCGCAGGATGATGACGCCGATCGAGACCAGGGCGAACGCGAAGAGGGTGCCGATGTTGGAGAGGTCGGTAAGGGTGCCAATGTCGAACAGGCCGGCGGGGATGGCGACGACGATGCCCGCAACCCAGGTGGCGATGGCTGGGGTGCGGTACTTGCGGCTGACTTTTGAGAAGAAGCTGGGTAGCAGGCCGTCGCGCGACATGGCGAACCAGACGCGTGACTGTCCAAGCTGGAAGACGAGGATGGAGGAGATCATGCCGCTGAGCGCTCCGAGAAGCACGACGAGACGAACCCAGTGGAGCGAGTGGCCGCCGGGCAGGCCGGAGAGTTTTTTGAGCGCGTTGACTACGGGCGCCGCGTCGTCCACCATGCTCTGCCAGGGGACGAGGCCGGTGAGCACGACCGCGACGCCGATGTAGAGGACGGTGCAAACGATGAGCGTCGCAATGATGCCGATGGGCAGGTCGCGCTGCGGATTGCGGCACTCTTCGGCGGCGGTGGAGACGGAGTCGAAGCCAATGTAGGTGAAGAAGATGATGGAGCCGCCGGTGAGGATGCCGGACCAGCCGTTGGGAGCGAACGGATGATAGAGCGTGGGCTTGATGAACTGCGCCCCGGCGAAGAGGAAGATGAGGATGGCGGCGAGTTTGACCAGCACCATGATGTTGTTGGTACGGGCTGATTCGCGGATGCCGCGCACCAGAACGACGGTGAGCAGAAGGACGATGAGGAAGGCTGGGATATTGAAGCCGAAGTGCCAGCCGGGCTGGTAGATCCAGTTGGAGCTTAGGTCCTGTAGGCCGCCGGGAAGGAAGGCCGGAGAGATCCATTTGGCGGTGGGATGGATGCCGAACCAGTCCATGAGATCAACGATATGCGCCGCGAAACCGACGCTGACGCTCATGTTGGAGCCAGCGTATTCAAGGATGAGGTCCCAGCCGATGATCCAGGCGATGAGCTCGCCCATGGTGGCGTAGGTGTAGGTGTAGGCGGAGCCCGCGATGGGGATCATGCTGGCGAGTTCGGCGTAACACAGGCCGGTCAGCGCGCAGATGATAGCGACCAGCACGAGCGAAAGCGCAAGAGCAGGGCCAGCGCCGGGGCGGCCTGCGAGCGCGGAGTGGTGGATGATGTAGTCGGCGACCGGTGCGTGGAGGATGGAGGTAGTGTCGAATTTTTCGCCCGCGATGGCGGTGCCGATCACCGTGAAGATTCCGGACCCGATGACTGCGCCAATGCCAAGAGCGGTGAGTGAGACGGGGCCAAGGGTTTTCTTGAGCGCCGTTTCTGGTGCTTCGGACTCGTGGATGAGCTTGTCGATGGACTTGGTAGCAAAGATTTGTCGTGCCAGGGTGCTCATGCCTCGTCGTGGAAGATGATTCGATTAGCAACGATTGTAAGCGGGAGAAGGCTGGCTGGCGAGGGGTCGAGGGATTCGGCGGACGGAGCAGGAAAAACAACGGCGAACGGAGGTGTCTCCGTTCGCCGTTGGGTGAGGATGGTGGGCGCTAGCGCTTGGAGGTGCCGCGGGCTGCCTTCTTGACCTTGGCCTTGTTCTCGCCACGCGCTCCCGTGCGGGGAGCCTTGGGCGCGGCGGCTTTGCGTGCGGCGCGCTTGACCTTCTTGCGCTCAAGTTTATCGGTGATGCTGGAGGTGTCTGCCATGATGTGTCTTCTCTCTGTACTCAAATATGTGTTCGGCGCCGCCGGCCTACAGGCGAGCAGGCTCGGTTAGAGCCGTTCGAGCTGGGCGAACTTCTCGACCAGCTTCTTCATGCCGTGACTACTAAATTGTACGGTAAGCTTGGCATCTTCGCCGTCACCTTCTCGTGCGAAGACGATGCCTTCACCATACTTCGGGTGGCGAACACGTGCTCCTTTGCCTAGACCGGTGCGGCCGATGGGCGCGGAAACGTCCATGCGGGGACGCCCTTTGAGGGCCCCAGCGGCTCCTTTGCCGAAGGCTCCGCCCTTGCCGAAGAAGGCTGCCGTGTTGTCGAGCGGGCCGCTGCCCGTGCCGCGTTTGACGGCCCCAAAACGCTGCGCTGCGTAGGATTTTGGACCGCTGCTGGGGTCCTGTGACTCGTCTTCGTAGGAGTAATGACGCTCGCCGCCGAAGTCATCGCCGCCGCCCGGTCGCTTGCTGCGCTGCGGATACGGGGTTGCGTAGACTCCTCCGTAGCTGGCCGGAGACAGGTCCTCGATCAGGCGCGACGGCACCTCTTCGAGGAAGCGCGAGGGCATCGAGGACTCGGGGCTGTCGTTGCCGTAGCGGCGGCGATAGCGCGCGCGCGTCATGATGAGCGTATCCATGGCGCGGGTCATGCCGACGTAGCAGAGGCGGCGCTCCTCCTCCATCTGCGTGGGGTCTTGCAGCGTACGCGAGTGCGGGAAGAGGCCTTCTTCCATGCCCGCGAGAAAGACCAGCGGGAACTCGAGGCCCTTGGCGGCGTGCAGGGTCATGAGCGTGACGCGGGCCTCGGCGGAGTAAGAGTCGGCATCGGATACCAGCGCCGCGTGATCGAGAAACTCGGAGAGAGTCTCTCCGCGAGAGGTGGCGTCCTGCGCGGCGTTCGCGAGTTCCTTGAGGTTCTCGATGCGAGAGAAGCTCTCGGGCGTGGCCTCGTCTTCGAGGGCGCGGATATAGCCAGAACGGTCGTTGAGAAACTTGATGAGTTCGGGCAGCGTGGCCGGACCGCCGGGCTTCCGAAAGGCGCGAGCATCGGCTTCGTTGGCTGCTTCGTGATCGCCTGCCTGGGCTGCGACGATGCGGTCGAGGCGCGCCTTCGTTGCGTCCAATGCGCTCTGTTTCAGCGGGATGGGAGCGAACGGATTGATGCTCGCGGTGGCGGGCGCGTCCTCGATGTGCGCGTTCTCGGGGGCGATGGTGCTGATCTCTTCGCTGGGGCCGAAATCAAAGTCGAAGTTGAAGCTGGTGTCGAAGTCGGCGTTTGCGTCGTTGGCTGCGATGGAGAGGGGAGTTGACTCCTCGGCAGCGAAGCCGAAGTCGAAGTCCGCCGCATCGTCGGGCGAGTCTAGCGAGACAGCGGGGCTGACGTCGGCGGTGAGGGCTGCGGCGAAGTCGGGGCCGAGCATCGCGCGGGCGTCTTCGATGAGCTTGCGGAAGTTGCTGAGTGCGGCGAGCGCGCGGGCGGGGAGCAGTTTTTCATCGACGGCGCGGGCGATGGCGTCCCATGAACTCATGCCGGTCGTTAGGGCGATGCGCTCGAGCGTGTCCATCGTAGTTTTGCCGATGCCGCGCGGCGGCGAGTTCACCACGCGCCCGAGGGCGATGGAATCGTGGGGATTCTGCACGAGTTTGAGGTAGGAGAGGATGTCCTTGACCTCGGCGCGGTCGTAAAAGCTGAAACCGCCGACCATGTGGTACTTGATTTGATAGCGGCGGAGGGCCTCTTCGACCAGCCGCGACTGGGAGTTGGTCCGGTAGAGTACGGCGCAGCGTGGGGTTTCGGCTGGATTGTCGGTGCCGGCGGCGGCCTCGCGGAAGTATTTGGCAATGCGATCGGCGATGAACAGAGCTTCGTTCTCGCCGTCCGGGGCCTCGTAGTAGCCGATGAGCGAGCCGCCCTCGCGGGTGGTAAAGAGGTTTTTGCCCTTGCGCTGGGTGTTTTGCGCTACAACGGCGCTGGCGCCCTCGAGAATGATCTGCGTCGAGCGGTAGTTTTGCTCGAGGCGAATGGTGCGGGCGTTGGGGAAATCCTTCTCAAACTCAAGGATATTGCGGATATCCGCGCCGCGCCAGCTATAGATGGACTGGTCTTCGTCGCCGACGACGCAGACGTTGCCGTGTTTGCCGAGCAGCTTCATTAGCTCGTATTGGGGTCGGTTTGTGTCCTGATATTCGTCGATTAACAGGTACTTGTAGCGGCGGTTGTAACGCTCGCGGACCTCGCTGGAGGACTTGAGGAGACGGACGGTCTCGAGCAGTAAGTCGTCGAAATCCAACGCGTTAGCCTTGGCAAGCTCCTTCTTGTAGATCTCGAAAATATGGGCGATCTTCTCTTCCATGGGGTTGGTGCTGGCAAGGAAGTACTCCTGGGGGTCGATCATGTGGTTCTTGGCCCAGGAGATGCGGCCGAGGGCTACGCGGGGCTTAAGTGCTTTGTCATCAATAGATAGGCGCTTGAGTGCCTGTTTGACGACGGCTTGCTGGTCGGTCTCGTCGTAGATGGCGAAGGTGCGGGTAAGTCCTGTGTTGCCAACACGTAGGGCTTCGATATCGCGGCG
>JAJXYW010000246.1 GCA_021780415.1 Acidobacteriota bacterium
GCCGGGGTCGAGCTGGCCGGTGAGGGTGTCGTTGGAGCTCAAACCCTCGTAGTTACCCCTGAGCCGGGACCAGACGTAGGAGGCCTGCAACTGCCAGTTGTTGCTGTAGCGCTTGTCGGCCGTGAGCTCGACGGCCGTGTAGCGGCGGGTCATGTGAGGGAAGTAGTAGGTCTTGCTCTTGTCGATGGAGAACCCGGGGCCCAGGCCCGGCACCGGGATGCCCGACCAGCTGCTGGGGTTGCCGATGATGTAGGTCCGGGCGCCGTTGAAGGAGAAGTCCTCGATGCCCTGGTGCAGGTTGCGGTAAACGATTCGGCTGCCCACGCGGAAGGTGGGAGCGAGCTGGTACTCGTACCCCAGGATGTACTCGTCGGTGGAGGGGGACTGAATGGGGGTGCTGATGGGCATGCCGGGGGTCTGGCCCTGAATGTCCTCACCCGAGGCGCCCAGGATGTAGGAGTTGGTCGGGATGAAGGAGGTCAGGTTCGGGTTGTAGAACTGTTCGAGGCCGCTCACCTCGTTGTTGAGGCTGCGGACGGCCAGGTCCGTGGGCATGTCCTGGGTGTAGCGGCCGTAGAAGCCGTAAAACTTGCTCTTCCCGTCGTGGGTCGTGTCCCAGGTGAAGCCGACGCGCGGGTCGAAGTTGCCCTTCAGGTTGACACTCTCGGCGCCGGGCAGGCTGCCTGCGATGTACTGCTGGCTGTAGCGGACGCCGGCCTTCACGGTGAAGAACTGCGTCAGGCTCCAGTTGTCGTTGATCCAGAGCGCCTCGGACCGTTCCTGCGAGGGGCGGTCCATGGGGGTGAAGTAGTCCTGCGCCGTGTAGACGTACTGCTGTCCCTGGGGGCCCGTGGGCAGCCCGTAGTAAGCGGCCGGGGCCCACTGGACGAAGAGGCCGCCGATGGCCGGGGTGTGGGTCTCGGGCGAGATGAAGTTGGTCGAACCGGTCAGACCGAAGACGGGCGTGTAGTAGCGCTGGTCGTACTGGGCGCCGTAGGAGAGCTCGTGCTGGCCGTGCCAGCTGAAGAGGTTGGTCAGCTTGACGCTGGCCTGCTCCGACTCGTCCTTGGCCACGCCGTTGTAGCCGCCGCCGCCCAGCGAGTTGACGTAGTTGTTGTTGAGCAGGTCGGTGACGCCGGTGGAAGGATCGAAGGTGTACTGGGAGGGGTCGGTCTGGTTCTTGGGGTAGACGTGGAAGCCGTTATAGGTCTCGAGGGCCTGCGCGTAGGTGTACGCCCAGTTGTTCTGCGCCGAGGCGTTGTTATAGTTCTGCCACTGGTGTTCGTGGTGGTAGCTGACAACCACCTCGCTGAAGAACTTGGGCGACCAGGTGGAGTTCCACTGGACGGAGAGGTTGTTCGGCTCGTCCTTCAGGGTCCAGGGGGAGGAGGAGGCCACCAAGGTATCGAGGGCCCCGTACCGCCCCTCCTTGTCCACGTTGCCGAAGGTGCTGACCGCCAGCTTCTGGTTCGGGTTGATGTTCCAGGTCACCTTGAAGGCGTACTGCTGGTTGATCTGGTTGATGTCGGTGATCTGTTGTCCGTTGAAAACCGACTGGGCACCGCTGCCGTTGATCCACAGGAAGGGGTCCTGGGTCGTGGGCAGGGCGGTGTACTCCTTGTAACGGTTGTAGTCGTAGCCCAGGTAGAACCAGAGTTTGTCCTTGATGAAGTAGCCGCCCAGGTCGCCGCCCACGTCGTACTGGGTGTGGCCGGCGTTGCCCTGGAGCTGGTTGTTGTAGCTGTAGGTGGTCTGCTTGGCCGAGTAGGTCGCGTTGGTATAGTAGGCGTAGAGGGAGCCGTGGAACTCGTTGCCGCCGCTTCGCGTGATGGCGTTCACGATGCCGCCCATGGCGCCGCCGTACTCGGGGGGGATGCCGCCCGTGAGCACCTGCATGTCCTGGATGAAGTCGAAGTTGAGCATGGTGTCGTTGGTGTTGGGGCCGTTGCCGATCGAACCGTTGGAGGAGATGCCGAGGTCCGTGTTGGTGATGTTCATGCCGTTGATCATGTACTGGTTCTCGGCGCCCGTGGAGCCCCCGATGGAGGCGTTACCGGGCGTGGAGGAGCCGGAGCTCACGGCACTCGGCGCCAGGAAGACGATCTGGTTGGAGTCGCGAGGGATCGGGATAGCGTTCACCATCTCGCTGGAGAGCGTGGCGCCGGTCGTGGTGCTCTTGAGGTTGATGATGGGAGCGGCGCTGGTGACCGTGATCTGGGTCTCGCCGGCGCTCAGGACGAACGGCAGTTGCACCGCGGAGCCCAGGGGGACGTCGATGTTCTTGCGCACCACCGTATTGAACCCGGCGGCCGTGACTTTCACCTCGTAGCCGTGCCCCGCGGGAACGAAGGGGACGGTGTAGTTTCCGTTCAGGTCCGTGGCGGTGCCCAGAAAGCCCTGCACCGATGGACCCGACACGTGGACGACCGCCCCGATGACGGGTTGGCCGGACGAATCCGTCACCCTCCCTTGAATGGTACCGCTCGTGGTCTGGCCCCAGATGCCCAGGCCGCTCAACAGCATTGCCACAACGAGCACGGCACTCAGTTTGAGCGCTTGCTTCATCTCATAGCCTCCTGTGATGCTCCCCTCGGGCTGAATCTCTCCCTTCTCGATGGACCATAGCTAAATGAATGAATGAATGAACTTCCTTATGTCCTCCGAGAGCTTCCCAGGTGGACCCCGCCTCGGCGGAGGCCGGCCGCGCGACAGCTCCTGAACGGCCGCAATCCATGGCTGAGATCGATGGTGAATCGAGTGTCGGTCGATCTTCACGGAAAGGGAGCCCGGCATGAGCGCGCTTCGGCTGGAGCCGTATCGGTGCACGGCGGGCACGGAGATTCCCCGCCGGATCCTGCCGATCACCGTTCCAGGGCCACGAAAAGAATGCAACGCCTCTGGCTCCTCTCGGCACGCACGCCGGTCAATCGGGCGACGGCCAGACAGACGGGTAGAGAATAGTGCATTCTTGTCCTGCCTGCAACGGGGTACTGCCACTCCGGCCACTCCGCAACTATCTCTTTATTTGTCATTGAGATACGAACAAAGCTGGCGGCCACATGGGCGTTCACGGCCTTTTTGGCGTTGCCAATATGGCGCTGACATTATGGCAGGCCATTACGTCCGATTCAGACGCGATCCAACCTGGGCGGATACCTCAAGGGGACCGTGGACGGAATACGGCCGGCGGGGAGGGGCAAGAGGTGGCCAAAATGGCGCACTTTCATCGGCTGAATGCAAAAGGTGCCGAGACCCCGTGGTCGTCCTCGTTGCGGACGGTGACCTGAACCGCCGTGCCCTTGGGCACCATGGCCTTCAGAGGGCCGCCTTTCTTGGCGATCACCTGCCCGTTGCTCTTCCACCGGGTGGCCGGAACCGGCGTCCCGTCGATGAGAACGGTGCAGCCCGGGTGGAAGTTGGTTCCGAACACCTTGAGGCGGAAAGGGTTGCCGGCCTTCTGCACGTAAGTGATGATGGGCGGCAGGACCACCAGGATGGAGCCGAATTGCTGGCAGGTCTGGCCCTCCCAGGAGACGGTCAACGCCCACGAATAGGTGCCTGGAGCGGTGTAGGCATGAGTGGCGGCGGCCTCATTGGAAACCCCTCCATCTCCGAAATCCCACTGATAGGAGGGCGTGCCTCCGCAGCTCCCCGTATCGGCGCTGGCCTGAAAGGAGAGGCCGCTTCCCACCTGCCCCCAATTCGAAACCGTTGCCGAGCACGAGAGCGTGCACCCCTGCGCCTGATAGGTGTACCCCGCCGGGAAGAGGCCGCTCTGGTTGTCGGGGTTGGTGACCACCACGTCCACCGCTCCGGCGGCGTGGGGAGGCGATACGGCCGTGATGGTGTTCGCGCTGCCCACCGCAACACCTGAGGCGGGGGTTCCTCCGAAGGAAACCGAGGCGCCCGCCAGAAAGTTGGTTCCCGAAATGACCACCGCCGTCCCTCCGGCCGTTGGCCCCGAGGCCGGGTTCACGGAGGTCACCGTGGGCGCAGGTGACGTTCCCGTGAAGGTGAACCCTCCCGGCAAAGTGGCCGACTGCTGGTCCGGGTTGGTGACCACCACGTCCACCGTCCCCGCCGCGTGAGGCGGCGTTGTGGCCGTGATGGAGCCGGCGCTCACCACCGCGACCCCCGTCGCCACGGCGCCGCCGAAGGTCACCGTCGCCCCCGACACAAAGTTGGCTCCGCTGATCGTCACCACCGTGCCGCCAGCCGCCTGGCCGGAGGAGGGGCTCGCCCCGGTCACCGTCGGAGGATTGCCGGGAACTACAAAGGTGAAACCGCCGGGCAGGGTCCCGCTCTGGGAGTCCGGGTTTTGGACCACCACGTCGACGGCTCCGGCGCCGTGGCTCGGCGTCAGGCACGTCAGGATCGAGGCGCTCACGAGCGAGACCTGCGTCGCCGCCCCGCCGCCGAAGGTCACCGTCGCCCCCGACACGAAGTTGGCTCCGCTGATCGTCACTGCCGTGCCGCCCGCCGTACTGCCCGAGGTGGGAGCGAGTCCCGAAATGGTCGGCGGCGGATTGGAGGCGATGTAGGAGTACCCCGAGGCGAGGGTGGCCGACTGGCTGTCCGGATTCGTGACCACTACATCGACGGCTCCGGCGCTGTGACTCGGCGTCATGCACGTCAGGTTCGAGGCGCTCACGAGCGAGACCTGCGTCGCCGCCCCGCCGCCGAAGGTCACCGTCGCCCCCGACACGAAGTTGGCTCCGCTGATCGTCACCGCCGTGCCGCCCGCCGTGCCGCCCGAGGTGGGCTGAACCTGCGACACTGAGGGAGGCGGCAGGGAGCCGGTATAGGTGAAGCCTCCGGGGAGGGTGCCCGCGGTGGCGTCGGGATTGGTGACGGTCACGGAGACCGTCCCGGCGGCGTGGGGTCCCGTGGTGGCCTGAATGAGCGTCGCCGAGGCGACCACCACGCCGGTGGCAGACGCCCCTCCCAGGCTGACCGTGGCGCCGCTCTCGAAACCCGTCCCGCCTATGCTCACGGTCGTGCCGCCCGAACTGGGGCCTGAGGTGGGGGCGATGGAGGTCACCGTCACGGAGGGGGCATACGGGCGGGGGGCCAAGCCCGGCGCCGCCTCGGACGGGAAGGCCCAGACCAGCACACCGAGCGAAAGCAGAGCCAAAGCGGGCACCCTCTTCATCTTGCTTCCCATGGCCGTCTCCCTCCTTTTCCCCTGCCGACCTCCGCGCAACCTCCCGTACCCGCGCGGAGTCCTATTTCAACCCCATTATGTGCCTTCGAGCTTCTGAAGGCGAAGCCCTGCCGTCAGAAAGCTGATCACCAGGATGGCGAAACTGAAGGCCCCCACCTGAAGCGCCGAGGGCCAGTAATCTGCCGCGGGGCCTCGCCCCAGCAGGTGCTGGTAGTAGTGGAAGACGGGCCGGGCCGACAGGACCGTCACGAGCCCCACGTAGACGAGCGATACGAACATGTAGGTCAGCCCCCACGCGCTCATGACGGCCTTGGCGGGATTGCGGGCGTCGAAGACCGGGTCCAGCGTCCCCATGAAGAGGGCCAACGCCGCCAGCGTGACCGACTGGGCCACGGCCAGAAAAAGCGTGTACCCGAGGGCCTCTCCCCGGATGCCGAGGAAGTGGTTGGAGCCGTACAGGGTCAAGGCCGCCAGGGCCGACAGGGGGATGGCGGTGAAGAGGAACTTGGCCCACAGGTAGGACCAGATGTCGATGGGCAGAACCCT
>JAJXYW010000252.1 GCA_021780415.1 Acidobacteriota bacterium
TGCAGTTGAGCGTGCCGGCGTGGGTGTATGCGCGGGCGCTGGGAGCGTACCTGATGACGTTCCAGGGCGGGCTGGCGCTGGGCAGCGCGCTGTGGGGCGGAGTGGCGCAGCGGACGTCGGTGAGGATTTCGCTGATCTGCGCGGCGTGCGGACTGGCGGCGAGCCTGCCGTTTATGCAGAGAATTCATATTCTGAAGGGGCTGCTGCCGGACCTGACGCCGTACAAGTGGAAGCGGCCGCTGCCGGGGTTCGAGGCGACGCCCGATCCGGATGCTGGGCCGGTGCGGATCTCGGTGGATTACCGGATTGCGCGGGAAGACTATGCGGCGTTTACACGGGAGATTCATGTGCTGGAGGGCGTGCGGTTGCGCGGGGGAGCGGTGCGGTGGGGGATCTATCGCGATGCGGTTGACCCGGAACACCTGAATGAGACGTTCATTATGGAGAGCTGGATGGACTTTTTGCGCTCGCGGGAACGGATGACGCTGGCCGATCAGACGATACGGGAGAAGGTGTATGGGTTGCATCGGGGGACGGAGTCGCCAAAGATTACGTTTCAGATATGGGCGGGTGAGGTGGGGACGCATCCGGTGGAGTCGGAGCTGGCGTAGGGTGCGCGTGCGGGGTCAGGATGGCGGGATGCTGGGTGAGGATGACGGCTTCCGACGACGAGTGCCGGGCCAAATGTTCAGTAATCCTGCAGTGTGCCAGCCCGAGCAAACTGCGGGTCTCTCCGCTACACCAAACGATGAAACTGTTTGGCTCCGGTCGAGATGACAGCATCTTTGCTGGGACTCATGGGATAGCGTGCCAGAGCGGATTGCCATCAGGTGTAGTCGCCGGTTCAAGAAGCAGATTCCTCCGCTGCGCTACGGAATGACAAACGTCAAAATGATAGTGACTATACCTGAAAGCGAACGGCGCTAGGTTTCGGGACCGAGGGCGAGGTCGATGAGGGTCTTTTCTTCGAGGGCGTGGGCCTTGGCGCTGCCGGTGGCGGGGCTGGCGGCGGCCGTGCGCTTGACACTGAGGAGGGCGCGGGGGCCGGACATGCGGCGCATCAGCGGGAGAGCGTAGGAGAGAGCGCCCATGTTGGCTGGTTCTTCCTGGACCCAGACGATCTCGGTGGCCGAGGGGTGCTGATCGAGGGCGGCCTGGAGTTCCTCTTCGGGCCATGGGTAAAGCTGTTCGACGAAGATGATCGCAACGTCGGTGAGCTTGCGTTTTGCGCGCTCGACGCGGAGGTTGTGGCCGATTTTGCCGGTGCAGACGAGCAGGCGACGGGGTTGGGTGACGGTGGTGTCGGGAAGGACGTTCTGGAAGTGGTCGAGAGTGAGGTCCGCGACGGGGGACATGGCGTCGGGGTGGCGGAGCATGGATTTTGGAGTGAAGACGACGAGGGGCTTGCGCCATTTGCGCAGGACCTGGCGGCGCAGGAGATGGAAGTATTGCGCGGCGGTGGAGGGCTGGGCGATCTGGATGTTGTCCTGTGCGGCGAGCTGGAGGTAACGCTCCATGCGGGCGCTGGAGTGCTCGGGGCCCTGGCCTTCGTAGCCGTGGGGGAGGAGCATGACAAGGCTGGAGAGCAGGCCCCATTTGACTTCGCCGGCGGAGAGGAACTGGTCGATGATGATCTGGGCGCCGTTGGCGAAGTCGCCGAACTGGGCCTCCCAGAGGACGAGGGCCTCGGGGTAGTCGCGGGAGAAGCCGTACTCGAATCCGAGGCAGGCAGCCTCGGAGAGGAGAGAGTTATAGACCGACCAGCGGGCCTGGGTGGGCGCGATGGCGGAGAGCGGGGAGAAGCGGAGTTCGGATTCGATGTCGATGAGGACGGAGTGGCGCTGGTTGAAGGTGCCGCGCTGGGAGTCCTGGCCGGAGAGACGGACGGGCGTGCCGGATTTCAGGAGCGAGGCGTAGGCGAGGAGTTCGGCCATGCCGTAGTCGAGGGGCTTTTTGCCGGTGCCCATTTCGACGCGCTGGGCGAGGAGCTTTTCGACTTTGGGGTGGATGTGGAAGCCGGTGGGGGCGGTGGTGAGGGCTGTGGTGAGCGAGGCGATTTCAGAGAGGTCGAGGCCGGTGCGGGGGGCGTCGTCCGGGCGCAGCGGGCCGCCGTAGTAGGGCTTCCAGTAGTCGCGGATGTCGAACATGGCGGGCTTGCGGTTGGCGCGGGTGGCGGCCTTCTGCTCTTCGAGGAATTTGGACTGGATGAAGGCGGTTTCTTCGGTGGGGTCGATGTTGAGGCTCTTGGCGTAGAGCTGGTAGAGGGCAGGGTGATCCTTGATTTTGGCGTAGCGGAGAGGCTGGGTGACGGTGGGGTCGTCGACTTCGGAGTGGCCGTGGCGACGGTAGCCGATGAGGTCGATGACGACGTCGGAGTGGAAGGTCTGGCGGTACTCGGCTGCGAGGGCAGCGATGCGGACGACGGCTGCGGGGTCTTCGGCGTTGACGTGGAAGATGGGGATGGGGAGGCGTTTGGCGAGGTCGGTGGAAAAACGCGAGGAGTTGGATTCGCCGGGCAGGGCGGTGAAGCCGAGGAGGTTGTTGACGATGACCTGGATGGTGCCGCCGATGTTGTAGCCGTGGAGGGAGGCGAGGTTGAGGCTCTCGGCGGTGATGCCCTGGCCGGCGAAGGCGGCGTCGCCGTGGATGATCATGGGGAGGACCTGATTGCGTGCTGCGAGGAAGTCGGCGGTGGTGCCGTTTTTGGCGAGACGTTCCTGGTAGGCGCGGGTGCGGCCCATGATTACGGGGTCGACGGCTTCGAGGTGGCTGGGGTTAGAGGCGAGGTGGAGATGGACGGTCTTGCCGGTGGCGGTGATGAGATCGCCGGTGGCGCCGATGTGGTATTTGACGTCGCCACCGCCGAGGGTGCTGCGGGGATCGACGTCTTCGAACTTGGTGAAGATGTCGCGGGAGGCGCGGCCGATGGTGTTGACCATGACGTTGAGGCGGCCGCGGTGGCTCATGGCGAAGATGGAGCGGCTGACGCCGAGGTCGGCGGCGGTGGTGAAGATCTGGTCGAGAAAGGGGATGAGAACGGTGAGGCCTTCGAGGGAGAAACGCTTGGTGCCGAGGTAGCGCTGCTGGATGACCTGCTCGAAGAGGTCGGCGCGGATGAGGGAGGTGAGGATGCGGGCGGGGGGGATGGTGGCGGCGGGGCCGGTGGCGGGATCAGATTCGAGGCGCTGCTGGATCCAGTCGCGCTTTTCGGCGGAGGGGATGTGCATGAACTCGGCGCCGATGGAGGAGCAGTAGATGCGGCGGGCGGCGATGGCGTCGGGGGAGTCGTCGTTGGGAGGGTCGGAGACTGGGAAAGGCTGGGGCGGGAGGAGCTGGCCGAGGGGGTCGAGGGAGGCCTGGAGGTAACCCCAGTGGCGGAAGAGATCGAAGGTGGTGTTGCGCGATGTGGGAGGCATGCAGACGTTAGATGGTATGAGGGTGGATTTGGACGCTCGAAATGGCGTGGGAATGTGATGCATATCACAGACGGGGTATAGGGCGAGGCTTCAGGATGGACTTGTTGGAGGATTCCACGATGCCATCGAAGACTCTCCCCGAGGCTGTGCAGGAGTCATCGCCAAATGCCTGTGCGTGTGCAGGCCCTTGTGCTGGATATGGAAGTCACACGGTGTGCCCGTCGCTGCTGGTACTGGCGACGCTGGTAGCTGCAAAGAATGAACTGGCTGCTTCGTCTCCGGGCGCAGTGGCTGGGTGAAAAGTTTGATCTTCAAACCGGTGAATTTACTGTCGGCAGGACGGTAACTACTGGTCGCTGAAGCTCTATTCGGGGCTCTCTTGGGAGAAAGGGTCTCAGGATAGAGAAGCTGCCGCTCGGGGTCCCTCTCGAGCGGCAGCTGAATTTAATGGGGTGATTTGCGGAAAGGGATGCGCCGAGTGTCCTGCGTCCGAGGATGAGAGCGTTTGGGACCGGCCGCTAGCAGTAGCGGGATTGAAGTCTATCGGGATGGTGAAGGGTGATGTGCTCGCGGGTCTGCTCGATGAGGCCTTCGCGGCGGAATTTGAGGAGGATGCGGGTGACGGTCTGGCGGGGGACGCCGATCCTGTATCCGAGTTCCTCGTGGGTGAGGGACATGGGGAAGGAGATGGATTGATCGGGGGGTGCGGGGGTGTTTTCGTGATGATCGGTTCGGGCCCAGTCGAGGAGCGCGCTGGCGAGCTTGGCGGCGGCGGAGTTGGGGAGGGTGAGGCAGGGGGCGTTACGCGTGGCGCCGTCATAGTCGCGGGCCATGGTCTGAGCGATGTTGCGGGTGACGTCGGCGTAGGTGTCCATGAAGCGAATGAAGTCGGTGCGGGGGATGTACTTGACGGTGGAGGGGACCAGCGTTTCCGCCGTGACGAGATGGCGCGGGCCGCGGAGCAGAGAAGCGAGGCCGAGGATTTCGCCGGGGCCAGCGACGCGGAGGCGGAGAAAGCGGCCCAGAGGCGAGGAGGCGATGAGTTTGACCCTGCCGCTGCAGAGGACGAAGACGTGGTCGGAGGGGAAGCCCTGGCGGATAAGAAAGTCGTTGGCCGGGCGACTCCGACAGGTGCCGAGGGAACGGAAATCGCTCAGTGCCGATGGGGAGATGTGGGAGAAAACTTCAGGGTCTTGAATCGAGCAGATGGAACAACTGCTGGGGGGCATTGAGTTTCCTCAAGTTCATTAGATGCAGGGGGAGGCAATATCACCGCCTGAGCAACGAGGATGGATTGCTGAATGGGCGATGCGGCTGGCGGTAGTGGGGGCGGAGAGGCCAGGGATGGGGGCTGCGTGGTAGTCTGCGGAGCATGTCTGAACATAACGACCGTCATCGCCGAGGAACGCATTCGCAGGGTTTTTCTTCACACACGCAGAGTTCACAGGGTACGGGAGGCTGGGGATCGCAGCGAGGGGGTGGGCATCGGTGGCAGGATGGCGGGCATGGAGGGCATGGGTTCGACCTGGCGCAAGCGGCGCTGGATGAGATGCATGAGGCGGGGTTTCGGCCGGAATTTGGGCTGGGAGTCACGGACCAATTGGCGGGGATCGAAGCGATGTTTAAGGAGCCGCTGCCGGTAGTGGGGGTGGAGGATCTGAGGGGGCTGGGGTGGTCGTCGATCGATAACGATACGTCGCAGGACCTGGACCAGATTGAGGTGGCGGAACGGGTGGAGGGCGGGATTCGGCTGCGGGTGGCGATTGGGAATGTGGCGGGGGCGGTGGAGATTGGGACCCCTATCGACAAACATGCGCAGGCGCAGACGCAGACGATTTATACGGCGGTGAGGAATTTTCCGATGCTGCCGGTGCAATTGTCGACGGGGCTGACGAGCTTGAATGAGAGTGGCGACCGGGCGGCGGTGATGATGACGTTTACTGTGGGGCCGGAGGGGGAGATGTCGGACGAGAGGGTGTCGGTGGCGCTGGTGCGGAACCGGGCGCAACTGGCGTACTCGCGGGTGGGGCCGTGGCTGGAGAATACGGCGGGCGGGGTGGTGGATGATGATGTGCTGAGCTTGCGGTCGGATAGCGCGCGGGAACATGCGGCGGATGTGAGCCTGGGGGGAGCTGCAAGTCTCTCCACTGCGTCCGCAAGAGGCGCGGACTTCGGTCGAGATGACACCGTTGTGGCGTTGGGGGCTAATTGGCTGGTGGAGCAGTTGAAGCTGCAGGATGAGGCGGCGCAGGCGCTGCATGCGGCGCGGGTGA
>JAJXYW010000304.1 GCA_021780415.1 Acidobacteriota bacterium
TCGACGCGGACCGGAGTCTGCACGTAGTCCTTGACGATCTCGCGGATGTTGGCGTCGAGCGTGGCGGAGTAGCACATGGTCTGGCGATCCTTGGGGAGCGCTGCGACGATGCGCTTGATGGCGGGCAGGAAGCCCATGTCCAGCATGCGGTCGACTTCGTCGAGGACAAGCATATCGACGTCCTTGAGGTTGACGGCCTTGCGGCGGAGGAAGTCTTCGAGGCGTCCAGGGGTGGCGACGATGAGGCGTGGGCCGCGGCTGATCTGCTCCATCTGGGTGTTTTCGGAGAGGCCACCGCAGACGAGCACGGCGTCAGTCTTGAGCGTCGGGCAGATCTTGTGGAAGGACTCGAGAACCTGCATGGCGAGCTCGCGGGTGGGGAGCAGGATGAGCGCGAGAACCGGAGTCTTCTTGCCACGCGTCGAGGGCACGGAGATCTCTTCGAGGCGCTCGATCATGGGGATGAGGAAGCTGAGGGTCTTGCCAGTGCCGGTGGAGGCGGTGGCGAGGATGTCGTCGCCTTCGAGGGCGGGCGGGATGGCGCCGGCCTGGACGGGCGTGGGGGTGACGAAGCCGGCGGCGCGAAGGCGGCCCTTGAGCGAATCGGAGATCTGGAAGTCGTTGAAGGTGATGGCCGAAGCTTCTTCAGAGGATGCGGTGATGTTACGCGAGACTTGCAGAGGTTCAGGGTTCAAGATGGAATCAAGAGTGAGGGTAGACAAAGTTTTCCTTTTCAATCGGGTGAATGGGAGAGTGAATGCAGATACGCGAGGCGCTGGCAAGCGAGGCTTGCGAACGATTGCGTGGATCCTGTTTCAGCATTGCTTGGTTCTGGTCTCCCAGAGGCCCCATCGGGGGCGTTGTAAGCACTGCTGCTGCACGGCGAGGCATGATCCTGTGATCGGCCTGCTAGCCAGAGCAACCAACGCTTGAACAACTGGCGGTGGGTGGGGTATGTGGCGCTCGCGGTCTCTGGCCAGACTCGAATCCATTGGGAGTCATCTGCCCGCGGTGCCCTGCGCAAATATTTCTAGCGCAAAGACAGTATAGCACGGCGGTCAAGGCGCAGGGCAGGGATGTGTCGTCAGGGAGGGATTCGTGCGGTGGCCGTCGTAGAGGTGTGTGGCGTGGAAGTTGCGGAGATGACTGCTGGCTCGCCGTATCCGCTGGAGTTGGGGAAGTTGAGGGGGCATGCGCGCCCCCTCGGATGGGGGAATGCTTAATGAAGCAGGGAACGGCCGCGATCGGTTGGCGTGTAGAGGCTGTTGCTCAGCGTAACCAGTTCAGCTTCGGCCATCTCGCGCAGGCCGGCACGGACGCGAAAGAGAGGAAGAGCAGTGCGCGAGGCTACGTCCTCGGGGGTTGACGGGTTTTCGAGGGCGGTCAAGATGCTGCGAGCGGACTCGGACAGTTCGCCCTGCGCGCTGATGCATGCCATCGGGGTTCTCCTGGGTGCGGGGCTTTGAAAGCCGTTAGATGGCCTTCTTGCAGAAGTACCAGTCGGTGCATTCAAAGCCAGCTTTCAGACGAGCCTCGACATCTTCCATGGTGGCGGGAGGCGGCACGATCACTTTATCGCCGGGCTTCCAGTTGGCGGGGGTGGCGACGGCATGCTTATCGGTGGTCTGGAGTGCGTCGATGAGACGGATGATCTCGTCGGTGTTGCGACCGGTTGTGAGGGGGTAGTAAATCATGGCGCGCACGATGCCATTCGGGTCGATGACGAAGACGCAGCGGCTGGTCTCGGTTTTGCTTTCGCCGGGGCTGACCATGCCGTAGAGCGTGGCGACGTCCTTGTTGGAGTCGGCGATGATGGGGAAGGGAATATCGATGCCGAACTTGTCCTTGATGTTGCGCACCCAGGCGATGTGTGAAGAGGTGCTGTCGATGCTGAGGCCGAGCAGTTCCACGTTGCGCTTGCGGAGTTCGGGGGCGATGGCGGCGAAGGCGAGGAACTCGGTGGTGCAGACGGGGGTGAAATCCGCAGGGTGCGAGAAGAGAACGACCCATCCTCCACGGAAATCATCAAGGCGGATCTTTCCGTGCGTGGTGACGGCTTCAAACAGGGGAGCGGCCATGCCGAGGCGGGGCAAGGATGCTGTGGTTGTGGCTTCGGAGGTGTTGTTCTCCTGAATCTTATGCGTTTCCTGACTGGACATGGCTAGCTCTTTTCTTTCGGAGTGTGGGTACGAATCTATTGGACCCAGGTGCCCGGCAGGAAGGCTAGCTATGAGATGAGTCGGAGGGTTGAGTGGATGCCGCGTGCACGCGAAGCCATCTCCGGGGTGTTCGCTATTCGGAGGACTTAGGAGGGGCGCTTGCGCGGATGGCTGCTGGAGCCGCGTGGCTTTTGCGTGAATTTGCGCTTGGGCGGGACGGGCTTCTTGAGCTGGGCGGCTTCGGGGAGGACTTTTTTGCGCTCCACTTTTTTGCCAGCCGCGGCGCGGTTGAGGGCCTGGACTTCGCCGGGGAGAAGCTCGCGGAAGCCTCCGGGAGGGACGTCGAGGGTGAGAGCTCCGTAACCGATGCGGCGGATCTTTTCGACGTGGTGGCCGATCTCCTCGAACATCTTGCGGAGCTGGCGGTTGCGGCCTTCGGTGAGAGTGACTTCGTACCACGGGTTTTCTCCGCGGCGGACCTGCTCGATCTTGGCTGGCTGGGTGAGGATGCGGTCGCGGCGGCCGGTGGAGCGGGTGTCGGCGAGGCGACCGCGGTCGATCATGATGCCGCTGCGGAGCTGGTCGATGGCGGCGTCGGTGGGTGCGCCGGAGACTTTGACGAGGTAGGTCTTGAGGACGCCGGTGGAGGCTTTGGAGAGCTTGTTGGCGAGGTCGCCGTCGTTGGTCATGAGGAGCAGGCCTTCGCTGAGATAGTCGAGGCGGCCGACGGGGTAGAGGCGGGGGAGCTTCATGTGCTCGCCGGTGGTCTTCTTCTGGGAGTCCCGGCCGAGGAGCTGCATGACGGTGGGTCGATGCTCGGGGTCGTCGAGGGTGGTGACGTAGCCGCGGGGCTTGTTGACCATGAAGTATTTGGTGGGCTCGGGGCCGTGGAGGAGCTTGCCGTCGACGCGGATGTGGTCGCGGGTGATGTCGGCGCGGGTGCCTAGCTCGGTGACGACCTGGCCGTTGAGGACGACGCGGCCTTCGAGGATGATGGCTTCGGCGGCGCGGCGGCTGGCGATGCCGGCCTGGGCGAGAATTTTCTGGAGGCGGTCGCCGCGGGGGGCGTCGCCGGGTTCGGGAACAGACTTCATCTCTTCATTATCGCGTGTTTGGGCGATGAGAGAGCTGGGTTGAGGCTAAGGAGCCTTATTTAGCAATGTAACCGGAGGGCAGGCTTCGGCCTGAAGCTTCTACTACTTGCTGCCGCCAATCGTCACGTTGTGTTCCTGGGCGAGCTTTTGAAGAATTTGGAAGTGCTGGGTCAGCACCGGCATGTCCACCTGGGCGATCTTCTGGAGGACCGGGTTCTGAGCCGCCTCTTCGCTCTTGAACTCCTTCAGGCTATGCTCTTGTTCTTTCGCCATGGCCTGCAGATAGGCGGTATCGAAGTCCGGCCCGGAGAGCGCTTGCAACTTATCCATCTCGTGCTTCTCTTTCCTTGAGGGCTTCTTCGGCATGCTCACATCCAGCCGCTTCGCGATGGGCTCCAACTGGGTGGTGAGCTGGGTATGCACCTTAACCATCTGCTGGCTGAACTGCTTCACGTCGGGGCTGGATGATTTTTGCTGGGCCAACTCGCTCAACTGGACCTGAGCCTGATTGTTCTTGAACGTGTCACTGACAAACGCCTGATCTGCGTATGCGCGGGGCGACGCCTGATCTGTGGGCGTGCCCGGAGCGGCCGGGGTGCCAGGTGAGCCCGGCTGGCCGGGGACGGGCTGTTGTGTCGACTGTGGAACCTGCTGCTGCATACCGAGACCGGCTCCCTGCTGGGCCAGCGCGGTTGCACTCGCTAGAAACAGGGCGGTCACAAGGGAAAGGGTCTTGCAGGATGGCTGTGGGATCATGCGACGTTCCTCCTTCTGGTGGGAGAGCGTGTGGCGAAGATGATGGGAGCTTCCCGTCTCGTTCTAACCCCGCTGCCGAATTGCTTCGAGGGGCGGTCGCCAGGCTCGCCTGTTTTACGATGCGGCCAAGGGCTCGGAACGTTGTTTCGGCCTGAGGCTGGCTGGGGGCCGGGAGAAACGATGTTCGATGAGTCTCGCTATTATGCGAACCGAACGAAGCATGCACGCGCCATCTTCTCTGGGGAAATCGGCGCATGAAGTCGAGGTTTCACAATACACCAACAGGGAAGCGGCTTTAGTCGCGGCGGCCACCGGAGAAGATCTGGGTGAGGGCGAGGAAGATGTTGATGCCGTCGAGGTAGATACTGAGAGCGAGCTCAACCGGGGTCGCTCCGTCACCGCCCCTGTGGATGCGCATGAAGTCCACGACCACGAGCACGCTGAAGATGGCCAGCGTCAGGTAAGAGTAAACGCTGGGTGAGATGAAGTGGAAGAACATGCTGAGCACGCCAACCAACACCAAGGCCAGTAGCGCGGCGAAGGCGTAGTTCTGCACGCGACGGTAGTCGAAGGTGAAGATCTGCGCGCCGATGCCCAGGCAGCCCATGCCGACGGCTGTGGTCAGAGCGGCGTTGAAGACTGCGTTGCTGTGCCCGGTGTGCAGCAGCATGTTGATCCAGGGGCTGATCTCAAAGCCCATGGCGAGGGCCAGCAGGAGGAAGAGGCCGAACGAGAGGATGGGCGTATTGCGTGTGGCGCGAATGGCGAAGATCAGCGCGAAGGTCGCAATGACGCAGATCCAGAAGACGCCGCCAGCGAAGTAGGGGGGCGCGATATAGACGCCCACCGCCGAGGTGAAGAATCCGAGGGAGGCGATGACCAGCACCTGGCTGAGGAGCGCGGACGTCGTGCGGGTTTGGGGAACGGCTCCGAAGCCGTTGCGGCTGCCATTGCGAGCGTCGATGATGATGGGATTATTGCGGGTATCCATAGAGCCTCTTACACAAGATCGTACCCCTATAAGACGCGTGAAGCCTGCAAAAGGTTCTGTTCCCTGCGCAGATCTGGCGGGAGCACCAAGGTCAGGATGGGCGCTATGTGTCAGCACATTCAGCGGTTCTATGAGTGGACTGGTATGGGTTTTTCCGATGGATTCGTGGGCTTGCTGTTGGGAAAGTAAGACTTTAGGGAAAGCCATCTTTTTTCGTACAGTTCAAAGCTGAGTACGGAGGTGATGGTGGTAGCAGCTAAAGCTATGAGGACGTACGCAACGCCTCCCAGAGATGGCGAGTGAAGCCGGTGCTGCAAGACGGCGAGTAATCTGGCGACGAGAGGGAAGAATAAGTTGTGGTAGATGTACATGCCGTAGCTGTACCTGCCGAAGAAGCGAAGAATGCGGGTCTGGCCGAGCCGGCAAAGACTGGTTCCAGGCTGGATCGTCCATAGGAGGGTGCAGGTGAAGAAGACGGCAAGCAGGGGAAACCCTGCGATCGCGAACCAGTTGTTGTGGTAGCCGGCGTAGCCGTTATGGTAGATGATGGCCGCAAGCCCGGCGAAAGACGCGATGAACACAGGCTTGACGTGGCGGAGCATTCTCGTCAGTGAGATCTGGCGGCTGAGTATCGCGACGATCGCTCCGCATAACAGACCGTCACAATGGCTGGGAAGGCTCATGTAGCACCACTCCCATCCATCCTGCGGAGCGATATGGAGAAATAGTAGACGTAGCAGCAGCGAGGCAGCGATGCCACCGATACAGACCGAGATGAGGCGCTTGGCGTCTCGGACATAAAAGACAACCATGGGCCACAGGAGATAAAACTGCTCTTCAACGGCGAGCGACCAGGTGTGGACGATGCGGACGTACGGCGGGACTTCACCCAGGCTGGGATCTCCCAGTATGGCGATGTTGCCAAAGTAGAACAGGAACGGTAGGTGACCGAGCCGCCACTGCAGGTGAAGAAACGGGGTCAATGCAAGGAGTATGAGCGCAACGCCATAGAAGACAGGAAAGATGCGAAGCGCACGGCGCATATAGAAATTACGGAAATAATGGGGGTCGTCGCTGGTGTCGAGGAGGATGCCGGTGATCAGAAAGCCGGAGAGTACGAAGAACAGATCAACGCCTGCCCATCCGCCGGCGGTGATCGACTTGGCGAATAGCACCCAGCGGGAGTTCACATGAGCGCTGACGCCGTAATGGAAGAAGAAAACAGAGAGGAATGCCACGCCACGGAGTCCATCGAGGCTCTGGATGTGACGAGTCGAGATGCGTGTCTCCTGCTGTGCTGATGCGCCTATAACTTCTCCCTGCATAGGTAAAGATATCAGGCGGTTTCGGGCCCGTCGTCGGAACCGGAGGGTTCGGGAGATGGTGCTTCATCGCTCTGCGGATGGGCGATTGTGTCGAGTTGGCCATCGGGGAGGTCGTTGGCGGATTCCAGCACTACGGGCTGGAGGTTGGAGCCCTCGAGTTCGATGGGATCGGTGCTGAGTTCGACGTCCGGAGTGGAGGATTCAGCGAGCGACTCAGTGGAATCGGATTCGGATGCGTCGGATTCGGGGGAGTCGGACGGGGGAGCCTCGGATTCCATGGGGATCTCTTCCTGGACGGCTTCGTTGAGTTCGCCGGCCATCTTTTCGAACTCCTCGATGGAGGGGAGTTCGTTGATGTCCTTGAGGCCGAAGCGGAGGAGGAAGTCCTTGGTGGTTTTGTAGAGGATGGGGCGGCCGATGACCTGCTTGCGGCCGGCGGTGGTGACGAGCTTGCGGGTGAGGAGCGAGCCGAGGACGCCGGCGGAGTCGACGCCGCGGATCTCGGAGACCTCGGGAGCGGTGATGGGCTGCTTGTAGGCGACGACGGCGAGGGTTTCGAGGGCCTGCAGGGTGAGCTTGAGCGGCGGTTTGAGGCTCTTGACGAAGCCGCGGACGGCGTCGTGATATTCGGCTTTGGTGCCGAGGCGGAAGCCTCCGGCGACTTCGCGGATCTCGAGACCGCGGTCGCCGTTGGCGTAGTCGGCGATGAGCTGGTCGAGGAGGGAGCGGAAGTACTCGCGGAGCTTGCGGGCGGCGAGTTTCTGCTCGGCCTCGCGGAGTTTGGCGGCTGCGGCGGCTTCGCGGGCGAGCTGCTTGTCGGTGGGCTCGGCGGTCTCGGGTTCGACGGTCTCGGACTCGGTGGTGGGAGCATCGAGCGCGGCGACGGGCTCGGGCTCGGGAGCGTCGTTGGAGCGGATGGCTTCGGCGTTGAGGGCTGCGGCGTCTTCGCCGGGCTCGCTGGAGTCGGAGTCGAGGACGGCTTCGTCTTCGAGGGCGAGGGAGTGCTGCTGGGCGGCGATGGCGTCGAGTTCGGCCTGGCCTTCCTCGCCGAGCAGGCCGGTGAGTTGGGCGAGCGTTACGGGCTCTTCGGACGCGTAGATGACGGCTTCGATCTTGGCTTTGAGACTCATGGGTGCAGCGTTGAGTGTATCAATCTTGCGGCTGGGTGAGGGCGGAGGGGGCGATTGGGTTGGGGTTGCTGGTTGCGGAGGCGTTGGATGCGGTGCTCTTTCGATGCTGCTGGGGAGCGGTGCACCCCCCTCCCCCCCATACTTTTTGGCTCAAAGTGTTCACTATACGCGGGTTATTGCGTTTTTGCGCGTAAAGTATTCTTTTCAGGGGAGTTGCGGGTATCCTATTGCATCGAAATGAGTTAACGGCACAGGGTGTTGAGGCCGGTTACTGCTTTTTCTTGACTGATTAAATTGTAGCGGGTGGGTGGGGGTGATTATGCCAGGCTTGTTGAAGAGAAATCGCCTTTGTTTATAAGGGTTTTGTGGGTTTGGGGTGTGGTTCGGGGGTTGACATGCGGATTTTGGGCTGTTTTTGAGGGATTTATTTTGGGGTTGCGGGAAGGGTGGGCGGAATGGGTGCGCTGCGTGTGAGGGGCAGGTTCCTCGCTGCGCTCGGAATGAGAGAAAAGGCAAAGGCAAGGGCAAAGGCAAGAGCAAGAGCAAGGGCAAGGGCAAGGGCAAGGGCAAAGGCAAAGGCAAGGGCAAGGGCAAGGGCAAAAGCAAAAGCAAAAGCAAAGGCAAAGGCAAAGGCAAAAGCAGATCCCTGCGGGATGACAACCAAAACAGCAACAGCAACAGCAACAGCAAAGGCAAGAGCAAGAGCAAGAGCAAGAGCAAGAGCAAGAGCAAGAGCAAGAGCAAGAGCAAGAGCAAAGGCAAGAGCAAGAGCAAGAGCAAGAGCAAAGGCAAAAGCAAAAGCAAAAGAAGAAGCAGATCCCTACGGGATGACAACCAAAAAGGCAAAGGCAAAGGCAAAGGCAAAGGCAAAGGCAAAGGCAAAGGCAAAGGCAAAGGCAAAGGCAAAGGCAAGGGCAAGGGCAAGGGCAAAAGCAAGGGCAAGAGCAGAAGCAGGGGGCAATGCGGAGATCCTTCGCTGCGCTCTGGGTGACGAAGCTAAGTTTGACGCCGGAATAGCGGTGGGGTGGGGTGGGTTAGGCGGCGAGGTGGCTGAAGAGCCAGAAGAGGGTGCCGGAGAGGAGAGCGGCGACGGGCAGGGTGAAGATCCAGGCCATGGCGATGTTGCGGATCGTGGCCCATTGCAGGCCACTGCTGTTCGCGGTCATGGTGCCGGCGACTCCGGAGTTGAGGACGTGGGTGGTGCTGACCGGGAGGCCGTAGACGTCGGCGACCAGAATGGTGCACATGGCGACGAGTTCGGCGGCGGCTCCCTGGGCGTAGGTGAGGTGGGATTTGCCGATTTTTTCGCCGACCGTGATGACGATGCGCTTCCATCCGACCATGGTTCCGAGGCCGAGAGCCAGAGCGACGGCTACTTTGACCCAGGTGGGGATGAAGTGCGTGGAGCGGTCGAGGTAGCCGCGGTAGGTGGAGAAGACGGCGGTGTCGGCGGGGTAGAGGGTTGGAGCGCCGGGGGTGGTGGGGAGCAGGCGGAGGGTCTCGCCGGTGAGGTACATCTGGTTGCGAACCGTGGCCTGCATGGTGGAGGGAACGCGGGCGATGGAACCGTAGGAGTCGGCCTCGGTGCGGAGGGTGTCGATCTGCTGCTGGAGTGCGAGGATCACACTGCTGTGGTAGGTCCGGGTGGTGAGGAAGCGGTTGAGTTCGACTTCGGGGTCGGGTGCGGCGATGGAGGCTCGGGGGTCGAGGTAGTGGCTGACGGCGGTGGAGGCCTGGGTGGAGATGGCGGCGAAGCCCTGGACGTCGCGGGGGCTGAGGTGGTGGTTGAGGGCGAAGGCGGTGGGGACGGTGCCGACGAGGATGAGCATGATGAGGCCCATGCCCTTCTGGCCGTCGTTGGAGCCGTGGGCGTAGGAGACGCCGCCGCAGGTGAGGATGAGCAGGGCGCGGATGTAGATGGGCGGAGGTGCGCTGCCTTCGGGCTGCTTGTAGAGGCGGGGGTCGCGGGCGATGAGTTTGAACAGGAGGAGAACGACGCCAGCGAAGACGAAGCCGATGACGGGCGAGATGAGAAGAGCTTCGAGGACTTTTTTGATCTGGCTCCAGTCGAGGCCGGTGGAGCGGCCGGCACCTTGCTGGAGTTGGTAGCTGAGGGCGACGCCGAGGATGGAGCCGATCATGGTGTGGGAGCTGGAGACGGGAAGGCCTCTCCACCAGGTGGCGAGGTTCCAGGCGATGGCTGCGACCAGGACGGCGAAGACCATGGAGAAGTCGGAGCCCTTGTCGATGTTGAGGAAGAGGTGGGCGGGAAGGAGGCCGACGATGGCAAAGGCTACGGCGCCGGAGCTGAGCAGGACACCGATGAAGTTGAGGATGCCGGAGTAGACGACGGCGACGTGGGGGTCGAGAGAGTGGGTGTAGATGACGGTGGCGACGGCGTTGGCGGTGTCGAGGAAGCCGTTGACGAACTCGAAGCCGAGGGCGATGAGGAGTGCGATGCCGAGGAGGATGAAGGGGAAGATGGAGGGAGAGTGAACGAGGGCAAGATCGGCGGAGAGCCTGTCGCCGATGAAGAGCAGGCCGCCGGCGAGCAGGATGCTGAAGAGGATGGTGCCGGCTTTGCCGGGAGATGATTTTGCGAGCTTGGCTTCGAGGATGGAGGTTGAGCCAGCGGCTTTAGGGGTGAGAACGGGGGTGGCCATCGTCGTTTGTCTTAGCTCACTCGGGAGGGAGCGCGGAACGCTTGAGGCTTCGTGGATGAGGGTTTCATAGATAAGAGCGGCAGTGGAGCGTTGGGCCCTTTACAAGTCTAATCCCGGAGAGGTTTGGAGGCTAGTTGGCAGGGATGCGGGCGAAGGTGGAGGGCCAGTCGGCGAGGAGTTTGTGGAGGACGGTGGAGCCGCAGCGGTAGGCGGATTCGAGGGCGAGACGGGAGCCGATGTAGGGCTCGGTGATGGTCTCGGCGGCGGTGTGGTTGGGGCGCTGCTCGGTGAAATTTGAGGCGGAGCGGAGGACGAGGACGCGGTTGGCGTCGACGCGATGCAGGTTGTTGAGGCGCTCGATGGCGTTGAGGAAGCCGGCGTCTTCCATCTGGGAGGTGGTGAAGGTGCCGCGGCCGGCGGTGTAGAGATGGACCCAGTCGCGGGCGTATTGGGTCATGATGCGGCCGTGCCAGTAGTAGTCGCTGGAGAAGGTGGCTCCGATGAGGACGAAGGGTGGACGGCGGGCGGCGGGGTGGTTGGTGAAGCCGGCGCGGTAGGCGGCGACGACGGGGTCGTCGCCGAGGGGAAGGTCTTTGGTTTGGGCGTAGGCCCAGGCGGTGAGGGAGGGGTTGAGGGTGTAGAGGTTGGAACGGGCCCAGGCGGTTTGGGGGACGGCGTCGGGGGCGGGACGGAGGGCTCCGGAGGGGAAGATGCCGTAGGGCCAGTCGGAGGGAGCTTCGCGGGGATCGATCTCGCGGGCGACGTCGTTGACGACGAAGTTGGCCCAGGCGGCGGAGCCGATGGAGGCGACGGCGGGATCGACGCCGGCGATGCCGTTGATGAGGATGTAGGCGTGGGTGAGGTCGAAGCGGGGGTCGAGGCCGAGAGCCATCATGGAGGCGGTGGCGTTGACGAGGGTGGTGCCGCTGACCATGCCGAGGATGGTGTGGTCGGGGTTGGTGCGGAGGGGATGGGTGCCGGAGGGGTCGTGGGCGTCGAGCGGGCCGCCGGGGAAGGGGAGGGTCTCGGAGAGATGCTCGCGCTCGACCCAGAACTGGAACTCGCCGGGAGTGTCGGCGGTGTCGGCGCCGATCTCGAAGGTGGTGACGATGACGGCGCGGATGGGCCAGGGCTTTGCTGGGGTTTGGGCTGGGGTTTGGGCTGGGGTTTGGGCGCGGGAGATTGGGGTGAGGAGCAGCGCCAAGAGGGCGAGGGCGGCGGCGCGGACGATGAAGGTGCGCATGGCGGGCTCCTGTGCGGGGGTGGAGTGTTCAGGGTATCGCAGGATGGAAGGTGACGAGCAGATGGCTTACGAGGGCTAATCGAACTTTATGTTTTTTGAAACATCTTCAACGCGCTTTCGATGACCGTCGCGCGCGGACTGCTCTTGTACGCGGCGCGGATCATCCTTCAGACGATGTTCGCGATATTGACGGTTTGTTTCACTAACAGCCAATTGAAGAGTATCGCGGTGATAGCGTTTAACCTCTTCGATGGTCGTGCCGGTCAGGCTCACTGTCGAACCCGATAGCCGGGCAATTCCAGGTCGATGCATCATTGTGAATTTGGGTGGATGATTCCAATTCTCTATGAACATCCTTGCCCATTCCGATGGTGGGCAACGAGAAAGAGCAAATGGAATCGTGTACAGAGCACTGCCGGGGGTGCCGTCATTCCGCGGCTCTGTTATTTCTTCAACGATCACGCGAGTGATTTTTATTTCGTCATTTTCCGCCGTGCTTTTTTCGGGCGATGACTCCGGTGGCCGATTTGCTTGAGTGATCGTTGCCATCGGCGTACCGATTGGAGGAGCAGTTTCGCGAACCCCAAGCAAAGTGTGAACGAGATCATCATAATTTCGTTCCGAGTAGGGGGCTCCCGTGAGATCGATGTAATACTTTCCAAGCAGCCAGGATGGCGCTGATTGTTTCCACTCCCCGTGGCGCAAAACTGGAATAAACTTCCGCTCGTTTTGTGAGGTCATGGCTTCTGCTGTCATGATGTCTCCTTCATAGCCGACGCCACCTTCGCGAGCGTCTGAGCGTTGCTTGTAGCGGGGCGTGCAGACAATGACAACAAACTCGTTGTCGCGGACACCTCGTTCCATGAACGCGGGCAGTTGATCTCCCGGAATCGCAGACCATCTGTCGATGCAAACATCAACCCCATCTTTGCGAAGGCGTGTTGCTAATTCACGTATCCATTCACAATGTGCGTTGTCATCCCAAGAGTAGGAAATGAACGCGGATTTCACGGCACCTACTGATTGCGATTTAGCTGTCTCTCTCATATCCGGTCTAAACCCCGATGACTGTCTGGCATACGCACGCATGCGCTGGTTGTAGGCAGTTGCTCGCTCAATTGACAAATTTAGCGAGGGTCGAAACAACTCTACGAACGTCCATGCAGGGGAGTACTCGTCGGGTGGGTATATTCCCTTTTTGCGAACATATTGTTGCACGGAACTTAGGAACTGCTCGATTTCAGGAGCCACCATGTCGGTCCACTCGACATCACGAATTGTCGAAGGATAGAGGTCGGGGAAGGCGGGTTCGAACATACCCGGAAAATCTTTTAGGCACTCGTGATTCTTGAGAAGATTTTGGAGGTTGCTCGTCGTCCAGAGGTAGGATTCATTCAACTCAAGATCAAGCGCACTGCACCAAGTGGCCATTCCGAGAGCGCCCTCAAGGATTTTGTAGTATGACTGCGCTAGCAGAAAGAAAAGATTCAGGGCCGAATTGAGCCTGTCTTCCTCGGACATCTGCGGCGGCGCAGATTCCGTCTTCGCGTTTCGCCTTTTGGATTCGGCAGATTTCGCTTCCATAGTCGCGAGTATTTTACCGTGATAGGCCGATGTCAATGACGTGATTCGATGAGTAACGATAAACGCGGATCAGTGGAACGGTGTCGGTTGGTTAGCTCCAGTCGTCGCGGACCTGGGCCTGGTCGGCGAAGATTTGCTCGAAGCGGTCGGATTTTTTGATGAGGATGTCGCCGAACTGCTCGGATTGGCGGAGCAGGATGGCTTGCAGGCGAACGAGCTCCAGCATGGCGAGGAAGGTGCAGATGATGGCTCGCTCGGACCTGGAGTTGTGCAGCAGGCGGCGGAGGCTCATGGGCTTGTCTTCCATGAGCAGGCGGCGCTTGACGAACTCGATCATCTGGGCGACGGTGACGGTCTCCTCGTCGATGGCGTGGATGGGGCGCTGGCGGAGGCGGGTGAGGATGTCCTGAAAGACGCGGACGAGGTCGACGGTGTCGGCGTCGATTTCGCGCTCGGCTTCGGCGGAGTCGAGGCCTTCGTCGTGGAGGAAGTTTTTGAGGCCGGACTGGGTCCAGGTGGCCTCTTCGAGCATTTGCTTCTGCTGGAGCATCTGGGCGGCGGCCTTGAAACGCTCGTGCTCGAGGAGGCGCTCGACGAGCTCGCGGCGAGGGTCTTCGGTGTCGCCTTCAGGGGTCAGGGGGTCGCGGGGGAGAAGGGTGCGGCTCTTGATGTGGATGAGCAGCGAGGCGACGTAGATGAACTCGCCGGCAGCGTCGACGTCGGTGTCCTTGAGGTGGTGGGTGTACTCGAGGAACTGGGCGGTGATGCGGCCGATGGGGATGTCGTAGATGTCGATGTTCTGCTTGCGGATGAGGTCGAGGAGGAGATCGAGCGGGCCTTCGTAGACCTGGCCGACGGTGATGCTGAAGGGGGATTGCGAGGCTTCGTCGCGGGTCTTGTCGCGGGATTTTTCGGAGCGTCTGGGCTCGGGCGGCGGCGGTGGCGTGGGGGGGTGCTCGAGGGCGAAAGGGGTGTGGGGGGTGGGGGTGGAAAGTTCTTCGGTGGGGCCGGCTGCTTCGGGGTCCTTCGACTGCCCTTCCGTGGGCTCAGGGTCGCTCAGGGTGACAGCGGCCTGTGCGCCGGAGTCCGTGGCGGTCCTAACTGCAGGTCTCTCCACTGCGCTGCGCTCCGGTCGAGATGACAGATCCGTGGAGGGGTCGGGAGATGGGTCGAGCGGTTGCTCGAGATCTTCCTGGGGGTCGAGGTTGGTTTCGTCGGGCATGATCAGGCGATTCCCATGGCGTGCTTGGCTTCGCCGAGGGTGAGGTTGGCGCGTTTGGCGGCGCGGTCCTTGCCGTTGGCGAGGACGTCGTGGACGACACCGGGGCGGCGCTCGAGGTCGGCGCGGCGGTCGCGGATGGGGGCGATGGTGCGGACGATGGCGTCGGCGACCCAGCTCTTGCACTCGATGCAGCCGATGGAGGCGGAGCGGCAGCCGGCGGCGGCTTCGGCCTGGATGGCGTCGGTGGAGAAGACTTTGTGGAGGTCGAAGACGGGGCAGAGGTCGGGGTTGCCGGGGTCGTCGCGGCGGATGCGGGCGGGGTCCGTCTGCATGACCTTGAGCTTGGCGCGGATGCTCTCGTCGGACTCGGATAGCTCGATGTGGTTCTTGTAGGACTTGGACATCTTGCGGCCGTCGAGGCCGGGGAGCTTGGGGGACGGGGTGAGCAGAACCTGCGGCTCGGGGAGGATCTCGCGGCGGCCGAAGGGAGAGATTTTCTTGGTCTGCGAGGCGGCCTCGAAGAGCTGGTGAGGACTGAAGTCGCTGCGGGTGGAGTTCTTTGGTTCGCCGGCGAGCTTGCGGGCCTTCTCGAGGATGGCGTCCATCTCCCAGGGAGCGGCTTCGGGGGAGGTGAAGAAGTCGCCGGGATAGAGGGAGTTGAAACGGCGGGCGACTTCGCGGGTGAGCTCGACGTGGGCGACCTGATCGGCACCGACGGGGACGAAGTCGGGCTTGTAGAGCAGGATGTCGGCGGCCTGGAGGAGAGGGTAACCGAGGAAGCCGTAGGTGGCGAGATCCTTCTCGCGGAGCTGCTCCTGCTGGTCCTTGTAGGTGGGGACGCGCTCGAGCCAGCCGAGGGGGGTGAACATGCTGAAGAGAAGGAAGAGCTCGGAGTGGGCGGGGACGTCGGATTGCTTGAAGATGACGCAGCGGCCGGGGTCGAGGCCGGCGGCGAGGAAGTCGAGGGCGATCTCGATGTTGTTGGCCTGCACGTCGCCGGGGTCAGCGTAGTCGGTGGTGAGAGCGTGGAGGTCGGCGATGAAGAAGTAGCAGTCGTAGTCCTGCTGGAGGTTGACCCAGTTGTAGAGGGCTCCCATGTAGTTGCCGAGGTGCAGACGGCCGGTGGGACGCATGCCGGAGAGGACGCGGGGACGGGGTGCGGAACGAGATGGATTGGGGCTCATGAGTGGAAGTTCAAGGATACAACGGGTGGCATGGAGTTTAGAGGCTGAGGACGTGGGCGAAGGCAAAGCCGTCGTAGCCTTTGCTGCCGACGGTTTGCATGACGGCGGTGGAGAGACGGGGGTCGGCGGCGAGCATTTCGAGGTAGCGGCGGGCTCCGACGACGGCGGGGTCGGTGTTGTTGGGGTCGGCTACGCCACCGTCGCGGATGACGTTGTCGGCGAGGATGAGGGTGCCGGGACGGGAGAGCTTGAGAGCCCAGGGAAGGTAGTCGGGGTAGCCGGGCTTGTCGGCGTCGATGAAGATGAGGTCGAAGGGATCGACGCGCTCGGCGTGAAGCTGGGCGAGGGATTGGAGGGCCGGGCCGAGGCGAAGCTCTACGGCGTGGGCGAGGCCGGCGTGGGCGATGTTGGCGAGGGCAACCTTCGCGTGTCTGGGATCGAGTTCGAGGGTGACGAGCTGGCCGCCAGGCGGAAGGGCGCGGGCAAGGCAGATGGTGCTGTAGCCGCCGAGGGTGCCGATCTCGAGGATGCGGTGGGCGCGCTGAACCTGGGCGAGCAGTTGGAGGAAGCGGCCCTGGGTGGGAGAGACGTCAATGGCGGGAAGATTGGCGGCGGTGTTGGCTGCGAGTGCGGCGTCGAGGACGGGATCGGGGGCCATGAGGGTTTCGGCGACGTAGCGGTCGACGGCTGTCCAGAGGGCTTCGGATCTGGTGAGGGAATCGGCTGGCGGCATGGTGGGAGAGCCCTCGGGGTTAGAGGCTGAAGAGCAGGGCCTGGAAGATGCCCATGATGGGGAAGAAGAAGAGCTGGATGACGTAAAAGCCGAGAAAGAAGAAGCCGAACATGAAGTAGAGGCTCATGCTCTGGTAGGTTCTGGCGGCGTTGAAGGGGAGATAGTGCATCAGGATCTTGCCGCCGTCGAGGAAGGGGAGGGGCAGCAGGTTGAAGACGAAGAGGAGGGTGTTGACGAGGATGCAGAAGTAGAGGAAGAGGATGAGGGGGAAGATGCCGGGAAGGCCTTCGGTGCCGATGCTGAGGTTGCGCATGGCGAGCTGGGAGGCGATGACGAGCGAGTCGACGGAGCCGGCGACGGTGTGGCGGACGATGACGAGCGCGAGGAGAGCGACGACGGCGGTGAGGAATTGGGCGGCGGGGCCGGCGAGGGTGGCGAGCATTTCGTCGCGGGAGGGGTCGCGGAAGTTGCGCGGAGTGAAGGTGATGGGCTTGCCCCAGCCGAGGACGAGAGGGCTGCGGAAGATGAAGAGGACGGGCCAGACGAGGGTTCCGAGGAGGTCGAAGTGGCGGGCGGGGTTCATGGTGAGGCGGCCCATCATGCGGGCGGTGGGGTCGCCGAGACGGTTGGCGGCCCAGGCCTGGGCACAGTCGTGAAGGGAGATGGCGAGCACCATCACGACGAGTTCAAAGATGATCAAAGCGACGTTCAACGGCATGAAGATAGTTTACGGGAGTATTTTTCTGTTCCTCAGGATGGTTTTTGGGGTATAGACTACAGGGCAATGGAACCGACGCGGCTGCCTGGGGCGTCACTGCTATGGCAGCTTGCTCTCCGATGCAGGCGGCAGCGGCGGTTATACATCGAAGCGGAGACAGCGCAAGCTGCCTCCGCTTTTTTGGTTGCGGGGATGAGGGTTACTCGGCGCTGGGGATGGTGCCGGAGGTGGTGACGCCGGCGGTGATGACGGAGCTGAAGCCGGCGTTGGCGGTGGTAAAGCTGAAGCCGGCGCTCTGCGCGGAGCTGGCGGCAAGGAAGGGAGTGAGGGCTGCGGCAGCGGTGGTGCTGGTGCCGCCGACTCCGACGATGAGACCAGTGAGGTCGGCCTGGCTTTCGTAGTTGACGTTGTTGGCGGGAAGGACGTTGGTGGTGCCGATGGTGGGGCTGGCGATGGTGACTGAGGGAATGGCGCGGATGAGGGCGCGGTGTTCGGCTTCGACGCCGAGGATGGAGGCGGCGACTTTGGCGTAGAGGATGAGGTCGGCCTGGGTGTAGTTGCTGCCGCTCATGGCGGGGTTGGCCTGGGTGGAGCTGAAGCCGTTGTAGCCGGCGGCCATGGAGGCGAACTCTTCGACGGCGGTCATGTAGGCACCGACGAAGGCGGTCTCGAGGGCGAGCAGGAGCGGGACAAAGTTGGTGAGGGTGTCAAAGGTGCCGGTGGGGTAGTAGAAGGTGGCGGGGACGCCGGCGCCGACGTCGCCGCTGCCGGTGGGGGAGAGACCAAGGAGGGTCCGGAGAAGCTGCGCGTGCTGGACTTCTTCGAGGAGCGCGGCCTGGAGGTAGGCGACGTTGACGACGCTGCCGCCGGCGGAGACGTTGACGGCGGTGCCGCCGTTGGCGAGGTTGGGATCTTTGATGACGCCGCCGATGAGGGCGTTGTAGTAGGTGGTGATGGCGAGGTCTTCGGCGATGAGAGCGGCGGTGAAGATCTGGGTTGCGGTGTCGGTGGAACCGGAGGCCATGACGGTTGTGGTGCTGCTCATGCTGTTGTAGTTGCTGCAACCGACGAGGGTTGCGGCGGCGGCACCGATGCCGATGGCGCCTGCTCCGGTGAGGAAGGAACGGCGGTTAACTACGCTATCGATCATCTCTTGGGTTACTTTGCCTACGGACATGGGAGTCTCCTGACGGGGTTGATTGGCGGTGAATGGAGTTGGCGATCGGACACAGTGGGGCGGGGACGCAGAGAGGCTCGCGTCTGGAACGATCGCCAAAGACGGATGAGGGTTACGAGTTGAGACTGTACCGGTGGCGCTGGCCGCGGCGGGTTGGCTGCGGATCGCAGGCACCGGGTGGTGCTTGGCTTCGTGAGGAGAACGAGCGGGAGTGGGAGATGGATTGGCGGGAGAGAGATTTATTTTGAGGGGGACGACGGGCGTACGAAATGTCGCAGGCGCGGGAGTGCGCTGGGGAGAGGTTGGCGACTCGCTGGGTCGATGGGGGACGCTTCCAGTGAAACGCTGAACAAGTTCCGTGCATTCCCTCAGCGGCTAAAGCCGCATTGATCTGGCTGGAGTTATGGTGGGACTGAAGTCCCGCCCCTTCAAAGCAAAAGCTTGATCAGAGGGCCCGGTAGCAATTCTCCAGCAAGTATCGAGCGTAGCAGCGCTACCAAACTGCAGGTCTCTCCACTACGCCAAACGATAAAGCCGTTTGGCTGCGGTCGAGATGACAGTATCTTCGTCGGGTGGTTATTGTGGGGATGGCTTCTATTCGATGGCGAAGACGGCGTAGACGGTGGAGGAGCGGGTGATGCGGGCGGGGGAGATGGCGAGGGGCTTGAGGGTACGGTTGCGGAGGACGTCGCCGGGGCTTTCACTGCTCATGCGGGACATGGGGAAGATGCGCGGGGCGGGAGCCTGATTGCTGGCGTAGAGCAGGGGGCCGAGTTGGACACCGAGACCCTGGGCCATGCTGGAGGCGATGTCGCGGGCGTGATGGAGGGCTTTCCGTGCTGCGTCGGACTGGAGGGCTTCGTCGTTTCTGAGTTGCCACTGGATGTTGCCGCTGTTGTTGGCGCCGGAGGTGATGGCTAGCTGGAGGAGATTGGCGGCCTGATCGGCGGGGACGGTGACTTGCCAGCGTTGGGAGAACTGGAAGCGCATGCCGTCGGCGTAGTGCGGTTTGTCCGGGAAGTTCTCGGGGTTGAGGGGAGTGAGATCTTGCTGCTGGCTCTGGATGGCGTCTTTAGGCGTGCCGGAGGTGGTGATGGCGGAGATGATGGCGTTGGAGGTGCGGGTGGCGTCGGCGTAGGTGGTGTCCTGATCCTTGCCGAAGGAGTCGAAGCCGATGGTGAGGACGGCGGTGTCGGCGAGGGCGGAGGCTTCGTCGGAGGTGGTGATGGCGATGGTCTTGTTGTCTTTGCCGATCTGGATCTGCTGGGCGGAGAGGGGAAGCGCCACGATGATGGCGGTGAAGATGAGGGCGAGCGGGCGGAGTGGCATGGTTATTCGTCCTTGACTTCGAGCAGGTCGGCGAAGGTTTCCTTGTGTTTGGGGCGGGCGGTGATCTTGTCCTTGAGCGTGGGGAGGGGATGCGAGGGCGGGGGCGATCCGAGACGCTCGCGGGCGTTGGACTTGACGGCTTTGGTGGCGGAGAAGACCTGCTTCTTTGCCTTGGATTTTGACTGGGGCATGGATGCGAACCTCCGGGTTGAAGTACAGCGTACTCCTGATGGATGCAGCGAAGAAGGATTTGGAGATGAAATGGAGAGAGAAAGGCAGGGTGTGAGGACGTTCGGGATGGAGGGCGAGGCGTATTCTGAGAGTGGGTTGAACGCGCGCGTGTTGACCTAGATTGAAGGCGGCGAGGGAAGCAATGGAAGAGCGCGACTTCTTCGAAGAAGTGACGGAACAGAAGAAACACACGATGATTTGCCCGCACTGCGGACAGCCGGGGGAGTATGAGTTGACCTGGCTGGTGCGGCGCAAACGGGCGCAGGTACCGCGCGGAGCCGATGAGTTGGACCGCGCGAAGTTTGCCAAGGCGCGCAGCTACATGGTGCGGCGCGATGACCTGGTGGGGTGCAAGAATATTCGCTGCCGGAAGCGGTTTGAGGTGGTGGGGATTCAGTCGGTGGCAGACCTGCAGCAGGCGGCGGTGGGGACGGCGGAGAATCGCGCGGAACGGATTCGGGCTGCGTTTGGGCGGCGAACGCTGGGGTGAGGGTGCGGGGACGGGCGGGAGCGGTTTCGCATCGAGGATGGTTTGTGATTTAATGCGGGGAGCGTCGGTGTTACAGCCGGACGCAGAGTTTGCAGCAGGAGCGAAGATGCCATGGCCAACATGTTGATCCCCGTCGAAGAGCGGCACCTGACACCGGAGCAGGTGGACCAGATCGACCGGCGGCGGCGGCGCGGGCAGATGCTGCTGGTGGTGGGTTTTCAGACACTGATTATTGGCACGATTATCACGATATGGAGTGGCCAGGACCTGACGTACTCGCCGGGCTGGATTCATCCGCTGGCGTATTGGGATGGGTTTCTGTTCCTGACGTCTGCGGTATGCCTGACGACCGGGATTCAGCTGCGGCGCGGGTTGAACGAGTTTTTCAGCTACTAATATTTTTGGTTTGGGTAAGACGGCGGGCTGCGGCTCGCCGTTTTCGTTTGGGGCAGAAGTCGTCACGGCACGAGGTGGGGCGCGTCTGCTATTGTGGCGTTCGCTGGAAGTGTGGAGGCAGGCGTGATCGCTGGCGTGTTGGAAGTGGTGGGACAGGGGATGAGACTGGCGGAGCCGGGTGGATTTCCGGTGGCTGAGAGGCTGCTGCTGGCGGCGCTGATTGCTGCGTCGGCGGGGGTGTTTGCGTGGCGACTGGCGCCGATGGCGCGGAATGTGTGGGGGGCGAAGAAGGATGCGGATTTTTCGCTGCGGCCGGTGGGGAAACGGGTGTGGAAGTTTGTGTGGGAGGTGCTGTGCCAGGCGAAGGTGATCAGGCAGCGGCCGCTGCCGGGTCTGGCTCATGCGTTTGTGTTCTGGGGATTTCTGGCGTTCGCGCTGGTGTCGCTGAATCACATTGCGGTGGGGTTCGGGTGCGGGTTTTTGCAGTATGCGGGGGGCTTTGGGACGTTCTATGTGGGGTATGCGGCGGTGTGGGCGCTGCTGGTGGCGGTGAGCATCGGCGGACTGTTTGTGCGGCGGTTTGTGGTGCGGCCGCGGTGGCTGGGGGAGAAGGTTTCGGTGGAGTCGGGGGTGATTGCCGGGCTGATCTTTATGCTGATGGTGAGCTATCTTGCGGCGCTGTTTGTGGCGGATGGAGGCGTGGCGGCTGCGGGATTGTGGTGGGTACATACGCTGACGCTGCTGGCGTTTCTGCCGATCATTCCGGGCACGAAACATTTGCATTTGGTGCTAAGTCCGCTGACGGTGTTCCTGAAGCGGCCGGAGTTTTCGCAGCTTCCGAAGCTGGAGGGGGATGAGGACTTCGGGCTGGTGGCGGGGAAGGACCTGACGCAGTTGATTGCGCTGCAGGCTTATAGCTGCGTGGAGTGCGGGCGGTGCACGGAACACTGCCCGGCGGCCAATACGGGGAAGGTGCTGAGCCCGAAGGAGATTGTGCTGGGGGTGAGGTCGTATCTGAATGCGGAGGGGCCGGGGAGCGAGGTGGCGCTGCTGGATGGGGAGCAGAAGGCGCTGTCGATGGAGGCCGTGTTTGCGTGTACGACGTGCGGTGCGTGCGAGTATCAGTGCCCGGTGGGGGTGCAGCATCTGCCGGTGTTGATTGGGCTGCGGCGGGGTGCGGTGAATACGGGAGCGTGGGAGGATCGGTTCGGAACGAAGCTGTTTCTGGCGCTGGAGAAGCAGGGAAACTCGCTGGGCATGAGTTCGATGGAGCGGGACAAGTTTATTGCGAAGCAGGAGTTTCCGATCTTCGATGGGAGCCAGGAGTACTGCCTGTGGCTGGGGTGTATGGGAAGCTATGACCCGAAGGGGCGCGAGATTGTGTCGGACTTTGCGCGCGTGATGCGGGCGCTGGGGACGGAGTTTGGCGTGCTGAAGAAGGAGAAGTGTACGGGCGATCCGGCGCGGCGGCTGGGGAATGATCTGCTGTTTGGGGAGCTTGCGGAGCAGGGGCTGAAGACGTTTGCGACGGCGGGCGTGAAGAAGATTGTCACGATCTGCCCGCACTGCGTGCGGACGATTGCGACCGACTGGCTGGAGTATGGCGTAGCGCCGGAGATTGAACACCACTCGGAGTTTATGGCGCGGCATGCGCACCTGCTGCCGAAGCAGACGGGCGAGAGCGTTGTGTATCACGACCCTTGCTACCTGGGGCGGTATCGCGAGGTGTATGACGAGCCGCGCGCGGTGGTGGCGACGGCGGGCGAGTTGGTGGAGGCGGAGCGGAGCCGGGAGCGGTCGTTCTGCTGCGGGGCCGGAGGCGGGTTGGCGTTTCTGGGGGAAGAGAGCGGAGAACGGGTGAGCCATGTGCGGGCGCAGGAGTTGATTGCGACCGGCGCGGAGACGATCGGGACGGCTTGCCCGTTCTGTAATTCGATGTTCCGCGATGCGCTGGGCGCGGTGGGTGGAGATGCGCCGCCGCAGTTGTTGGATATTGCGCAGCTTGCCGCACGAGGATTGGCGGCGCAGACTGCGGCGAAGGAATGATGCTGCATACGACGACGGTGTGGGTGCTGGTGGTGGTGTTCGTCGCTACGCTGATTCGATCGACATTCGGATTTGGTGAGGCGCTGATTGCGGTGCCGCTGCTGGCGCTGATTCTTCCGGTGGGGGTTGCGGCCCCGCTGGCGGTGCTGCTGTCGATCACTGTCGCCGGCGTGGTGGTGGTGCAGGACTGGAGAAAGATCCATGTGCGCAGCGCGGGATGGTTGCTGGTATCCACGTTTGCTGGTGTTCCGATGGGCGTTGCGCTGTTGGCCAGCAGCCATCAGCGGTTGGTGAAGGCTGTTCTGGCGGTCGTGATTGTGGTCTTCGCAGGATATTTTCTGGTGGGGACGAAGCCGCCTGAGCTGCGCGATGACAGCCGCCGCTGGTTGATGGGCTGCGGGTTTCTGGCTGGGGTGCTGGGGGGCGCGTATGGGATGAACGGGCCTCCGCTGGTGATGTATGG
>JAJXYW010000209.1 GCA_021780415.1 Acidobacteriota bacterium
ACGCGGCCCGTTTCGCCCTGATGAACCTGCAGGGGTTCGATCCGGCGGGTAATGACCCGGTCGTTGCCCAGTTGCGCCACTTCTTCTTCAGCGACACGCCGGGCAAGGAGTATCCGGACGAGGAGGCGCGCCTGCCGCTGACCAATGCGGACCGCTGGATACTGTACCGGCTGCACAATGCGGCAATGGAGGCCACTACCTCGCTGGACGGGTACTATTTCAACAGCGCCGCAAATGCGCTCTATCAGTTCACCTGGAGCGAGTTCTGCGACTGGTACATCGAGCTGATCAAGAACGACCTCTACTCCGGCACCCCGGAGAGGAAAACTGCCGCCCAGTACGTCCTCTGGTACGTACTGGAGCACCTGCTCAGGCTGCTGCACCCGCTGATGCCGTTCATTACAGAAGAGATATGGCAGGCTCTGCCGGGCGAGAAGGTGTGCGAGAGCATCATGCTTGCCCCCTATCCGGAGCCCAAGGCCATCTGGGATTTCCAGTCAGAGGCAACGGCGATGGAACTGGTGATGGATGCCATCCGCGGTATCCGGACCATCCGCGGCGAGATGGAGGTGGCGCCGTCCCGGGAGATTGCCGCCATCCTGGAGTGCGGTTCCGACGCCAGCCTGACTCTGCTCAGGCAGAACGAAGGGTACATCATCTCCCTGGCCCGCCTGGGGAGCCTGGCCATCGGCAGCGGACTGGAACTGCCGGAGGATGCGGCACTGCAGGTTGCCGGAGACGTCAAGATCGTGGTGCCGCTCAAGGGTCTGGTGGACGTGGAGGAGGAAGAAAAGCGCCTCCTCAAGGAGATCGGCAGGGTGGACAAGGATATCGAGTTCCTGGACAAGAAGCTGGCCAACCCGAGTTTCGTGGAGCGTGCTCCTGCCGATATCGTTGCCAAGGAGCAGGAGAAGCTGGCCGAGTTCGGGGGGAAGAAGCGGTTGCTTGAGGAGAGTCTCGTCAAGATCCGCAGGCTGAAGTGAAAACTGTGATCATCTGAAGACTTAGGGGATTCAAGGGGGTGGGGAAGGGGAGAGCGCAGTCGTCTGATTCTTTCCAGTCCCCAGTCCCCAGTCCCCAGTCCCTGGAGTATTAATTGCCGTTGCCGGCGCAGTTCTACATCTTTGCCTTCCTCTTCGGAGCCGTGGTCGGATCGTTCCTGAATGTCTGCATCTGCCGCCTTCCTGAAGGGAGGTCGGTGGTGTTTCCTCCTTCCGCCTGCCCTTCCTGCGGAGCCGGTATCCGCTGGTACGACAATATCCCGCTGCTCAGCTGGATCCTCCTCCGTGCCCGTTGCCGCCACTGCAAGCAGCCCATCCCCTGGCGCTATCCCGCCGTCGAGCTCGCCTTCGCCCTCTGGCTGGCCTTCGCCGCTCGCACGGCCTTCCCTCTGCTCACGCCCGGCATCTCCACCAACGCCTTCGCCACCGTCTCCGTCAACGCCATCGCCTTTGCCATCCTCGGCTTCCTCCTCATTGGCCTCCTCGTCATGGACTGGCAGACCCACACCCTCCCCGACGCCTTCACCCTGACCGGCACGCTCCTCGGCTTCCTCCTCACCTGCGTCCGCGCCGCCTTCCTCGCCCCCCACGACTACGATCTCCTCCTCCACGGCCACAACCCGCTCACCAGCGTCGGCGGCGCCATCGACAACGGCAACGTAGTTCTCACCGGCTCCGAGCACCTGGTTCTCGGCCGCCTCCTCGCCATCGTCGTCATGTTCGCCCTCCTGCTCTTCATCCGCGTCGCCTACCAAATCCTCCGCCACCACGACGGCCTCGGCCTCGGCGACATCAAACTCGCCGCCATGCTCGCCGCATTCCTCGGCTTCTGGCCAGCCGTTCTCGCCGTCTTTCTCGGCTTCGTCCTCGGCTCCGCCTACGCCCTCACCCTCATCGCCCGCCGCCAGGCCACCGCAGCCACCCGCCTTCCCCTCGGCACCTTCCTCGCCATCGGAGGCCTCCTCGCCGCTCTCCTCGGCACCCCCCTCATCGCCTGGTACACCTCGCTCTTCTGAGTGTCCGATCCCCGCTCGTTTTGTGCGATCAGCGCTCACAAACTTGACCCATGACCGCGTCGCTCCTACACTCAAAAATAACCATGTCGACGAACCCCTACATCTGGCAATATCTTCCCCTCGTGCTTCAGATCGTCGTCGCAGTAGGAGTCGCCGGCTTCATGGTGGGCGCTTCTTTCTTCCTCGGCAAGCACAAACGCTCCCGCACCAAGCTCGGTGCCTACGAGTGCGGCATGGACCCCATCGGTGACGCGCGCGGCCGCTTCTCCGTCAAGTTCTACATGGTCGCCATGCTCTTTATCCTCTTCGACGTGGAAGCCGTCTTCGTCCTCCCATGGGCCGTCATCTACCGCCGCCTCCCCGCCATCACAGGCTCCCGCCTCTTCGGCTTCTGGGAGATGCTCGTCTATCTCGGCTTCGTCGCCGTCGGCCTCTTCTATGTCTGGAAGAAGGGCATCCTCAACTGGTCCAACGACAAAGCGGACCTCTAACCAATTCTTAGATCTGTCATCCTGAGCGTAGCGAAGGATCTGCTGCTTGCACCTGTTTTTGCTTTTGCCTCTGAGATTAGGTCCAGGCTTCTGCCCGGACATTTGGAACAATAGAGAAGTGGGGCATTAGCCCCGGAGGAAGCATCTCCTGATGGATACCACCCCCAATCCCGCCCCACCCACCACGCTCTTCGGCAAGCAGGCGGTCATCGAAGCCTTCGCCGACCACGCCGCAATTCTCGGCTTGAAGGACCTCATCGTCGACGCGAAGTGGGACCGCAGGGAGCTCACCCTCACCGTCGCATCCGAGACCATCATCGCCGCCGCCCAGGCCGCCAAAGCCGCCGGCTACAACTTCCTCGAAGACGTCACCGCCGTCGACTGGTACCCTGCCGAACCTCGCTTCCAGATCTCCTACTCCATTCTCAGCCTGGGCCTCAAGCAGCGCATCCGCATCATCGCCCGCGTCTCTGGCGACGACCCGCGCATCGACTCCATCACCTCCGTCTGGCCCTCGGCCAACTTCTATGAGCGCGAAGTCTTCGACCTCTTCGGCGTCCACTTCGCCGGACACCCCCGCCTCACCCGCATCATGATGCCCGACAACTGGAACGGCCACCCGCTCCGCAAGGATTACCCCGTGGAGGGCTATCGCTAATGAGTCGCAACTCCCTTCTTGAAGATCCCCGCCAGACCAGTTTCATCGCAGAGCCCGCCGGAGCTCCCCCGGTCACCGACTCCACAGGTGCCACATTGGCTGGTTTCCGCTCCGCCGAAGACCTCATCATTCCCGGGGTCCAGGACGTCGTCGCGGATGTAGCGTCGCATCACCGCCCCCACGGGTCCGACCCCGTCACAGACCAGACCATGGTCCTCAACATGGGCCCGCAGCACCCCTCCACCCACGGTGTTCTGCGTCTGGTCCTCGAAGTGGACGGCGAGACCATCGTCTCCCTCGCTCCTGACATCGGCTACCTCCACACCGGCATCGAGAAGACCTGCGAAGCAAAGTTCTTCAACCAGGTCACCCCCCTCACCGACCGCATCGACTATATCTCGCCGATGGCCAACAACCTGGCCTACGCTCTGGCCGTCGAGAAGCTCCTCGACCTCGAGATCCCCGAGCGCGCCCAGGCCCTCCGTGTCCTGCTCAACGAACTCACCCGCATCCAGTCGCATCTCGTCTGGCTCGGCACCCACGCCATGGACATCGGTGCCCTCACCGTCTTCCTCTACTGCTTCCGCGAGCGCGAAGACCTGCTCCGCATCTTCGAGGCCATCAGCGGCCAGCGCATGATGTCCAGCTACATCCGCATCGGCGGCGTCTCCCTTGAGCCCCCTGCGGACATCTACGACAAGATCCGCACCTTCCTCAACGCCTTCCCCACCCACATTGAGGAATATGAGGGTCTCCTCAACGCCAACCCCATCTGGATGGGCCGCCTCAAGGGCGTCGGCTACCTCTCGCCTGAAGACGCCATCGCCCTCGGCGTCACCGGCCCGCCTTTGCGCGCCTCAGGCGTCGATTTTGACGTCCGCCGCGACATGCCATACTCCGGCTACGAGAAGTTCAAGTTCAACGTCCCCATCTCTCACGATGGCGACGTCTGGGCCCGCTACATCGTTCGCATGCAGGAGATGCGCGAGTCCACCAGCATCTGCCTCCAGGCCCTGGACCTCCTCGCCAGCCTCCACGGCACACGTCTCAACGCCAACGCCCCCAAGATCATGCTGCCCGACCGCGAGCAGATGAAGACCCAGATGGAATCCCTCATCCATCACTTCAAGATCGTCACCGAAGGCTTCCAGGTTCCTGCCGGCGAGGCCACCAGTTCGATCGAAGCGCCCCACGGCCTGATGAACTACTACGTCGTCTCGGACGGCACGGCCAAGCCCTACCGCGTCCACATGCGCAACCCCAGCTTCGCCACTCTGCAGGCACTGGAGACCATGTGCAAAGGCCGCCTCCTCGCCGACGTCGTCGCCGTCATCGGCTCCATCGACATCGTCCTCGGAGCCATCGACCGCTAGTCGTTGCATTATTTTTATGAATCGTCGTCCTGAGCGCAGCGAAGGATATGCTTCTTGCCTGAAATCGAACCCCTTTCGGAGGTCAACGTGAATGATCGCCTCCACACCGAACTCTGGACCTCCTGGGCATCCCTGCTCCGCAGCTACGCAGCCGCCCACGGACTCAACAGCACCCACCACGCTGTCGTCGAAGTCAGCGCCGACGAGATCACCCTCCGTGTCAATAACCACTGGCTCCACTTCACTCCGTGTGACGTGCGTCACAACGGCCAGCCCCCCCTAGCGTTTACGCTCAACGAAAATGGAACTGTCACCTTCAACCACCAACCCGAGCAGGAAATGGACATCGCAGCCGAACGGTTCGCCCGCGAAATGCTGACAACTGAGAACTGACACTATTTACCAATAGTGCCCCCCACGAACTCGTAACTTCCACAAGTCCCCCTTTATCAGCCTTTCTTTCAATGCTTTAGGCCGAAAAGTTACCGGGGGGAGGGTCTCCGGGATTCAGCCTTGTTTCCCGCAATCTCTGGCAGCACCGCAACATCAGGATTCACGCATGAGCGCCATCGCCAATACGATCTTCTCCCCCGAACTCGCCGCCCGCTTTGACAAGCTCGCCACGATCTACCCCCTCAAGCGCTCGGCGCTCGTTCCCATGCTGCTCTACGCGCAGGACGAGATCGGTTACGTCTCTGACGCCGTCGTCGCCGAGATTGCCCAGCGTCTCGACCTCCTCGAACTCGACGTACGCAATGTCCTCAGCTACTACTCCATGCTCCGCACCAAGCCCGCAGGGAAGTACAACGTGCAGGTCTGCACCAACATCTCCTGCATGCTCCGCGGAGGCTTCGAACTCCTCGACCACTGCAAGCACTCCCTCGGCATCGGCCACAAAGAGACCACGCCCGACGGGCTCTTCTCCCTTGAGGAAGTCGAGTGCATCGGAGCCTGCTGCTGGGCTCCCGCCGTCCAGGTCAACTACGACTTCCACGACGACCTCACGCCAGCCAAAATGGACGCAGTGCTCGACACCTATCGCACCCGCGAGACCAAGTAGCCCGGAAGAACGCGTAAACTGTAGCCCTACCGTAAGGAA
>JAJXYW010000320.1 GCA_021780415.1 Acidobacteriota bacterium
GCCTGGACCAGGAACACACGCACGACATGCGCAATCCCAAGTGGAAGGTGGTGGGGCCGACTGGGTTTTCCGTGACCCGGAGCGGCAGCCTGTGGACGGGCTACCAGTACCGCATCGAAATGATCAAGGCCGTCACCGAGGCCCAGTGGGAAGAGAAGTGCCACGAGACATGGCTCCTCAACAGCCTTTACATCCCCAAGTCCATCAGCGACGAATGGCTGTTCAACGATCTGACCGGCTATCTCGAACGCTGGCCGCAAGGCGAGAAGGCGGCAGAATACTACAGCCTGGTGTGGGAAACGGCGGCCCTCGGCGGTTGCAGTTACTTGCGCGAGGAGTTGGCCAGTGGTGAGCTCACCAAGGCGCATCTTCGAACGCTTTGCGACAGGGCCGAGAAGATCATCACCTTAGGCGAGGGCTTTCGCGGGTCGCCCGAGGGTATGACGCAAGACTCATTCAAGAGAGGGCTTCAGGAGCACGAGCGAGACCTTTCTTGCGCAAGAGAATATCTGCGCGAAAGAGGCGCTCCAGGGAAAGGGGGGAAGTGATGAGACGTACCACTGTCAACGTTCTCGCAGCTATGATGAGCCTCCTAGTGGCTGTTACATCCACCGAGGGATACGAAGACAATACACATAAGCAATTGAGCAAGAGAGCACTGCAGGTCGCCGCCAGTAACGCTGGTGCGAGAAGAACTGGGGTCAGGTCTTCAGTGCTAGTCACCTGACCTGCTAACAGTAAAGACCTGACCCTGGATTTCTCATCGCCAGCTCCATCAACAATATAGAATTATATCCTATGGCTATAATGGCAACAATGGTCTTTTCAACATCCTGCTAGGGTATTGCGGACGTACCGCATGTAGCCAATACTTCTGGGGTTGTTCGCCGGGAGAGCAGGCAGGGAGGGGGGGTTACCAAACAACGCAAGGGGATGTTGTGCATCCGTGCCGGACGAATGAGGCGGGCTTGATGTCACGTCCTCTTGCGTGGATGAGGCGTGCATCCGGTAGGAAATAGGGCGGGGGAAACCGAAGGATTCGGGCGATGGGCGGCGGGGCGGGAGCGGCGAATGGCCTTCTCTCGCTCGTCGAGCCCCGGCAAATGGGAGGGCACATGGAAGGCGCAGAGGCTGCAGTTGAGCTGAAGAGGCGGCGCGGGCGCAAGTGGGGGCTGGGGTGCCTGGTCGCGCTGCTCGCAGGGGCGGCCGCTGCGGCGGTCGGGTACGCGCATCTGCAAGAGGTCTACCAAACGGAGCGCTTATGCCCTCCGGTGTCGGGCGTGGTGGTGGACCGGGACACGGGGCTGCCGGTCCCCGGCGCCTTCGTGAGCCGGCAGATGATGGGGACGAGCAAAAACCTGTTTTCGGGATTGGCCGGGGGTAGTCCGGCGGAGCCGCTGCTGCGCTTCGCGCAGCGTACCACCGGCGAGCAGGGGCGGTTCTCGTTCCCCGCGGACAAGGCGGTTCTGGTATGGGGATTCTGGGAGCACCTCCTGGGCCCTGACACGCGGGAGGGCATCCGGCTGGTGGTCTACGCCCGCGACTACCTCCCGGCGCGTTCGGAGGCCCTGGGCTTCGGCTGGACAACGGAGGAGTGGAAGGGCATCGACTGGTCCAACGGGCCTAACAAGTGGCATGTCATCGGCCCCGTGGACTTCTCGGCGACGCGCCAAGGGAACCTCGAAACCGGCTACGCCTACCGCATCGCGCTCATTCAGGCGGTCACCGAGGCCCAGTGGAAAAGGAAGTGCCACGAGACCTGGCTCCTCAACAGTCTCTACATCCCCAAGTCCATCAGCGACGAGTGGCTCTTCAGTGACCTGTGTAGCTACCTCGAACGCTGGCCGAAGGGAGAGAAGGCGGGGGAATACATCATTCAGCTCGATGACTTGGCGATGGCTGGAGGGGGAAGAATCTGTACCGGAGATGTTCAGGCAATAGCCAACTTGACACCGGCTGAGGTCAGAAGCACGCTGGGGCGAATGGAGCGAGTTCTTGCGCTGATGGATTCGCTTCCCGGGCCATCGGTGCAGAAGAACCCCGTGCAGGCACGGAATTGGCCTTCAGATCGAAACGAGTTGAGATCATGCATCGAGAATATTAAAGAAGCTCTAGAAAAGAGGGGGCATACGACAAATGCGCGGTAAACGCTTTGTGTTCATCTTGTTCGTGGCTATTGGGCTATTGGTTCATGGTTACGAGGATCTTACTCTCCAGGGTCTTACGCGGCAGGCGGTACAAGTTGCGAAGACTGGTATTGGGTCAGACCTATATAACTTGCGGCAGTTAATTATCAATGGTGCCGGCGAAGGTCCGGAAGCCCGTGGCGAGCCGCAGGACAACGATGGGGTGAAGACGGACGGGGAAGACTATACGAAATACAACATCGACTGGTCTGACTGCCACGACCCCATAAGGCCTTACGTATCCTGCACAGAGCCATTCAATCATTTCCGAAATGGGATACTCACCGGAATCCCTGCGTGGGTGAGGTCAATCACCTTCTACAACGAGGCCGTGGGACTTTGGAGGCGCGGGTATAAGCAGCAAGCCGCGTTCATCTTGGGACGGGGCCTGCACCTTGTGGAGGACACAGAACTGGGGTCAGGTCTTCAGTGTTAGTCACCTGACCTGCTGACAGTAAAGACCTGACCCTGGATTTCCTTGGGCCGATCTTGGGCCCATGGCGAGGCATGGCGAGGGGAGGAGAAATGGGAAGCGCGAGCGGGATGAAGGATGGCGGGGGGCGCGGAGGACGGCGAAGGGGCTTCCTAGGGGCCGCCGGCCTGTTGCTCCTCTGCATAACGGCCTGCCAGGTTCATTACTACCGCGAGAGGAGGACACCGGAGGTCCGGGGCGTCGTCTTGGACGCTGAGAGCGGCAAGCCCGTTGTTGGTGCGGACGTCGGCGTGACGGTGTTCGGGTTTCCGTCCAACCCTCTGGCCGGTATGGCCTCCCCGCCGAGGTGGGCGCTCACCGGGGAGATGTTGACAACGACGAGCGACGGGACCTTCATTCTCCCCTCGCGCTGCCCCTCCCCCGAGTCCAGCGGTGTGTCCTGGCTGTCGTACCTTCTGTGGGGCCCGATGCAGAAGCGGTCGATCGGGATCCTGGTCTACGCGCCGGAGGACATTCCTCTGATCAGTGAAGCCGATGGTTTCGACTGGACGACCGATCCATGGGTCGCCGCGGCTTCGGCCGGAAGCGGGAGCGCCGTGAAGGTCACGCGCACCGGAAGCCTGAAGGCGGGTTTCCGGTACACCCTCCACGTGAGGCGGGCGGTAACCCAGAAGGATTGGGAGAGCAAATGCGCGCTGACCAAGCAGGTCGCCAGCTCCCATGGAGAGCCCTATCAGACCTGGCTCTTCAACGATCTCACCGGGTACCTCGAACGATGGCCACAGGGGCAGAAAGCGGGGGAGTACCTCGGACTCGCCATGTTCACCGCTCTGGTGATGCACGAGCGAGCGAATACCCCAACGCCGTCTGATACGCAGCGATTTCTCACTGAAGACAAGCGATTGTTGGACCTTGCAGGAAGGATTCCTAGGCCCGAGAAACCGTTGGGCTACGCCACGAGCGACTACGCGACGAATCTGGAAGAGGTGAGACAAGAGTATGAAAGATTGCGAAGGTCTCACGAGGAAGGCAAGGGAAGATGAGACGCGCAGCCATTGTAACGGGCTTCTTGCTCTTCGGAATTATGCTGTTTCCCTATGAGGATCTTACTCACCAGAAACTGACCAGCAGAACTGGGGTCAGGTCTTCAGTGTTAGTCACCTGACCTGCTGACAGTAAAGACCTGACCCTGGATTTCCTTGGGCCGATCTTGGGCCCATGGCGAGGCATGGCGAGGGGAGGAGAAATGGGAAGCGCGAGCGGGATGAAGGATGGCGGGGGGCGCGGAGGACGGCGAAGGGGCTTCCTAGGGGCCGCCGGCCTGTTGCTCCTCTGCATAACGGCCTGCCAGGTTCATTACTACCGCGAGAGGAGGACACCGGAGGTCCGGGGCGTCGTCTTGGACGCTGAGAGCGGCAAGCCCGTTGTTGGTGCGGACGTCGGCGTGACGGTGTTCGGGTTTCCGTCCAACCCTCTGGCCGGTATGGCCTCCCCGCCGAGGTGGGCGCTCACCGGGGAGATGTTGACAACGACGAGCGACGGGACCTTCATTCTCCCCTCGCGCTGCCCCTCCCCCGAGTCCAGCGGTGTGTCCTGGCTGTCGTACCTTCTGTGGGGCCCGATGCAGAAGCGGTCGATCGGGATCCTGGTCTACGCGCCGGAGGACATTCCTCTGATCAGTGAAGCCGATGGTTTCGACTGGACGACCGATCCATGGGTCGCCGCGGCTTCGGCCGGAAGCGGGAGCGCCGTGAAGGTCACGCGCACCGGAAGCCTGAAGGCGGGTTTCCGGTACACCCTCCACGTGAGGCGGGCGGTAACCCAGAAGGATTGGGAGAGCAAATGCGCGCTGACCAAGCAGGTCGCCAGCTCCCATGGAGAGCCCTATCAGACCTGGCTCTTCAACGATCTCACCGGGTACCTCGAACGATGGCCACAAAGGGAAAAGGCGGGGGAGTACCTCCTAATTCTGATGGATCGAATTGCGGACGGAGACAGCCCAGCCAATATCGACTACGCTTTGCAAGCCGGAGAACTAAGCGGGGCGGAGATCCCAATCATTCTAAAGAGAAACAGGGCAATCCTCAATCTGGCATCACGTATGAATCCCCCTCAGGAACCGTACCGAGTAGTCGTCACATTTGCGAGTTACGAGCAGAGGCTCGAAGCGATCAGGCAATGCACGTCTTATCTGAACACGATTTCGAGCAAGGGAGGCGGAAAATGAAGCGGATCCTGTATTGCCTCCTCGGTCTAGCACTGTTGGTGCCCACACGGGCTCCTTTCGGCTACGAAGACCAAACGCACCAAGCCTTGACTCGGCAGGCCGTCAAGATCGCGACCCAAAACGGTGTGCCCGCCACCTTCTTCAGCGACGACCAGGTTCAAGCCATGACCGACGGCTCAGGCAAAGGTTCTGATCCCGGCCACGATCCCGACAAGACGGATGGTGAGGACTACACCAAATACAAAATCGAGTGGTCGAAATGCCCGGATCCTGTGACGCCGAAAGTTAATGAGGGTGAACCACTGCATCACTTCGCGGCGTCCATGTGTGGTGCATCCCCGGCCGTGCCAACGTTCATCAAGTTCTACAAGGATGCCGTCCTTCTGTGGAAGACGGGCTACAGGAGGTAGGCCGCGTTCATCCTCGGACGGGCGATCCACCTGGTGGAGGACATGGCGCAGCCTCAGCACGCGATGAATGAGACGCATTCGCCCTACTGGATCAATATTTATGGGGTCCCCATCCCAAGCCCATGGACGGCACCGAACATCAGCTTCCTTGAGGAATACATGGAAGCCAACATGAAGGAGGGCGGCACTCGCTGTCAGGCATGGGGGTACGAATACGAAGGAGCCATCGCCCAATTGAGACCGGAGCCATTGGACACATCGAATCCATTGATGGCCGTCCCCGATATGGCTGCGAAGAGCCAGGAAGAGGGAGGGCGATACTTGCAGGAGCAGGCGCTGTTCACCAGGCAAGAGGTGAATTCCAGCT
>JAJXYW010000083.1 GCA_021780415.1 Acidobacteriota bacterium
TTCACCAGCCGCCGAATCACCTCCATCGCACCCGGCACCGTCATGGTCACTTCGAGCACGTTCACTCCGCCCGCAGCCACCGCCACCGCCAGCGCCATGGCCTTCTCCACCGACTCCGCGCGCAACACCGGCACCAACCCCGTCTCCTGCAAGCAGTTCAACACCACAGCCTTATCCATAGTTCCCTCTCATTCCTAAAGCTATCACCGCAGCCCGGCCAGCGTCTCCACATCTTCATCCCGGCCAGGTCCACAGTCTTCCGTTGTTTGCATCGTCCATCAGACCTGATACTCTTCCCCCAAACGCCGTGATCGGAGGAAGACAGCGTGGGAGCCCTTATCCCTTTAGGAGACGCATCGCGACGCCCTCTGCGCTTTCCCATCGCCACCACTCTCATCATCCTCATCAACGCCTTTATCTTCATCTTCGAACTCCAGGGTGGCGACGCATTCGTCTTCCAGTGGGCCGTGATTCCCGCCAACATCTCCTCCGGCCATCAATGGATCACTCTCCTCACCTCCATGTTCCTGCACGGCAGTTGGTCCCACATCCTCGGCAACATGATCTTCCTCTGGGCCTTCGGTCCCGCCATCGAAGACTCCATGAACCCGCTCAGCTACTCCGCCTTTTACGTCCTCGGCGGTCTCATCGCGATGCTCGCGCAAGTCATCGCCGGCCCCAATTCTCCCGTCCCCACCCTCGGCGCCAGCGGAGCGATCGCCGCCGTCATGGGAGCGTTTCTGGTCACCTATCCGCACGACCGCATTCGCTCCCTGCTCATCATTTTTTTCTTTGTGCGCGTCACCTTCATTCCCGCCATCCTCATCATCGGCTTCTGGTTCCTCATCCAACTCCTCAACGTAGGCTCTGTCGCCTCCGTGCAGACAGGTGGTGTAGCCTACGTGGCTCACGTCAGCGGCTTCCTCTTCGGAGCCCTCACCGCACGTCTCTTCCAGCACCGCCCACGCTACGTCAGCCCCGACATCTGGCCCCGCTATTAGTGAGTGCACCAGCACCGTGAAAGCCACGCGCACCGGGAAAAGCATTGTCATTTCGACCGGAGCGAAGCGGAGTGGAGAAACCTGCAGTTCGCATGTAGCGGTGGCCGCGCTCCCCTTACCGCCCGTACGTGCCCATCCACTCCGTCTCCGCCAGCACATGCCGCTTCATCGCGCGCTCCAACTCACTCCTCCCCGCGCCCGCCTTCACGTCGAGCCGTGCATCCAGCGCATACAGCCGGAAGAAATACCGATGCGGCCTTCCCGGCGGCGGACACGGCCCCCCATACCCCACGCGCTTGAAGTCATTCCGTCCCTGCAGCACGCCCTTCGCAGGCTCCTCCACCTTCGGCATCCCCTCGGGCAGCGCCGTCACCTCGCGCCCGATATTCCAGATCACCCAATGCGTCCACGTTCCCCCCGGCGCATCCGGATCATCCACAATCAACGCAAACCCCTGCGTCTTCGCCGGAGCATCCCCCCATCGCAGCATCGGCGACACGTCCGCCCCATCGCACGTGTACTGCCTCGGAATCTTCCCGCCATTGGAAAACGCCTGCACCTTCACCGCAAACGACATCGCACGGCCTCCTCATGCTGGAGCCGTCCCTCCCGCCAGAGTCGTCTCCCACAGCATCATAAGCCTTCCCTCGAATACGCCAGCGCCGCCCCACCCGACCGCTTACCCGATTCCGAACCCCGCCTGAATCTGTTCCAGCGACCGCTGCTTGGTCTCCGGATAGATCAGCAGCACCACAAAGAACTGCGCCGCCATCATCGCCGCGAAGAACACAAACGGCAGCGCATGGCTCTTCGCCGCGACGAACGGAAATATCCCCGCAATAATCGCATTCATAATCCAGTGCGACGACGACCCCACGCTCTGTCCCTTCGACCGCACCCGCGACGGAAATACCTCCGCGATATACACCCAGATCACCGACCCCTGCGAGATCGCAAAGAACACAATGAACAGCATGAAGCACCACACCAGCAGCCCCTGGTGCGCATTCGTAAAGAACACCCACGCCACCCCCGCAAGCGCCACCGACGTCCCCACCGACCCAATCAGCATCAGCGTCTTCCGCCCCAGCTTGTCGATCAAACTCATCCCCAGAAGCGTCGCCAGCAGATTCACCAGCCCCACCACCACCGTCTGCAGCGCAGCCGAGTTCGAACTGAATCCCGCCGCCGCAAAGATCGAATTCGAGTAGTAGAGCAGGGCATTGATCCCCGAAAGTTGATTGAACATCCCAATCGTCACCGCCAGAAAAATCGGCAGGCCGTACTTCCGTTTGAACAGCGGCTCCGGCTTCACGCCCCGTTCCAGATGCACCGACGAGATAATCTCCTGCAACTCCTCCTCGGAGTTCGGCGACCCCATCAGCCGCAACACGTCCAGCGCTTCATCCGTCTGATTCGTCGTCACCAGCCACCGCGAACTCCGCGGAATCCCATACAGCATCACCAGAAAAATCGTCGACGGCACAATCGCCACGCCAAACTCCCACCGCCACTGCAACGCTCCCAGGTGTTGCATCACGATGATGTAGTTCGACAGATACGCCAGCAGAATTCCCACCACAATATTGATCTGGAACAGTCCCACCATGCGACCGCGCCACTTCGCCGGCGCCAGCTCTGCAATGTACACCGGCCCCAGCACGCTCGACCCGCCAATCCCCAGTCCACCCACAAACCGCGCCACCATCAGCGCATCCCAGCTCCACGCCAGCGAGCATCCCACGGCCGAGATCAAATACAGAAACGCCATGATCCGCAGCGCCTCGCGCCCGCCAATCTTTTGACCCAGCACCCCCGACGTCATCGCCCCAAGAATCGTTCCGGCCAGCCCAATCGACACCGTCAACCCGAGCGTCCACGGCGTCAGGTGAAACACGCTGCTCAACTGCTCGGTCGTCCCTGCAATCACGGCCGTATCAAACCCAAACAGCAACCCTCCCAGCGCTCCAACCACCGTAGCCTTCACCAGATATCGATTCAAAGTAGCCTCTCCAATGCAACATCTTCATCTACAGCCGTTCCTGTTGCCATTGCTCTTGTTGTTGCAGTTGCCTTAGCTCGAAGCTCGTCGCCAAAACACTCCCGCCTACGAACTCAACCGGTCCCCCGAGATCGCCTTCACCCTCCAGGCTTCCATCCTCGCCGCTCCATCTGCGACTACCACAATATCCGGCGCAACCGTCTCCGTATAGTAAAACCTCTTCGTAAGCCCAACCCGTCCCCCCACGATCAACTCCATCACCGACCCATCGACAAACCCATGCACCGTCGCCGCATCTCCCGGCTCCAAAGCAATCGTCTTTCCCTCGGCCGCAAATTCCCGCCGCGCAGCCGAGTAGCTCACCCGCACCAACTCCTCCTTCCCGTCGCTCACCGACAGGCTGAAGTCTCCACTCCCCGTGCACAACACCTCGCCCGTAGCCCGTGGCAGCGTTGCTCGCATCCCTTCCACCGCAATCGTTCCCGCTCGCAGCTCCGCCAGCGCAGGCAGCGTCTCCATCTTCAACACGCCCTTCGCATCCAGCGTCAGCACCCGTGGCAGGCTCATCATCCCGCTCCACCCCGCGGCCGTCATCGCGGCCTCACTCCGCTTCTCCGGAACCCATCCCCAAAGAATTCTCCGCCCCTCCGCATCCAACTGCGTCTTCGGAGCATAGAACGCGCCCCAGTCCAACTCGCCCTTCTTTCGCGGCTGAAACTTCATCGCCGCCTCATCCATCACGCCTGACTCCCAGAACACCTTCCCCTGCGTCGAGTAAATCAGCACGTGCCCGCCGCCATGCGCAGGATCGCCCAGCGCAAAAAACTCCGGGCACTCCCACATCTCTCCATCGCCCACAGGGTTGGCTGTCTTCTTGCCATCCCACTCCCCGCTGGTCAGCTCATGCAGATACTCCCAGCTCTTCAGATCCTTCCCGCGATACAGCAGCACGCACCCGCCCACATCTTCCACCCCCGACCCCACCGTCATGTAATACCACTCCCCCTGCCGCCACACCGACGGATCGCGGAACCCCGTAATCTTCATCCCCGCCGGAGGCCGCGCCACCACCGGCTCCGGGTCCTTCGTCCACTTCACCAACTGCGGATCGTCACTCCACGCCAGGCACTGCGACTCCTCAACATTGTTCGCCCCATCGCGAATCGTAGCCAGCGCATCGCCACTCTTCTGTGTGCCCGTATACACCGCATACACCCGCTCGCCCACCGCAATCGCCGACCCTGAAAAGCATCCATACGAATCCGGCCCACCCGGCGTCGGCGTCATCGCCACCGGCAGGTGTTCCCAATGCATCATGTCCTTGCTGATCGCATGTCCCCAGCTCATATCGCCCCACACCGCAGCGAGCGGGTTGTACTGAAAGAACATATGGTAGTGACCCTTGAAATAGATCGGACCGTTCGGATCATTCATCCAGTTCCGCGCCGGCAGCAGATGAAACTGCGGCCGCATCGGGTCTCCAGCCAGCCGAGCCTCCAGCGCAGCCTCTGTTCCCGCCTGCGCTCCCATCCCTCGCGGCAAGCCTGCCACCGCGCCCACCGCCACCGCCGACCAGCAAAACTTCCGCCGCGTAAACGCCATCCGAACCACACGCTCCAGCTTCATATCACCCTCCCCAACACACGCTTCGCCGTCAGAAAAACCATACCTTACTGTCAACAAAAACGGCGCACCGGCAAACCCTCTTGCCGGCGCGCCGCCATCACCACATCCTTAGAATGTAAGCCGTGCTGCAATCTGCAATACGCGCGGCAGGTTTGCCTGGCCGGAGACGATGCCGAAGTTGCCATCGCCCAGCCCGCTGTCCGGCGCACCAAACTGCGTGCGGTTGAAGACGTTGAAGGCCTCCACGCTGAACGTTCCCGTCAGCCGGTCATACACCTTGAACACCTTGTTCGCCGACACATCCCAGTTCGCCGCTCCATTGGTCCGGATCGTCGAATCCACTCGGTTCTCATTACCGAACGCCAGCAGTCCCGGAGCCGTAAAGCACGTCGTATTGAACCATCCCGTCGCCGCCCGGCTCTGCGCCGAACCGCCCGTCACCTTGTTGCATCCCTGCACCACATTCGGCCGGATCGGCCCCGACCCAAAGTACTGGCTCAGGTAGTTCGTTCCGTTATACGAAATCGGCACCGGCAACCCGCTATGCAGCGTCGTAATGCCATTCAGCCGCCATCCTCCGATCACCGCATTCACCAGCCCATTCACACCGCTCAGGTACGGTTGCCCATGTCCAAACGGCAGCTCCACCCCGTAGTTCACCACAAGGTTCTGCGCCAGGTCTTGCATACTCACCGACTTCTCAGCGTGCAGGTTGTAGTTGTCCTGCACCACGCCCTGTCCGCCCTGTCCGTCCTCGAAGCTGCTCGTATTATCCGTATTGCTCAGCAGCTTCGACCACGTATAGGCCAACTGCACCAGCCCGCCGTGATTGAACACCCGCTTATACGACACCTGCAGCGCCTCATACGTCGACGCGCCATACCGCGGCACGCTCTGCGTCACGCCCGTATACTGCGGGAACGGCTTCAGCAGATAGCCTTTGAACACCGTCGGCTGGTCCAGCACGCCGCCCGAG
>JAJXYW010000117.1 GCA_021780415.1 Acidobacteriota bacterium
CGCTGTCGCTGCCCGGCAAGCTCTTCGAAGAGGTGCTGGCCCTGCTCGATGATCCGTTCGTCGTCCATGCCCGGAGCATCGCCGGACAACCGAGTCAGATCAAGACGGGGTACGGCGAGGGCTTACATCTCGCCAGCATTGTCGATAAGATTGTCCGGGGTACCTGTGCGACCTCGAACCCATCACGCGGTCTTACGAACGACTGCCAGGGGGCACCTGCGGAGGTGTTGCTTCGCTCGCCTCCGGAACCGGTCTTATCAGATCCTCCTCGGTGATACGAATCACCCGCAAGGGATCGCGCTGGGAAACCGGCTTGGCGTGCGGAAAGAGGTCAACTGTTAAGAGGAACAGGGTCTTATGGTTGAAGACCACCGTTGGGACGTCGAGGCCTGACAAGCTCATATCAAATTGGAGGTCCCGGTCTGTTGTCTTGAAGAGCATCAGGTAGCCGAACGACTCATTGTGCTGCTGGGTATATGTGTAGATCTGCTGGAAGCCCTTGCAGACATACGCCCGACTGCGGGAGTCACCATCGAATATCTTCGCGTCGAGGAGCAAGGGGTCATCCGTGTCTTGGGCTGCGATGAGGTCGATCCGTCCGGTGATGGACGAAGGCTCGATATGGAAGCTAAGGCCTTGGTCATGGAGGTAGCCGTAGAGATCGTGCGCCAGCGCTCGTTCAGCGTTACCGGAGTCGCGGCGCTGGAGTTCCCAGAGGCGCTCGCGATGGAACCACTCTGACCGCTGCTTGTACCGGAAGAGAAGAGCGAGCATCGCCCTCTGGTCGTCCAGAGCCTCGTCCAAGTACTCGTAGAACGACTCCAGGTATGCGTCCCGAATCAACTCGACGGCAGCATTCAGATCGTCCGGCGGCTTCAGGCTCAGCTGGATACCAAGCCTGAACAGGGTGTTTAGGTCCGGGGCGAGGGCTAGCTTCCGGAGAACCTCCTGGCCAATTGCCGCGGTTTCCCGCTCCGTCCTCCCGAAGACGCTCTCACCACCAAGTAGCTTGTCGGCTGACTCCCGAGCGTCGGGTTGCTCTCGTTTGAGCTGCACAGCTATGCCCGACAAGGACGGAGTTGAATCGATGAACGCCCAGAAATGTGTTAGGGCAATATGAAACTGGGAGGGGTCGACTGAGTTTAGCCGCCGCACCCGCTTCTGGAGCTTGTACCGCAGGTTCTGGAGGAACTGGGCATCCATACGTTTCTCCTAGATTCGAATCTCGAGCGGCCCCAACTTCGCGAGTTGGTCTTGGAGCGCCCGGAGGGCGAGTCGGATGGACCGGACAGCCTTCCGGGTTTCGTTCATGTAGTCGTCGAGGTTGATTGTGAGGTGGCAACCGCGGCAAATCACGGCATCACGCAGACGGACCTGCTTCAAAGTGAATGTGTTGAAGAATCTGCATCGTGGGCAGGGAACCTCGAACGGGTAGTGGTCCAGGTCAATCATGCTCAGTCACCTGCCCAGTCGGCAGTTCTGCGTCCGAACGCGGCAGCGTGAAAAGCTGGCGAGCCGCGAAGTGTCCGGCTATCCCCCCGAGGGCCGAGGAGAAGATCTCATCAGACGCGTCTGCATCGTTGAGGAGTAGCACGTCCACGCGTACTGACGCTTCGTCGGCGCGCCGCTCGCACGCAAGAGGGTAGATTCGCGTGGTCGTTGCACCTGTGCAGCTCGCGACAAAGTGCGCGGAGGCCTCGGCCGAGTCGACCATATCGGTGAGGAACAGACGCTCACGTCGCATAGGACACACGGTCCTGCGCCAGCACCTCGGAGCGGACCGGCGGCTTCAGCCCCGCCTTGGGTGCGACGTCCACGGCACGCGCACGAAGCGCCTGCGGCTGATGGAGCCGTCCGGCGGCGAGAAACCCGGCTGGAGCGTCTGCATCCAAGCTCACAAGGAGGTCGACATCGCTCCCAGGCCCTAGCTCACCTCGCGGGACGGACCCGATTAGGTACAGCTCACGTACCCCGTACCGCCGACAGAGCGCTCCCAAAGCCTCACCAGGTATCTCAAGCGCTCTTCCGTCGCTCATGCCTCTCCCGTCCGTGGATCAGCATACCGCAGCCCTTGCCCAGGAGGCGCCATGGCCCGCCGTCAGCGGGTAAGGTTGAGGGCGAGGAGGGATTCGAGGAGGTGGTCGTCGCTCATCGCGGGGTCCCAGCCGTAGGCGGCGAAGACGGCGGCGTCGAGCTTGTCGTGGGCGAGGGCGAGCCAGGTCGGGCGCTGGTTGTAGAGGTTGGTCAGGGTGCGGGCCTTGAGGTTGACCGCACACTCGGCGTCCTTGGCAACCGTGCGCGAGTAGCGGACGGTGCCGATGCCCCGCGCGTCGGGGTCGTGGAGGTAGCGCGCCCACGGGCCGTCGGCCGAGCCAGGGAACTCGAGCACCTCCTGGCGCGTCCACTCCGGCGGGTTGAGCCAGGTGCAGCGTAACTCGTCCAGCTCCTTCGCGGCCTCGGCGATGGCCTCTACATTCGCGTCGCCCGCCGGCTCCTGTCCGGGCGGCCATGGGAAGGGAAAGGTCTCGAAAACTGTCGTCGGGTTGTACGTGACGTCGTTGCCCTTGCCGTGCCAGCTACAGGTCGCAAGCGTCCACGCTTCGTGCACACGTGAGGACAGGACACCCCAACCCGCGCGTCCATCTAGCACGATGGCAATGACCTTCGAGTCCGGCAACACCGCAGTGTCGCTCCAGACGAAGAGGCGGAACTTCGCAACTCTGGGGACCGCGAGGTAGCGGGACTTCCCCTGGACTCGTGCCCGGAACCCTGACCGCGGCTCAGCATGAATCCACCAATTCTCTCGATAGCTTGGGCGGTTGTTCGCCGCCCGGCCGGGTTTCACGTGCAGTGAAAGATACTGAAACGGTCCTTCGTAGAGCGCCGCCTCGGCCATTGCGCGTCGGACCCCGAAGTCGATGATCCAGCGATTCGAGGGGACTTGCACTATGTCGCTGCCATTCCGAAATGGGCGCAGCACATCGCTGTTGGGTCGTCTGTGTGGGTTGACCTGATTCAGCATCGCCTTCGCGACCGATTCCTCGATGTCGAACGCTCCGACCTTTGTGATCCCCATGAAACACAGGCCGAGGTTCGAAGCCAAGATATGGCTGCGTGATAGGTCGATTCCTGTGGTCAGGTTCGCGTTGATCTTGCGGACACCAGCGCCGTCCAGAAGGGGCCGTTCGTCCTCGCTGCAGGCCCCAAAACCTACCATGCTGATGCGGATCGACGCCCCATCCAGGGTCCAGTCACGATCCGATTCAGCAAAGAAGATGCCGGGGGCCTGGGCAATCTGTCGCAGCACGGCGTTCGATGCCACCTGTTTGATGGCTGTTGTAGCGAGCAGCCCGGCTCGTGTACACCTCCCCTGTAGGATGTGCTTCCGGGCCTTTTCAAACCAGTAGCAGCACAGGTCGGAACTTGGGGGGATGCTGTCGTGGTGCAGCGCCCAGAGCTTCTCGCAGTAGTCGCGGCCGAGCCCAGAGCCCATCTGTTTGTTTCCCAGGAACGGCGGGTTGCTGACGATGAAGTCCACGGGGGGCCACTCGGGCTCCTTGGGGTGCTCGGGGTCGGAGAGGTCCAGGATCGCGTCCATGCAGCGGATGGTGTCGGAGGGCTTGAGCACCGGGTCCTGCGGCCACGGGAAACCGTGCTGGCTCGTCCACTGCAGGTAGCCGATCCAGACGGTCATCTGGGCGAGGTCGAAGGCGTACGGGTTGATCTCGATCCCGTAGAGCTGGCGCGGATCCACGCGCGGGAAGTGGCCGCCCACCCCGCGCTCGTCGGCGAAGCGCAGCACCTCGCTCTCGAGGCCGAGGAGCTTCTGCAGGGTGACGTAGAGGAAGTTGCCGGAGCCGCAGGCGGGGTCGAGCACCTTGACGGTTGCCAGGCGGTCGAGGAAGTTGCGGACGAGGGTGTCGGCCTCGAGGCGGGCCTTGCGCAGAGCAGCGGCAGATAGGGCCACGGGTCTTGAGGCAGGCGCCTTGCGTGCCGCGGCGGCGCGGGTTCCTGCCAGGGCGGGCGCAGGGCCCGCCCCTACATCGGAAGCGGAGGCGTCGGTGCTCGCATGCTTCTTGCCGGTGGCGAGGACGTTCTCGACGAGGGTGCGGACCTCGGCCCACTCGCGGCGGAGCGGCTGCATGACGACCGGCTCGATCAGTGTCTCGATGTCCTCGCGGCTGGTGTAGTGCGCGCCGATCTGCGAGCGCTTGTCGGGGTCGAGCCCGCGCTCGAACAGTGTGCCGAAGATCGAGGGCTCCACCGCGCTCCAGTCGAGCAGAGCCGCCTGGTAGACGCGCTCAACCTCGTCCTCGGAAAGGGTGATCGGCGCACCGTCGTTGAACAGGTTGCCGTTGAAGCGCCGGATGGTGTCGGCGCCGAAGTCGCCGCCGTGCGCCATCACCCCGAAAAGGTCGGTGACGAGTTTGCCGAAGCGCGCTGGGTCGCGGCGCGACTTCTCGACGAGGCGGGAGAACAGCTTGTCCGGGAGGAGGCCGACGTCCTCGGCGAACATGCAGAACACGAGGCGGTCGAGGAAGTGGGCGACCTCGTCGCCCGCGGACCCCTTCTCGCGCAGCGCCTGGGCGATCTCGCCGATGCGGCGCGCCGCCTCCTCGGTGACCGACCGACTCGTCAGGCCGGGCTTGAGCTTCTCGGGCTCGAAGAAGACGGCGCGCAGGATCTCGTGCGCGCGCGGCGTGTCGAGCTCCTCCAACCGCACCTCGTGCACCCGGCTCGGCGTGCCGGTGAAGTTGGTGTGCACCACGATGCGGTCCATGTCGCACACGACGAGCAGCGGCGGGTTCTCGAGCGATTCGCGGTACTTCAGGAGCTGGCCGTAGGCGGCGTCGAGGTCCTTGTGCTTCCCCTTGTACTCCCAGCCGAAGCACCCCTTCTTCCAGACGTCGGCCCACCCGTCGCCCCCGGCTTCCTTGGCGGCACCCCGCTCGAAGCAGAACGACTCCCCCACCGGGTCCGCCTGGGCGGGCGGGTCCTGGCCGAGGAGCGCGCACAGGTCGAGGAAGTGCTCGTGCGCGCCCTGGCGCTCCCGCAGCTCGGCGCGGCGCCACTTCGCGATGAACTCCTGGGCGTTCACGAGATGAGATTGTCGCATGAAAAGCAGTGGTCCGTGGTCAGTGGTCAGTGGTCAGCGGTCCCGCGCGTCAGTCGTCCGGCCCGGCCGCGCCGGCGGCAAGCCGCGCGGCCTCGAGCGCCTCCCCTACCAACACCTCGACCGAAGGCAGGGCCAACCCCACTCGCGGCGTGTAGCCGTGCCGCCGCCGCAAAGGTCGCGCTCCGGGGTGCGGGGTCCGGGTCCGAGAGAGACAGGACGTTGGCGGCAGGGCCAAGGTGGACGGCGCGTAGCCCGCGCCGCCGAGATTGGGCCAGCTGCTAGGAGGGCAAGGCGGTCGGACCGGAGCGTACCCGGAGGGTACGTCTCGTGTTTGGCCTTTGACTAGATATCGAGGGTGGGATTGGGGGATGGAGTAGCGGTGAAGTCGTTGGGGGGCTGGACAAGGTGGGGGTTGGGTGGTATCTAGTTTATAGACTAGACACCAGGAGGT
>JAJXYW010000111.1 GCA_021780415.1 Acidobacteriota bacterium
CCAGCGACGCCAGCGTCACCGTCCGCGCCACCTGCCCCTTCGCCACTCCCAGCCGCGTCGTCTCCTGCCGAAACCGCCTCACCATCGTCGTCAGCATCAGCAGCGGCGTCGCGCGGCGGCTGAACTTGTACGTGTCCGGAAACAGATACCCCTCCAGCGACGCAGCGCTCCCCTCCGGCACCCACTCCGCAATCAACTCCGTATCCTTCTGCTCCGCGCGCAGAAAATCCTCCCGCGAACCCAGTCCCGCCGCGGCCACCGCATTCGCAATGTCGAAGATGTTGTACCCCTCCGGCACCACCAGCGTCACCGTATACACATCCCCGCGCCGCAGCCGGTCATACACCTCCTCTACCGTCGCCGCATGGTCGAACCGGTACTCCCCCGCCTTCAGAGTTCCCGCGCCCCTCCGCGTCACCGTCTTCCAAACCGCCAGCGCATCGAACGCCACCGCACTGCGCACGATCCCCGCCTGCTGCAACTGCCGCGCAATCCCCAGCGTCCCCGTCCCCGGCGCAATCTCAACGAACGTCTCCCCCGCAGGCCCAAACGGCAAATACACAAGGAACCCCACCGCCAGCGCCGCCACAATCCCCACCACCACTAAAGCCTTCAGTACCCGCACAAACGCCACCTCTCCCCGATATTCTATTCACCGCCCACTCTATCCTCCACACTCTTCCCTCTGCACGCTGTCTTTCCCCCGTACACTACCTTCGTGCCTCATCCCCGCACTCTCGCGCTCGACGTAGGCGACCGCCGCATCGGTCTCGCCATCACCGACCCCCTCGGACTCACCGCCCAGCCTCTCTTCACCCTCCACCGCACCACCCTCCGCGCCGACCTCAAGTCCATCGCCCGCTTCATCCGCCAGCACCACGTCGAAGTCCTCCTCGTCGGCAACCCGCTCCACGCCGACGGCACCCCCAGCCCCCAGGCCGCCAAAGCCCAGGCCTTCGCCCAGGCTCTGCAGGAGGCTCACCCCACCCTCACCCACCATCTTCTCGACGAGCGTCTCACCACCCACGACGCCCACGCCCTCCTCAATCTCTCCGGCCACGCCCCCCGTTCCTCCGGCCATTCCACCCGCCTCGACCGCAAAAACATCATCGACCAGGTCGCCGCCACACTCCTCCTCGAAAGCTTCCTTTCCGCGCGGAATCCCACCCTCCTCCCCGACCCTGAAGCCTCCTAGTCCCTTCCCCCGTCTACCTTTTCGTATAATCAAGTTTTCACTCTCTGCCCTGCCACCTTAAGGCTGGGCCAGCAAAGCAGACACCCGCATGGAAGACATCAAAAAAGCCATCGAAGAACAGATCAAGGCACTCGAGTACGAGCTCACCACCGAACTCCCCGCGGAGATCAAGAAGGCTGTGGCCCTCGGCGATCTCTCCGAAAACGCCGAATACCACATGGCCAAGCAGCGCCAGGTCTTCGTCAACGCCCGTCTCGGCCAGCTCAAGAAGCGCATGGGCGAGCTCGCCATGGTCAACCTCGACAACATCCCCCGCGACAAAGTCGGCTTCGGCTCCACCGTCGTCGTCTTCGACAGCACCAAAAGTGAGGAGTTCACCTACAAGCTCGTCACCAGCGAAGAGTCCGACGTGACCAAGGGCCTGATCTCCACCACCTCGCCCATCGGCCGCTCCCTGCTCAGCAAGGAAATCGGTGACATCGCCACCGTCGTCACCCCCAACGGCAAGCGCGAGCTCGAAGTCCTCAAGCTAACGACCATCCACGACACGATCAAAATCACCGAATAACCCCTACCCCACCCCACCCCACCCGCTCATCTCTCCCGAACGCGCGCATCCCACGCGCCGTTCCGGAGCGACTTCGTATTTAGATGGTTTAGTACTGCCTTTGCCGTTGCCGTCGCTTTTGCTTTTGCTTTTGCTTTTGCTTTTGCTTTTGCTTTTGCTTTTTTGGTTGTCATCCCGCAGGGATCTGCTTCTTCTTTTGCCTTTGCTTTTGCCTTTGCTCTTGCCCTTGCCCTTGCCTCTGCCTCTGCCTTTGCCTTTGCCCTTGCTCTTGCCCTTGCCTTTGCCTTTGCCTTTGCCTTTGCCTTTCTGTCCACCATCCCGCAGCGCAGCCGAGGAACCCGCTCGCCCGAGCAAGCGCCGTCCTTCCACTCCCACCCCAGCCTTTCCACCACCCCACAGCGCAGCAATCCTGGCCCGCAGCCCACCTCATCCCCCATCCGCGATAAACTAATCTGACGCGATGACCTGGACAGGTGCCTTCGGCAACGGCAGCGGCTGGCTGCTACAGAAGATTGTTAACGGCCTCGCTCTATCCAAAATCTCCCCCAACACCCTCACGTTCATCGGCCTCATCATCAACGTCATCGCAGCCTTTTTCTTCGGCTACGCGCGCGCCGACAACTACGTCCGCATGTTTTTCTACGCCGGCCTGGTCATCATCGGCGCCGGCCTCTTTGACATGGTCGACGGCCGCGTCGCCCGCCAGACCAACCAGGTCTCCGTCTTCGGCGCCTACTTCGATTCCGTCCTCGACCGCTACTCCGACGTCGCTCTCTTCTTCGGCCTGCTCGTCTTCTACGCCCGCGGCAACCGCTTCTTTTACGTCTTCCTCGTAGCCTTCGTCATGACCGCCGCGCTCATGGTCAGCTACACCCGCTCCCGCGCCGAAGCCCTCATCGGCTCCTGCAAAGTCGGCTTCATGGAGCGTCCCGAGCGCATCGTCCTCGTCATCCTCGGCGCTCTCTTCGAGCGCTGGGACGCCATGGCTCCCGCCCTCTGGGTCCTCGCCATCATGGCCACCATCACCGTCATCCACCGCATGCGCTACACCTACCTCGAAACCGAACGCCGCAAACTAGAACTCTCGCGCCCATGACGCGTTCGCAGACCCCACCGCAGCCCATCCTGCTCATCCACGGTGGCGCCTGGGCCATGCCCGACGACGCCATAGCCGCCCACGAACGCGGCATCGCCGCCGCCCTCGCCGCCGGCTGGTCTGCGCTCTCCCGCGGCGGCACCGCCATCGATGCCGTCGAAGCCGCCGTCACCCTCATGGAAGACGACGACACCTTCGACGCCGGCCGCGGCTCCTTCCTCACCCGCGACGGCCGCGTCCAACTCGACGCCCTTCTCATGAACGGTGCCGACCTCCGCACCGGCGGCGTCGCCTGCGTCGAGCGCCTGCGCAACCCCATCCAGGCCGCCCGCCTCGTCCTCGAGCAATCCCCCCACGTCTACTTCGTCGGCACCGGCGCCGAACTCTTCGCCTCCCAGCACGGCATGCCGCTCATCGACAACGCCGAGCTCATCGTCCCCCGCGAGCGCGACCGCCTCATAGCCTTCCAGCAAGCCGAAGCCGCCGGCCACCCCGACACCACCTTCTCCGGCAACTCCGAGTTCGCCCCTCGCGCAAACCCTGTCATCTCGACCGAAGGCGAAGCCGAAGCGGAGAGACCTGCAGTGCGGACCGCCTCCGACCCCGCCACCACCCAAGCCGCCCTCGACGCCGAGGTCGAATCCGCCCTCCCCGACGAGCTTCGCCTCACCGACCCCACCCTCCACTCCCACGACACCGTCGGTGCCGTCGCCCTCGACCAATTCGGCAACATCGCCGCCGGAACCTCCACTGGCGGAACCCTCAGCAAGGCCCCTGGCCGCGTCGGAGACAGCTCCCTCATTGGTTGCGGCTGCTACGCAGACAACCTCTCCGCCGCCGTCTCCCTCACCGGCTGGGGCGAACCCATCATGAAGCTGGTCCTCGGCAAGTGGGCCGTCGATCGCGTAGCCGCAGGAGCAACCCCGCAAGACACCGCCGCTGCCGCCATCGACTACCTCTACACCCGCCTCGGCGGCCACGGCGGCATCATCCTCCTCGGCCCCGACGGCCGCATCGGCATCGCCCACAACACCCCGCGCATGGCCTGGGGCATCGCCACCGCCACCGGCCACCACCTCGGCATCACCCGCAACCCCTAACACCACCGTTCGTACCAGCAGTCGCCTTCGTTCTACCAGTCACCGTTGCCGTTGTTGGGCCGTTGCATTGCCTTTTTGGTTGTCATCCCGTAGGGATCTGCTTCTTCCTTTGCTCTTGCCGTTGCCGTTGTTGGGCCATTGCGTTGCCTTTTTGGTTGTCATCCCGCAGGGATCTGCTTCTTCCTTTGCTTTTGCCCTTGCCGTTGCCGTTGCCGTTGCCGTTTTGGTTGTCATCCCGCAGGGATCTGCTTCTTCTTTTGCTCTTGCCGTTGCCGTTGTTGGGCCGTTGCGTTGCCTTTTTGGTTGTCATCCCGTAGGGATCTGCTTCTTCCTTTGCTCTTGCCGTTGCCGTTGTTGGGTCATTGCATTGCCTTTTTGGTTGTCATCCCGCAGGGATCTGCTTCTTCCTTTGCTCTTGCCGTTGCCGTTGTTGGGTCATTGCGTTGCCTTTTTGGTTGTCATCCCGTAGGGATCTGCTTCTTCCCTTTGCTCTTGCCGTTGCCGTTGTTTGTTTTTCGCCGTCATCCAGAGCGAAGCGAAGGATCTCCGTATTTGCCTTTGCCTTTGCCTTTGCTAAAAACTAATCCCCACATCATCCAACTCCCATGCCGCCCGACCTCTTCCCCAACCCCGACCCCGACCACCGCCCGCTCACCCCCGAGCAGGCCGACAAGCTCCCCCACATCCACCGCCTGCTCCTCGGCTACTACGGCCAGCCCAAGCCCCGCACCCCCACCGACCCCCTCACCCAGCTCATCGACTCCCTCCTCGCCTCCCGCACCAAACTACCCACCGCCCACCACGCCCTCCGCGACCTCGAGCGCCTCTTCGTATCCTCGCAAGGCGTGCACGCCGGCCCACACAACTGGGAGCCGGTCCGCGACGCCTCCATCCCCGACCTCGAGCGCGCCATCGCCGCCGTCACCTTTCCCGAGCAGAAAGCCCTCCGCCTCAAGACCCTCCTCGAGCAGATCACCGCCCGCGTCGGCACCCTCACCCTCGACTTCCTCGCCAAATACCGCACCGAGAAGATCCGCGACTGGCTGGAGCAGTTCGAAGGCGTTGGCCCGCAAATCTCCGCTGCCGTCGTCAACTTCAGCACCCTCCGCCGCCGCGCCCTCTGCATCGACGCCAACCACCTCCGCGTCATCCAGCGCCTCTGCGTCGTCCCCCGCGCCGACGCCGCCACCACCGAATCCCGTCTCATGCGCCTCGTCCCCGAAACCTGGGACGCCGCCATACTCGACCAGCACCATTCCCTCATCCAGCTCCACGCCCACACCCTCTGCACCTTCGCCGACCCCAAATGCACCAACTGCCCGCTCCTGAACATCTGCCCCACCGGCCAGCGCAACCTCGCCGAGCTCCACCTCACCAGCACCTAAACCGCTGTCCCATCCCCAACATCTGACATCTCGACCGGAGCCGCGCGACTTTTGCGCGCCTCCGTGGCGAGACCTGCATCTTGCCCGCGCTCGCACATTCCATAGTTATTGGAAGCTCGCCCTCTTTCATCCTGCTCGCATCTAAACTAGTAGCAAGATGGATCTCCAAACCCTCACCGACCACTTCTCCATTCCCGACGTCCTCGCCTTCAGCCAAAACGAGCACGGCCTCATCCGAGCCACCGTCACCACGCCCGCCTGCACCGCCGAGCTCTACCTCCAGGGCGCGCACCTCACCCAATGGCAGCCCACCGGCCAGCAGCCCGTGCTGTTCCTCTCGGAGCGCTCCGCCTTCACCCCCGGCAAAGCCATCCGCGGCGGCATCCCCCTCATCTTTCCCTGGTTCGGCCCCCGCACCGCCACCCCTGAAGACCCGCGCACCGACGGCCCCTCCCACGGCTTCGCCCGCACCGCCGACTGGACTCTCGCCTTCGCCGCCCTCGCCGGCGAAGACCTCCACCTCACCCTCACCCTCTCCCCCAATGACGCCACCCGCGCCCTCGGCTTCGACCACTTCCAGCTCGCCTACCAACTCATCCTCGGCACCGAACTCCGCCTCCAACTCGTCGTCGCCAACCAATCCACCGACCCTCTCCACTTCGAAGAGGCCTTCCACTCCTACTTCTCCGTCGGCGACGCCCAGCAGATCTCCCTCATCGGCCTCTCCGACACCGACTACATCGACAAAACCGACAACCTCAAGCACAAGCACCAAAGGGACACCCTCCTCAAGCTCACCGGCGAGACCGACCGCCCCTACCTCAACACCGTCACCCCCATCAACCTCGATGACCCCGTCCTCAACCGCCGCATCACCGTCTGCAAGGCCAACTCCAAATCCACCGTCATCTGGAACCCCTGGTCCGAGCTCACCCTCAGCCTCTCCGACATGGACCCCAAGGGCTGGCTCACCATGACCTGCATCGAAACCGCCAACGTAGGCCCCAACGCGATCACCCTCGCTCCCGGCCAGCAGCACGCCATGGAAGCCCACATCTTCTCCCAGGACTTCGCCCCCGGCTACTCCGCCCAGTAACCCAACCACCCACCCCAAACCTTCGCCTTCGCCTCTTGCTCTTGCTCTTGCCGTTGCCTTTGCCTTTGCCTTTGCCCTTGCTGTTGCTGTTTTGGTTGTCATCCCGCCCCGTCCGTTCCTGTACGGTGCATCGAAGTTGATGTTGCCGTTGCTGTTGCTGTTGCTGTTGCTGTTTTGGTTGTCATCCCGCAGGGATCTGCTTCTTCCTTTGCCGTTGCTGTTGCCCTTGCCGTTGCTCTTGCCCTTGCTCTTGCCCTTGCTCTTGCCGCTGTTTGTTTTTCGCCGTCATCCAGAGCGAAGCGAAGGATCTCCGTATTTGCCCTTGCCTTTCTGCCTGTCATTCTGAGCGCAGCGAAGAACCTGCTTTTCGCTCGCAGCGCGAGCGCCCGTTCTTGCCGTTGCCTTTAGCCAAAAGCCACACCCGCCACCCAATCCCCAATGACCCTCATCCTAGCCTCCGCCTCACCCCGCCGCCGCGACCTCCTCACCCAGGCCGGCCTGCGTTTCGACGTCCTCCCCGCGCACATCGACGAGGCCCTCCGCCCCAACGAGCCGCCCACCGCCTACGTCCAACGTCTCGCCCTCGAAAAGGCGCAGGCCATGCACGCCCAACACCCCAAAGCCACCATCCTCGGAGCCGACACCACCGTCGTCCTCGAACACGAAATCCTCAACAAACCCACAGACCTTTCCGACGCCGAGCGCATCCTCCGCCTCCTCTCCAACCGCGTCCACCAGGTCCACACCGGCATCGCCGTCGTCACTCCCACCACCCAGCGCACCCACGTCGAAACCACCAGCGTCTTCTTCGCCCCCATCCCCGACGCCGATCTCGCCCACTACCTCTCCACCGGCGACAGCCTCGACAAAGCCGGTGCCTACGGCATCCAGGGCTACGCCGCCCGCTGGATCACCCGCATCGAAGGCGACTTCTTCAACGTCATGGGCCTCCCCATCGCCGCCACCCTCCGCCTCCTCCGCGAAACCCAGGCCCTCTGAAGGCCGCAGCCCTGACGCTTTGAAGGGGACGGGCTTCAGCCGCTGAGGGAATCTTCACACCCCGGCAATCACCCCGGCAATCAACGCCGTCCGCTCCACCAGATGCCCCATCACCACATGCTCATGCGCAGCATGGGCCCCACCACCCACCGCTCCCATCCCATCCAGCGTCGCCACCCCCATCGCCGCAGTAAAGTTCCCATCCGACCCACCTCCGGTCGCCGCCTCCTCCAACTTCACTCCCATCTCCCCGGCCAGCTTCTTCGCCAGCCGAAACAGCCGCACCGTTCCCGCCTTCCGCTCCATCGGCGGCCGGTTGATCCCCCCCGAAACCGTCAGCCTGCAAGCCTTATCCGTCACCCTCAGCCCCCGAAACATCCGCTCTACCCGCACCGCATCTCCCGCCTTCGCAATCCGCACATCCACCTCAGCCACGCACTCCGCAGCCACCACATTTGACCGCGTCCCTCCCGCAATCACGCCCACATTCACCGTCAACCCCCTGCTCAAATCCGTAAACCCCGACACCTTCTCCACCAGCCGCGCCATCTCCCGCACCGCCGAGTGCCCCGCCCCAAAGTCCACCCCCGCATGGGACGCCACGCCCTCCACCCGGAGCTCAAACTGCCCCACCCCCTTCCTCGCCGTCTTATAAGCCAGCTCCTGCGCCGGCTCCAGCACCAGCACCGCCTCGCACTCCGCCGCCAGCCTCTCCGTAATCCCCCGCGACACCGGACTCCCCACCTCTTCCTCGCTCACCAGCAGCAGCGTCACCGGCCTTTCCTCCCCCAACTCTTTCAATACCGCGATCGCCTCCAGCGCCATCACCACCCCAGCCTTCATATCCACCACCCCCGGCCCCCACAGCTTCCCGTCAGCCTCGCGCCAGGGCATCTTCGCCAGCGTCCCCATCGGCCAAACCGTATCCAGATGTCCCAGCAGCAGCACCCTCCCCTTCGCACTCCGCGCCGGCCCACACCGCACCTCCAGCACATCCCCAAACGCCTTCTGCCGATGCCGCTTCACCTTCGCCCCCAGCTCCTCCGCCCACCGCACCACCAACTCCCCGGCCCGATCCACCGCAGCCTTATCCTCACTCGGCGACTCCACCTCCACCAGCTCCCGCAGCCGCCCCTTCAACCGCTCCTCACCCTTCGCCACAACCCTGACCACATCCATCATTCGCATGCCAATACCCTACCGCCCCACCCCCTTCCGCGTCATCTCAACCAACGCGCACAGCGAAGTGAAGCCCCCCTGTCTTTGCTCTTGCCCTTGCTCTTGCCCTTGCTCTTGCCCTTGCTGTTGCCCTTGCTGTTGCTGTTGCTGTTGCTGTTGTCGTTGCTGTTGTCGTTGCTGTTGTCGTTGCCGTTGCTTTTGCTTTTGCTTTTGCTTTTGCTTTTGCTTTTGCTTTTTTGGTTGTCATCCCGCAGGGATCTGCTTCTTCTTTTGCCTTTGCCCTTGCCCTTGCCTTTACCCTTGCCCTTCTGTCATTCATTCCGAGGCGCAGCCGAGGAACCCGCTCACCCGAGCAAGCGCCCGCCCCCCCGTCCCACCATCCGCCCAGCACCTGTGGCAAAATAACCACACCCGCCTACCCCCAAACGGGTATACCCTTCCCCTGACGAGTCTTTCAACGAGCCCAGCCTGTCCAGCCATCCCCAATTCGAACATACGATCCACACCCCCCTCGACTTCCAGGGCATCGGCCTCCACTCCGGCGCGGCCGTCTCCATGCGGCTCATCCCCGCCCCCGCCGGCTCCGGCATCGTCTTCCGCCGCTCCGATCTCGACAACTTCGAGATCCCCGCCACCGGCCGCAACGTCGCCCGCGTCTCCTACGCCACCTCTCTCATGCGCCAGGGCGTCCTCATCCAGACCACCGAGCACCTCCTCTCCGCCCTCATCGGCCTCGGCGTCGACAACCTCATCGTCGAAATCGACAACCTCGAAGTTCCCATCCTCGACGGCAGTTCCCTCCCCTACGTCTCCGCCATCCTCGCCACCGGCCTCAAGCGCCAGCGCCGCAAGCGCGAGTACCTCCGCATCCTCAAGCCCATCGAGGTCCGTGAAACCTCCCCACAGGGCGACAAGTTCATCGGCGTCTACCCCGGCGACGGCTACTCCATCCACTACTCCATCGACTTCCCCGAGCCCATCGGCCACGACACCTTCATCGGCGACCTCGAAGCCGGAGCCTACGCCAACCTCATCGCCCCCGCCCGCACCTTCGGCTTCAAGGAAGACGAGGCCATGCTCCGCGACATGGGCCTCATCCGCGGCGTCTCCGACGACTCCGCCATCATCCTCACCCGCACCACTCCCACCCGCCCCGGCACCGTCCTCAACGGCCCTCTCCGTTTCCCCGACGAGTTCGTCCGCCACAAAGTCCTCGACCTCATCGGCGACCTCGCCCTCGCCGGCCGCCGCATCTGGGGCCGCGTCGTCGCCGAGCGAGCCGGCCACGCCATGCACACCGCCCTGGTCCAGAAGCTACTCCGCGACCGCTCCGCCTGGGAGCTGTCTCACCGCTGCGAGACCACCCACGACGCCCCCCACAGCGACTCCGAAGCCGCAGCCCACGTCCTCGAACCCATCCATGCCTGACTCTCCACCCCGCCGTCCCTGATTCCTTACGCGCTTGCCTTTGCCTTTGCCTTTGCCTTTTTGGTTGTCATCCCGCAGGGATCTGCTTCTTCTTTTGCCTTTGCCTTTGCCCTTGCCGTTGCCGTTGCCGTTTTGGTTGTCATCCCGTAGGGATCTGCTTCTTCTTTTGCCTTTGCTTTTGTAGTTGCCTTTGCCTTTGCCCTTCTATCTATCATTCCCAGCGCAGCGAGCAGGATGCCTCATTCACGACAGCCTCCGTCATGGCTGGGATAGCATAACCCCACGGACCCACGCATGACCGCCGCCATCGCCTTAGGCTCCAACCTCTCCTCCACCTTCGGCCCGCCCGAGGCCAACCTCCGCGAGGCCCTCCACCGCCTCGAAGCCCTCGGCCACCTCACCGCCGTCTCCGCCTTCCACATCACCGACCCCGTCGGCTATCTCGACCAACCCCGCTTTCTCAACGCGGCAGCGCTGCTCGAAACCACTCTCCCCCCACTCGACCTCCTCCACCAACTCCTCGCCATCGAGCACGCCATGGGCCGCGACCGCTCCAACGCCTCACCCAAAGGCCCCCGCATCATCGACCTCGACCTCCTCCTCTACACCAACGATCAGGGCGTCCACGAGATCCTCACCCTCCCCGATCTCACCCTCCCTCACACCTCCCTCCACGAGCGCCGCTTCGTCCTCGCCCCTCTGGCCGAGATCGCCCCCACGCTCGAACACCCCACCCTCCACCGCACCATCGCAGACCTCCTCACCACCCTCCCTAGAACGGAATCCGCACCGTAAGAATCGTCGCGTGGTTATACGTATTGAAGTGCGTCAGGGCAATCTGTTCGCCCGCACCAAACGTCAACCCCAGCCTCTTTCCCGCCGCCGTCATCGCATGCGGCAGCAGCGGAACCCGTCCAATCAGCACACCCGGCGTCACATAGGCCACCGTCTTGCCATCGTTCGCCGCGCCCTTATAAAAACTGTCGTTGGACTCAATCTCCGGCCACCAGTACCGTCCCATTCCCTTCTTCGCCCCGTGATATTGCAGCACGCTGTTCCACGTAATCACGTGCCCCACGCCCTTCGCATTGGTCACCGGCAGCGATCCCCCCGCAGTCGTCGTAAACGACCACAGCCCATACCCCTTCCCCATCGCCAGCGTCGGCGTCACCACCGCGCAGCAGATCCCATTCCCATTCTTTCCCGTCGGCACCGAGCCCCCGAAGAAGAACGTCACAATCCCATTCCCATGCTCCTCATTGCGCGCATACAGTCGCTCCTTCATCATGAACGACACATCCCCAAACCCATCCGGCTGGCCCGTTGACCGGTCGAAGAAGGGCGGAAGATTAATCAAAATCTCCGTATGCTTCTCCGGGATCAACTCCAGCCCTTTCCCGTTGTCGTAGTTCCATATCTCTTTCCCATTCGGCGTGTAGAAGTGCAGAAAGTCCGTCCGAAACTCCTGCTCGAGTCTGGGCGTCACCGTCACCAGCGGCGTCACCCAGTGCGGCTGCATATTCTGCGTTGCCGTCGCCCGCGCCTCATAGCGCTCCCACAAGGAGTCCCCGCGCACCGCCGCAAGCTGTTGCGCTCGCACACCCCCCACGCCCACAATCAGAAAGGCGGAGAGGAGAGCCGCAGATGAAATGGCAAAGTGCCCGCATGTACGCGCTGAGAACCGCTGAAAAGTTGTTTTCATATTTGTACGATTATACATAACGATTTTTACACTGCATAATCTAACCTCATGTCCCTCGCAACCCCACCGGAGACCCACCCCATGCCCGACGTAGACGTTCTACTCAAGCCCCGCGAAGCCGCCACCGCCCTCGGCGTCAGCTACCCCACCCTCAAACAATGGATCCTCGCCGGCACCATCAAAACCATCAAAACCCCCGGCGGCCACCACCGCATCCCCCAAAGCGCCCTCAACCCGCTCATGAAATCGAAGCCCACCACCACCCGCACAGCCTCGCGCGAGCGTTTCCGTAACGTAAGCGGACGCAATCAACTCGTCGGCACCATCGCCGAAGTGAAAATCAGCGGCCTCCTCGCCCAGGTCACCCTCAAAATCGGCGAGCAGCAAATCACCTCGATCATCACCGCCGACGCCGCACGCGAGATGCAACTCCGCAAAGGCCAGACCGCCGGCGCCCTCATGAAATCCACCGAGGTCATGATCGTCCGCGTCTAACCGCTCGCATCCACATCTACCGCAGCGTCACCACCGTATCCCGCCCATCCGCGTCGCGATACTCCAGCCTCTTCCCCGCCATCGCCGTCACCTTCGCACCAGCGTCCGTGCTGGTAAACGCCGGCTCAACCGCATCCATCAAGCAAGCTACATACGCCATGCAATGCATCTCCGCCGGGGTCCCCACCCGGTCTCCATGCTGTACCAGCAGCACATACATCGGCGCGTTATAGTTCTGCAGCAGCACGTCGTTCGAGTAGTTAATCATTACCTGTGCGCCCTGCTCCTTCACCCCATCGCGCATCACCGACCCGAGCGGATCCCGCACATAAATCCGCTCCCGACTCCACACCACCCACACCGCGGCAACCACCACCAGCAACAAAATCAACTTCCTCAAGTCAACATCCTCCACACCAGCAACTGACAACTAACTCTTCTTCTCCTCGTGATACTCCTGCTCCGAATTAATCCCCCACACCGCATCTTTATCGACATACCCTGCCGCAATCCCATCCACCACCGCCATCGCCGTCAGCATCGAGTGGTCCTGATTGTTGTACTTGTGCATCCCATTTCTCCCCACTAGAAACAGGTTCTCAAACCCATCCATCCACTCGCGCAACTCCTCAAAGCGGTCATACGTTCCAAAGTATGCCGGATACGTCTTCGGCACGCGCACCACATGCGCATCAAGCACCTCAGCCGTCTTAAGAATCCCAATCTTCTCCAACTCCCCCGCCGCAAACCGCTTCAACTCTTCATCGGGCATCGACCACAGCGCATCCGTCTCATAGCAGAAATACTCCAGCCCAATCCAAACCTTCGTCGGATCGGCCACCATATACGGACTCCAGTTATTAAAGATCTGCAGCCGCCCCAGCAGCACATCCGGCTCCTGAATATAAATCCACGTGTCCTTGATCAGCGTCTTATCCGACTCCGTAACATCCAGCTTATTTGCCAGCACTCCCACCGTAATAAAGTCCCGATACTGCAACCCTTCGCTCACCTCGCGCACGTTCTGCGGAACTTGCACCTTCAGCGCGCGCACCAGATCGCGCATCGGCATCGTCGACAGAAAATAATCTCCTTCAAAACGCCGCGACTCTCCCGTCTCATTCACTGCCTCCACCGCCACCACCCGCGCACCCTCAACCTCCACCCCCACCACCTTCCACCCCATGTGGATCTCGCCGCCCATCGCGACAACCTTCTCCGCAACATGCTCCCACAACTGCCCCGGCCCGAACTTCGGATACAGGAACCTTTCAATCAGCGAAGTATCCGTTCCCTTCTGGGCAATATCCTCCTCTCCTTCACCCTTCGGTTTCCGCGAAAACATCTTCTTCACAAAATGTTTCAGCGCAGTCGTCAAGCTCAGGCCTTTAATCCTCTGCGCACCCCACTCCGCCGAGATCGTATCGCAAGGCGTCCCCCACACCTTCTCCGTATAGCTCTTGAAGAACGTCAAATACAGCTCACGCCCAAACCGGTTGATCAGAAAATCCTCAAGGCTCTTCTCTTCCCTGATCGGCTTCACGCGGCTCATCGCATAACTCACGCCGATCTTCGACATCCGTACCATCCCCAGGTTCGAAATCGTCGTTCCACCCAGCTTGATCGGATAATCGAAAAATTTTCGCAGATAATAAATCCTGCTCTTACGCGGCCTCACCAGCATCACCAGGTCATCACTCGCCGGAGCCGCCGCTCCCACCACCGTCACCGTCGGCGCATGCTCCGCAACCTCCTCCGCGCTCATCTCATCCTGCTCGTCCACCACCTTCAGCGGCCCCATCCCCCGCAGCGGAGGCTCTTCCTCCACCGCCACCGGCACCGCCACCGTCCGCTGCTGCCCCTGATAGCTGATCTTCGCGTCACCATCGCCCGACTCCACCGGCATCAGGTCCATCCACCACTGCATCACGCGGTCGCTCTTGGAAAAAAATCGATGCCCCCCAATATCCATCCGGTTGCCCTTATACCGGATCGTCCGCGAGATCCCGCCAATCTCACCCGACGCCTCCAGCACCACCGACTGCACGCCCGTCTTGCGCAGAAACTCCAGCGCCGCCGTCAGCCCCGCCGGTCCCGCTCCAATAATGATAGCCTTCTTCATCGTTGCCTATCCCGCACTGAAACGACATCCGTCCCAAACGCCCGCCCAACTGGAGTCGTCTGCACCTCACCGCTCGCAAACGCCTTATCCACCCAGTTCCAGCCGCCGTGCGTCACCACAAATAAGTGCTCTCCCGGCGCATTCACCACACTCTCATACGAAACAATCTTGTACGGCATGAACGTCCCCAGGTGCGACACAATCTTCGAATCCGTCTCCGACTGGTTCCACCGCATCTCCTGCGTCACCGAGTCGACCAACACCATGTGTCGAAGAATCTCTGCGCCCGGATCGTGAAACGCCAGTTTGCCGAGCAGATCAATATCCTGCGTGTACAGCGTCTGCGACGGGCTCGCCATCACCGCCGCCAGCACCTCGGGCGGCAACACCAGCATCGCCAGCGTGCGGTCTCTGCTTACGCGCAACTCTTCAATCTCCTTCACCCCATGCCACGTGAATCCCACCGCCAGCATCACCAGCACCACGAAACCGGCAGCGCGATGCTGCATCACCGGCACCAGCGCAATCGAGCCCATCGCCGCCATCCCCAGGATCGCCCCAATCGCGTAGCGCGACTCCATCGCATGCGTCACGAAGTACCCCAAAAGAAACGCGAACACAGGGAGCGCCGCAAGCGTGAGAAGGAAAACTAACTCGGCTTCCGGCAGCCGCAATGCCTTCCTCCGCCATAAGCCAATTACGCTCCACAAAACCAATCCAACCACCACCGCCAGCACCACCGCCAGCACGTGATTGAGGTGTTGCGTAAACGTCGACTCGCCCAGGATCAGAAAGTTGTACGTTTGCGTGATCGATTGATACGGCACCCTGCCCGCCTTGTAATGCGCGCGAAACTCCTCCGCACCCTTCATGAACGGCAGCAGAAACACCATCCCCGCCAGCCCCACACCCACCGCCAGCAACATTGGGCCATCCAGCCGCCGCCTCTGCCACAAGCGAACCACCTCGCCCATGCACAGCGGCAGCATCAACAGCACCCCGTAATATTGCGAATTAATCGCCGCAGCAATACTCAACGCCAACACCACCAGCGCCAGCCCACGATGCTCCCCCCGCCGCACCGCTGTCTGCCAGCTCAACATCGCCAGCCCGAACAGCCCCATCAGCACCCCGTACGGACGCACCTGCAAAATGTATCCGAACCCACCCGAAATCATCGGGAGGGCCATTGCCAGCACCGCTGCCCGCGCAGAAGCAATCCGCCGAACAAAGTAAAACAGGCAGACCTGCATCAACAGAAACCCAAGCAACGACGGCAACCGAAGAAAGAACGGACTCACCCCGAACAACCGGATCACACAATAAATCAAGCCGTGGTAAAAAAACGGGTCAATCACCAGCGGCGTCACTCGCTGAATATGCACAACCTGACTCAGGCTGCTCACCCGGTCGCTCCACACCTGTAGAAAATCATCCCCATCCAGCAATCGAAAGTGCAGCGCCACCACCGACACCGCAGCCGTCAGCGCCAAAAACACCAGCGCCCACCCCGGCATGCCCGCAACCTGAACTCGCCGACTTCTTTCTGTTTCCTCGAAAGCATCAGCAATCAGTGCTTTACTCATATGTCTTCTTGATCACCACTCCGTAGAATCAACGCAAATCGTACCCAAACGAAACGGCATAGCAGAACCAGTATCCCATGGCCTCCGGAGCAGTCTCCAACCATAAGCATCACTACTCCATATCACCCAATCGCCTCCGCCCCCAAGCTATACTCGTCCTATCAGTAGCCAGTATCACCTGCCACCCCGGAGCCCACTCCCAATGTCTCACCGCGACAGCACCAGCGTTTCGTTCGGCGTTCGGCTACGTGCTCACATCGCCATCGCACGGCTCGACCACTCCATCAAGAATCTCTTCGTCCTTCCCGGCATCATCGTCCCGCTCAGCGTCGATCCCGCTCTCTTCAATCTCCAACTCGTCCGCACCCTCGTCCTCGCCTTCGTCGCCATCACCCTCGTAGCCTGCAGCAACTACGTCATCAACGAAGTCCTCGACGCGCCCTACGATCGTCTCCATCCCATCAAGAAAAATCGTCCCGCCGCCCGCGGCCTCGTCAGCGTCCCTCTCGCCTACGTACAGTGGCTGCTCATGATGGCCGCCGGCATCGCCATCGGCCTCACCATCTCCAAAATGTTCGCCCTCATGGCGCTCATCCTCTGGATCATGGGCTGCGTCTACAACTTCCCGCCCATCCGCACCAAAGACGTCCCCTACCTCGACGTCCTCACCGAATCCATCAACAATCCGCTCCGCATGTTGCTCGGCTGGTACGCCGTCACCAGCCTCCTCATCCCGCCCATCTCGCTCCTCATCGCCTACTGGATGATCGGCTGCTACTTCATGGCGCTCAAGCGCTTCTCTGAACTCACCGAGCTCCAACGCGCCGGCGACCGCTCCCTGGCCGGCTCCTACCGCGCCTCCTTCAAGCGCTACACCTCCGAGTCCCTGCTCGTCTCCGTTCTCTTTTACGCCTCCACAGCCATGCTCTTCCTCGGCGCCTTCATCATCCGCTACCGCATCGAACTCATCCTCGGTTTCCCCTTCGTCGCCTTCACCATGGCCATCTATCTCAAGCTCTCCTTCAAGCCCGAAAGCGCCGTCCAGAACCCCGAGAAGCTCTACCGCGAGCCTCTCCTCATGGCCTCCTTCCTCTCGACGGTCCTCGTCATGGGCCTGCTCCTCTTCATCCACATGCCTCGCCTCGAGCAGTTCTTCCTCCCCACCATCCCCACCTCAACGTCCTCTCCAACATCGCACGTCCAACCTGCTTCACTCCACACGCGATCCTCATCGGAGAAACTCTCTGCATGACACCGCAGTCCAACACTGCTTCAAATGAGTCGACGCGCTCCTACCTTCTTCTCGCCGTCTTTCTTCTCCTCACCGCGACCCTCTCGCTCCTCTGGTCGCACGCACGCCTCATGTGGAACGACGAGTTCCTCTCCTTCTACACCGACGGCGTCGCCACCTTCCGGCAAGTCATCCTCGTCCAACTCCGCCACCCCATCTCGCTCGACCCGCCCACCTACCATCTGCTCTCGCACCTCAGCATGGACCTCCTTGGCCGCAACGCCATCGCCCTGCGCCTCCCCGCGCTCGCCGGTTTTCTCCTCTTCCAACTCTGCCTCTACTTCTTCGTCCGCCGCATCGCCGGCCCCCGCGCCGCCGTCATCGCGGCCGCCGCTCCTCTGCTCACCGCCAGCTTTCGCTACACCGTCGAAGGCCGTCCCTACGGCCTGCTCCTCGGCCTCTACGCCCTCGCACTCCTCTGCTGGCAAGCAGCAACACAAGACGACACCATCCCCCGCTCCCGCATCCTCCCGCTCACCGGCCTCACTCTCTCCATCGCGCTCGCCATCACCAGCCACTACTTCGGCGTCCTCATCCTCATCCCCGTCTCGCTCGGCGAGCTCTCCCGCATCTTCATCCGCAAGCGTCTCGACCTCGGCGTCCTCACCGCCCTCGCGCTGGGCCTCGCCTCCGTCGCCCTCATCCTTCCCTTCAAGCGCGCGCTCATGGTCTACCGCCAGCACTACTACATCACCGGCGTCAACATCCACGACATCAGCCAGGGCTATCGCGAGCTCTTTCTCCGCTACACCACCTGGCCCATCCCGCTGCAGAAACTCGCCGCAGCGATCATGGTCGTCCTGGTTCTCACCCTCGCGTATGCCGGCTACCAGCGCTTCAAGCGCCGTCCCTCCACGGAGCATGCCTACACCTGGGTCGCGCTCTCCGCCATGGCCCTGCTCCCCTTCTTCGGATACCTCTTCGGCCGCTTCGTCACCCACACCATGGAGGTCCGTTACGTCATCGCGGCGCTCATCGCCTTCGCCGCCACCTTCGCCATCGTGCTCGAGCGCAGGCTCCGCAGCAACACCTTCTACTACATCACTCTCGCCGTACTCTTCCTCGCCGTCATCGACATCAACACCTGGAGCATCCTCAAAGAGCGCCGCACCTCCAGCGAAATCCTCGCCAGCCTCCACCCCTCACCCGCGCTGGCCCTCGCACTCGCGGCCAATCCCACCGCACCCCTCTACGAGCAGAGTCTCGGCACTTTCTTCGTCGACTCCTTCTACACCCCCGACCCCGCGCTCCGCTCTCGCATCACTCTCCTCTACAACGCCCAGCGCGAGATCTTCTTTCTCCAGCACGACACCTACTCCATCGCCGCCGTAAACCTCCACCACTTCTCCACCCTGCCCATCGTCGACTACGACCAGATGCGTCATCAACCCGGCCCACATCTCCTCATCCAGTTGCACGACGGCTGGAACTGGACCGACAAAGCTGCCGCCCTCGAACACGCAACCGTGACTCCGCTCGGCCCCTCCTTCGGTGCCCAGGCTGTCGCTGTCCAATAGCCACAATCCACCCGTACCATGGAACAAAGCACAGCTCATTGAGCGCGAGGTCTGCAATGGATCACATCGGAAAGCGTCGCCTCGTCAACATCGCAGCCGCGTTGCTCCTCGCCGAAGCCGCCTCCTCCTCAGTCATGAAGTTCATGTTCGTGCGACGTGATCCGCTCGCCTTCGACGACGCCTACATGTTCCTGCGCTATGCGCACAACATCCGCCACGGTCTCGGCTTCTCCTGGAACCTCGACGGCGTCCACACCTACGGCCCCACCTCGCTCCTCTGGAGCTTCTGCGCGCTCCTCCTCAGCTATCTCCCCACCGACCCCTGGACACAGCTCCTCATCGGCTCCTGGCTCTTCTCCATCGCAGCACTCATCGCCATGGCGTGGGCAGTCTCCGCCAACGCCCAAAGCGACTGGCTGCGCAGCCCTCTCCGCGTCCTTGCCCTCATCGTCGTTCCCCTTGCTGGCACCGCGCTCTTTCAAGGTAACCAGTTCAACGGCATGGAGACCATGCTCGCCACCATGCTCTGCGCCGTCTTTGTCGGACTCGCTCTCCTGTGGCGCTCCGGCCGCGTGTCCCCTGTATCTCTTGGCGCCGTAGGCCTGCTGCTGTTTCTCTCCCGCCCGGAGTCCGCCCTCGTCACCGTCCTGTTTCCGCTCCTGCTCTGGCTCTTCCTCCATCCCACGCGCCCCGCGCTCAAGCCGCTGCTCCTCTTCTACGCCGTCTTCTTCGCTGGCGTTGCCGTCGAGTTCATCGCCTGCCAGCTCTACTTCGGCACGCCCGTTCCCCTCAGCGTCTACATGAAAGGCGGCCACGCCTACCTCGGCTACCGCGGCGTCTGGTATCCCAGCCTTCTGCTCATCGCCTTCCTCGCCGCGACGCAGCTCTTCCTCGCCGCTCTCATCCTGCTCGCGCGCCGCCAGGACCGTCGCCTGATCCTCGCCTGCCTCCTCCCCGCCGCTGTCATCTTCGCCTATCTCGGCACCGTCACCCAGATCATGGGCTTCTTCAGCCGCTACTATTTCCCCTACGCTCCGCTGATCATCATCCCCACCCTGCTCGTCCTCGATCGCTGGATCTCCTCCGCCACCGTTCCCGACGCATGGCCCGGCCACACGCTGCGCATTCGCGCCACACTCACCGCCGCCATCCTGCTCGTCTTTCTCGTCTTCTCCTCCGAAGCCGTAAAGGCCAAATTCCGTCAGCTCGAACACGGCCACCACCTCGAGTACGACCCCGCGCAGCTCAATATCGCCGCCACCTCCCCTCTCCCCACCACCGACTGGAAGACCATGATGCTCGCCGTCACCGACGACCTCATCGCCCCGCTCCCACCCGGCACCACCGTCGCCTCCACCGAGGTCGGCTACCTCGGCGAACGCACGCCCCGCATCAACGTCATCGACCTCGCCGGCCTCAACGACACCGACATCGCACTCCACGGCTTCAACATGAGCCGCTTCCTCGCCCGCAAACCAGATCTCATCTGGATGCCCCACACCGACTACACCTACCAGCGCGGCATCATGTTCTCCGACCCCGCCTTCCTCGCTCAATACGACATCTACGCCGGTGCCGGCAACTTCGGCATCGCCGTCCGCAAGGACTCACCCTTCCTCTCCCAGATCGACCACCAGCTCAGCATCTTCTGGTCGCAGCTCTACCCCGGCACCAACCCCGCCGCGTACCTTGTCCACTCCGTCACCTGGACAGGCAATACGCGCACCGTCTCTGACGAGTAGTCCATCCGGTCAGGCCTCAGCCTCACGCTCCGCCACGCGAAACTCCAGCCCCTCCCTCGCTGCATCCACCACCACGTGGTCGCCATGCAGCACGCTGCCATCCAGAATCTTCATCGCCAGCTTATCCTGCACCATCTGCTGGATCGCGCGCTTCAGCGGCCGCGCACCATACGCACGATCGTAGCCAGCCTTGAAGATAGCCGCCCTCGCCGCATCGGTCAGTTCCAGCGTGATATGCCGGTCCACCAGCAGCTTCTGCAAGTCCTTCAGCCGCAGGTCGACAATATGCGTAAGCTGCCCCTCTCCCAGCGGTCGAAACACCACAATGTCATCCACCCGATTCAGAAACTCCGGCCTGAAGTTCTTGCGCAGCTCTTCCATCACCCGATGCTTCGCGTCCTGGAAGCCCTCCTCGCCCCCGGCCCACGCCGTCGCCAGCGCCGTCCCGCCAATATTCGACGTCATAATCAGCACCGTGTTCTTGAAGTCCACCGTCCGTCCCTTCGAGTCCGTCAGCCGCCCGTCATCCAGCACCTGCAGCAGCACATTGAACACATCCGGGTGCGCCTTCTCAATCTCATCGAACAGCACCACCGCATACGGCCTCCGCCGCACCGCCTCCGTCAACTGCCCGCCCTCATCAAATCCCACATACCCCGGAGGCGCTCCAATCAACCGCGCCACCGCATGCCGCTCCATATACTCGCTCATGTCGATGCGCACCATCGCCTGCTCATCGTCGAACAAAAACTCCGCCAGCGCCCGCGCCGTCTCCGTCTTTCCAACGCCCGTAGGCCCAAGAAAAATAAAACTCCCTATCGGCCGCTTCGGATCACTCAACCCCGCGCGCGATCGCCGGATCGCATTCGCGACCGCAACCAGCGCCTCATCCTGCCCCACCACGCGCTCGCGCAGCCGTTCTTCCATGTGGGTCAGCTTCTGCACCTCGCCCTCCAGCATCTTCGCCACAGGAATCCCCGTCCACTTCGACACAATCTTCGCGATGTCCTCCTCATCCACCTCTTCCTTCAGCAACCGCGCCGGCCCCTTACCCTTCCCGTCGCCTCCTCCGCTCCTGTCTTTGCCTTTGCCCTTGCCCTTCTGTCTGTCATTCCGAGGCGCAGCCGAGGAACCTGCTTCACCCGCCTCGCCCCCACTCTTCGCCTCAGCCACCGCCTCATCCTGCGCACTCGTCAACTCCGCCAGCTCTCTCTCGGCCTTCGGAATCTCTCCATACTGCAACTCCGCCGCGCGCTGCAGATCCCCTTTGCGCGTAGCCTCGGTCGCATCAAACCGCATCTGTTCCAGCCGCTCTTTCAACGCCGCAATCTCGCCGATGGCGCCCTTCTCCTTCTGCCACCGCGCGCGCAACCCCGCAGCCTGCTCCTTCACCTCCGCCAGCTCACGTTCCACCGCCTGCAATCTCTCCCGCGAGTTCGCATCGTCCTCGCGCTGCAGCGCATTCCGTTCAATCTCCAGCGACGTCGCGCGCCGCTCCAGGTCATCAATCTCCACCGGCACCGACCCAATCTGAATCGCCAGCGCCGCCGCCGCCTCATCCACCAGATCAATCGCCTTGTCCGGCAAAAATCTGTCGCTGATATACCGATGGCTCAACTCCGCCGCCGCCACAATCGCCGAGTCCTTGATCCGCACCTTATGGTGCATCTCATACCGCTCCCTCAACCCGCGCAGAATCGCAATCGTGTCCTCCACATTCGGCTCGCCCACAAACACAATCTGGAACCGCCGCTCCAGCGCCGCGTCCTTCTCTATATACTTCCGATACTCACTCAGCGTCGTCGCACCAATCGCCCGCAGCTCTCCCCGCGCCAGCGCCGGCTTCAGCATATTGCTCGCGTCAATCGCGCCTTCCGCGGCGCCCGCACCCACCAGCGTATGCAGCTCGTCGATGAACAAAATAATCTGCCCATTCGACTCCTCAATCTCCTTCAGCACCGCCTTCAACCGCTCCTCAAACTCCCCGCGAAACTTCGCC
>JAJXYW010000006.1 GCA_021780415.1 Acidobacteriota bacterium
CATTTCTCGATGATCGTCCTGGCCTCCTCTCCGTCTTCGAAAACATGCCGGTTCAAACACTCTGTCCTCAGCTTTCCGTTGAAGCTCTCGATGAACGGGTTCTCCCACGGGCTTCCCGGCGTGATGAAGATCGTCTCGCACCCCTTGGCCCCCAACCAGGCCCTCACCTCCTTGGCGATGAACTCGGGGCCGTTGTCGCTGCGGATGTGCTCCGGCGCTCCCCGCCTCGCCACCAGCCATTCCAGCGTGGAGAGCACCCGGCGGGCGGGCATGGCCCGCTCCACGCGGATGGCCAAGGATTCGCGCGTGTACTCGTCCAGAACATTGAGGAGCCGAAGCTTGCGTCCGCCCTCCGTCCGGTCCTCCATGAGGTCGTACGTCCACACGTGGTTCGGCCGCTACGCTTTCTTCAGGACCTCGCCCTTCGGCCCGCACCACCGCTTGCGAGGGCTCCTGCGCGGCTGCTGCAGCCCCTCCGCCTTCCAGAGCCTGTGAATCCGCTTCTTGTTCGCCATCACGCCCTCCCGGCGCAGGAGATACGTGATCTGCGCGCACCCGTACGCCCGGTGATCGAGGGCCAGCCGCCGGATGCGTGCCCGAAGCTCCGCCTCGAGCTCCTTCAGCCGGTGCAGCTGCTCCCGGTCGAGCCCCCGGTACTTCTCCCGCCACCGGTACACCGTCGCCTCCGACACCTCATACCGCCGGCACACCTCCGCGATCCCCGTGCCAGACTCCACCTCCCGAAGAATCCCGATGATCTGCTCTTCCGTGTATCGCTTCTTCTTCATAATCCGGTTCTCCATCCACCATCCTACCGGATCCTCTCATTCCACTTGGACCAGTTTTCGGGGGGGAGGTCAGACTTCACCGGCCCCGTCAACCTCGGCAACCCGAATGAGATTACTATTCTGGATCTGGCCGAGAAGGTCATCGCCCTCACCGGCAGTGCTTCCAAGATTGAGCCCCGCCCCCCCGCGCCCGATGACCCCGCCCAGCGCAAGCCCGACATCTGCCTGGCGCGCAATACATTCAGGTGGGAACCCGAGGTGCCCCTCCAACGGGGCCTCCAGAAGACCATTGAGTATTTTAGGGAGAGAACGTAACACCTGATGATTCCGCTGGCCCGCCCATGGCGAGAGGCCAAACCTAGAGGGAGCAAGGCCTTGGCCGGCCGTGTGTTGGGAACTGGCGCGCCGAGCCCTAAAGGGGCAAAGGAGAAAACCCCACGATGTGGATCACGAAAATCCTGACAGAGATAAAACCAATAAGAAGGGTTCTGCGCCCAATCGCTGCACGTTGGCCCTGGCCTCTCCCTGCAAGGCTAAACGACGGAACCATTCTGTATGTGGATCTTCGTTCGGCAATCGGTCGCGGAATACTGATGAAGGGCGAATTCGATCATGAGGTTTGGACAGCGATTGAGCCGTCTCTATCACCAGGCGACACTTTCTTGGACATCGGCTGCAACATTGGCTATTATGCCGTGCTAGCGGCCAAGAAAGTAGGGCCATCGGGAGAAGTGCATGCCTTTGACGTGGATCCCCGTCCTCTGAGATGCTTGCAGAAGACCCTCACGAGGAACCAGCTTTACAACGTCATTATTCACCCTTACGCGATTGGTGAGGCGGCGGGCGTTAGCAGTTTGATCACCAGCGCAGAATCGGGTATCACGCGGTTAAGCGCGGGGCACAATGGTCCACAGTTTCCCGTCCTGAATCTGGATGCTTGGGCGGAGTACTTTAAGAATAGGCCAGTATCGGCGGTGAAGGTGGATGTGGAAGGGCATGACGAAGAGGTCCTGCGGGGGGCATCGGCCATTCTGAGGCGGCATAGGCCGGTTGTTGTCTCCGAAGGCAACCCAATTCCTGATTATTCCGAGAAGGAAGAGGTGTCAGCCCGGATTCGCGAGTTCATGGTTGGACTTCGCTACAAGGTCAGGCCTATCGAGGGAGCTATTAACCAAGACATGCTCTTCGACCCTTTGTGCCAGCCGGATGAGACCGCTGGTGCCGGGTCCGCATAACCTTGAGATTAGCGATATTTCCGGTGACCAGAGGCACCTTGCCCCGCGTGTGCAAACTTTGTGGAGCTTACGATGTGGGTTGAAGGAAATAGATTATTGGCTAAGCGATTGCCGCGCGTCCATAAGATGCTCAAAAGAACTGTTCGTCCTTTCTTGAACTTGAGGATGTTCCCCCCGGTCCCGAAGTTCTTGCGAGGAAGGTTTGTTTTGATGCATCCAACCTACATAGCCTCCCCGGTATGCGAGCCCAAGGTGCAGGCGTGGCTGGAGGCAAATTTGGCGAAACGCGCGGTCTTCTTTGATGTCGGTGCCTATCATGGAGTTCACACCATGTTGGGATCGCGCTTAACAGGCCGCGGGGGGTGGGTAGTGGCGTTCGAGCCATCGCCCCCGAACCTGGAGCGACTTCGCTACCACCTTCGCATGAACCTTATGCGAAACGTTGAAGTCGTAGCTTGCATTGTAGGGCAGACAACGGAGACGGAGGCCGACTTCTGGATGGTGGACGAGGGTGTGAGTTCCAGCAACTCGGCAGCGTTTGGATCCCTGGAGACAATTCCGAGGATGGAGGGATCAAGTCTGGTTAAGGTTAAGCTGCCGAGTGTTTCCTTAGATGACTTTCACAGACGGTCTGGCTTGACCCCGGACGTCATCAAGATCGACGTAGAAGGGTTTGAGGTGCAAGTTATTCGAGGCGCCTCCCACTTGCTCAGGGAACATCGCCCGCTTCTCATTCTCGCCGTCCACCCGTTTTGGCTGCCGCCCGGTGATACCCCCAATAGCCTTATGCATCTGTTGGAAGTGCATGGGTATGAAGCGTATGACGACAATGGCCTGTTAGTCGAAACACTGGATTTTGACGAGTATCTGTTGGTCCCAAGAGAGCGCTGCTCCGAAACGTTGGTGACAGGAGGTACGGCAGGATGACGAAAGTGGGGTGCCGACGGGAGCTGCGCATCCTCCAAATCGTGAATCCCGTGATTCCTGTGCCCCCCACTCACCACGGGGGGGTTGAGCGCATAGCTGACGGGCTTATTGCAGGGCTCTTGAAACGGGGCCACCGTGTGACTCTAGCAGCGCACCCCGATTCAGGGGCGCCCGCAGAAAAGTGGCCGTTGGCCTCGGCACTGCCACCGTCGCGGCCCCGGCCGTGTCGCGATCTGTTGAGATTGTCAGCCCTACTAAGAGCGGAGCCCTTCGACATCGTCCATAACCATGGGCGTCTGCTCTACTTGCTTCCACTATCAGCACGGAACATACCGAGAGTACAGACCTTTCACTTGGTGATCAACCCTCGAACCCAGGCGCGCCTGAAGCAGTTGCGGATGCTCTGCGGAAAGAAATTATGCTGTGTCTCTGTCAGCGATCAGCAACGGCATGAGTTAGACCATGATGGGGCGTGGGAGACCGTCTACAATGGCATCGCACTAGATCGGTATCATTTCCAGGCCAGCGTAGACGATAGGGCACCGCTCGTGTTTCTAGGGAGGGTTGAGCCTGATAAGGGCACAGACATCGCTATCCAAGTCGCGAAAGCCTCCCGGAGGCGGCTGATGATAGCGGGGCCCTACCATGGTGATCCAGGGGATTGGAGGGATTATTGGGAACAAATCATTTTGCCTCAAGTGGATGGACGGCAAGTGATCTACCTTGGGCCGGTGGATGACCAGCAGAAGAATTCGCTATTGGGCAACTGTAGTGCGCTCTTGATGCCCGTCCAATGGGAGGAACCTTTTGGATTGGTCATGGCCGAAGCTCTGGCTTGCGGCACCCCTGTGATCGGTTTCGGAAGAGGTGCGATTCCAGAGGTAATAAGCCATGGTGAGACCGGATTTGTCTGCCGGACTGTCGGTGATATGGTTGACGCTGTGGGAGCGATTTCAACTCTGTCGCGCGAGGCTTGCCGAAAGCGGTGCGAAAGGCTTTTCAGCGAGGAAGTGATGGTAAAGGCCTATGAGTCCCTATATTTTCGCCTAGCCGGAGCTTAGAGGTGCTTCGATTGTTGCTCACGGTGGATCCGGAAATCCCGGTCCCCCCCAACGGATATGGCGGCATCGAGCGCATCGTGGCCATGCTGGAGCGGCGGCTCGTGGAGAGGGGGCACGAGGTGTTTCTCCTGGCGCATGCCGGCTCCAAGCCAACGGGGAGGCTCATACCCTACGTCGGGCGGGCGAGCCAGTCGCGGCTGGATACGTTACGGCACATGCTCCAAGTGTGGAAAGCCTGCCGGGACCACCGGCCCGACGTCGTCCACAGCTTCGGGCGATTGGCCTATCTTCTGCCGATCTTGCCTGGGCGCACCCTCAAGGTGCAGAGCTACCAACGTGAGGTGTCGCGCCGGAGCGTGGTGTGGGGACGGCGCCTCTCGCGAGGCACCCTGCTCTTCACGGCGTGCAGCGCCGACTGCGCGAGAACGGCCGGAGACGGCGGCGAGTGGCACCCCATCTTCAACGGGGCGCCCGAGGACCTCTTCACGCCCACCGAGACCGTCCCACCCGATGCGCCGCTGGTCTTCTTGGGGCGCTTGGAACGGATCAAGGGACCGCACACCGCCATGCGCGTCGCGCAAGCGAGCGGCCGCAAACTGGTGCTGGCCGGTAACGTACCGTCGCTTCCTGGGGCGCAAGCCTTTTTCGACAAAGAGATCGCCCCGCACCTGGACGGGGAGCGCATCGTCTATGTGGGGCCGGTGGATGACGCGCAGAAGAACGATCTGCTCGGACGAGCCGCTGCGTTCCTCATGCCCATCGAATGGCGCGAGCCCTTCGGCATCGTCATGGCCGAGGCCCTCGCCTGCGGCACGCCGGTCCTCGGTTTCCCGCTGGGCTCCGTGCCCGAGGTGGTGCGAGATGGTGTCAACGGCTTCCTCTGCTCCAACGTAGAGGAGATGGTGCAAGCCGTGGGCAAGATCGGCACTCTGTCGCGTGCCGCGTGCCGCCGCGATTTCGAGGAGCGCTTCTCGGACCGCGTGCTGGTCGAGCAGTATGAGGCGCTGTACCAGGACGGATTGGACAGAATCTCGAAGCGGCTTTCGAAGGGGTAGGCTGCTTGGCCAAGATTTGCATCATCACGCCGGACCATCTCGCCGTGTCTTCGCGCACGGTCAAGGAGGCAGACGCCCTTCGCCAGGCCGGTCACGAGGTCGTCGTGGTCTTTGGCCGGGGGCCGGCCCCTCAGGCCGAGGTTTACGACGCTCACCTTCTGCGCCGCCGCGTGTGGCGCGCCGAGGCCGTTCCTTGGGGCCGAGAACATCACCCATGCCGGTGGTTAGCCACCGGGTTGCGGCAGCACGTTAGCCGGATAGCTTGGCGCGGATGGCCCGTGGTGCCATTCGCGGCCCAGACCCTGGGCCGCGTCTATCCGGAACTGGCCCGAAAGGCGGCTGATCAGCGAGCCGAACTTTACATCGGCCATTTCTCTGCAGGTCTTGCGGCCGCAGGATGGGCTGCCCGCCGTACGGGTGCCCTTCTCGCCTTCGACGCGGAAGATTTCCACCTGGGAGAAGGGGCGCCAACGACCCTCCAGCGCGCCATCGGTGCGATCCAGGACCGCTACCTGCCCGGTTGTGCGTATGTCTCCTCCTCATCCGAGGCCATTGGCGCCGAGCTGAAGGCCCTCTACCCCGCCCTTCGGCCCATCACGCTCTACAACGTCCCGGCGCTCGACGATTTCCCGGCGGGTACCGCCGCCGGAGCTTCACGCAACCCAGGGCTTCTTTCGCTCTACTGGGTCTCGCAAACGATCGGCCTGGACCGCGGGCTCCAAGACGCCATCCGGGCCATGGCGCTTTTGGAGAAGCCCGTGGAGTTGCACCTTCGGGGCACGTGCGCGGCCGGAATGGAGAAGGAACTGCGGTCCCTCGCGTCAGGCCTTGAGGTGGAGGCCTCGCTGCACTTTCATCCTCGGTTGCCGCCGTGGGAGCTGCCCGCCGACGCCGCCCAGCACGACGTGGGGCTGGCGCTGGAACAACCGGTGTCGTTGAACCGCGACCTCTGTGCCACCATCAAGCTCTTCGTCTATCTCTCGGCCGGCCTTGCCATCGTGGCCACCGCGACCACCGGCCAGCGGGAGGTGCTTTCGCAGGCACCCGCGGCGGGGGCGCTTTACCCTCCTGGCGATCACGTGGCCCTGGCGGCAATCCTCCGCCGCTGGCAGGAGGAGCCCGAAGCCCTGGCCGAGGCCAGGCGGGCCTCCCTGGACGCGGCGCGAACGCGGTTCAATTGGGAGAGGGAGAGCCGAAAGCTGATGGCGGTGGTTGAAGAGGTATTGCAAGGGGGAAAGAGGGGCGACATGAGCGGTGCCAACCAGGGGATGAAGATTCCATGAAAAAGGTCCTCATCGTTGCTCCGCACTTTGTTCCCAGCAATCTGGCCGGTGTCCACCGTAGCCGTCTGCTTTCTCTTCATCTCAAGGAGTTCGGCTGGGAGCCGGTGATCGTGACGGTTCACCATCGGTTTTACGAGGAAAAGCTGGACTGGGAGCTGGCGAAGTTGGTGCCCGAGGCGCTGCGCATCGAGCGGGTGGCGGCCCTGCCGACGAAGCCCATCCGTTTGGTGGGCGATGTCGGCATTCGCGGCTTCGTGCCCGTGCTGGCGCGCATCGTCCGCCTCGCGCGGCGGGAGAAAGCTGACTTCCTCTACATCACGATTCCCTCCAACTATGCCGCCTTGCTGGGCCGTCCGGCGCGGCTCTTGACGGGTATCCCCTACGGCATCGACTACATCGACCCATGGGTGACGCCCCCTCTGCCCGGGGAGGGCCGCTGGAGCAAGGCGCGGATTAGCCAACGCCTCGCTCGCCTGTTGGAGCCGGTGGCGGTCAAGGGGGCCAGCCTCATCACGGGGGTGGCCGAGCGCTACTACGGAGGGGTCCTCGAACGAAATCCCCGCCTCAAGCAACAGGCCGTCACGGCGGCCATGCCCTACGGGGCCGATGCCCAAGACAACGAGGTGGCCCGCTCACTGGGCCTTGCCACGCCCCTCTTTGAGGATGGCTTCATGGGCTTTCGGCTCATGTACGCCGGCGCCATGCTCCCGAGGGCCTATGCACCGCTGGAGGCGCTGATGGGGGCCGTACGAGGCGCGAAGGATGCCTTCGGCGACGCGCGCCTGCATTTCATTGGGACGGGCAAGCGGCCGGATGACCCGCAGGGCTTCAACATCAAGCCCCTGGCCGAGCGCTACGGCCTGTGGGGGACCGCAGTGACGGAAGACCCGGCCCGCATCGGCTACATGCAGGTGCTGGCCCACCTGGAGGCCTCCGATGCCGTCTTTGTCCTGGGCAGTACGGAGCCCCACTACACTCCTTCCAAGGTCTTCCAGGCGGTCCTGTCCCGCAAGCCCATCTTCGCGGTGTTGCACCAGGCGAGCACGGCGGTCTCGGTCATCCGGGAAACAGGGGCGGGGATGGTGCTGACCTTCAGGGGAGAGGAGGATATGGCCACGATCCGCGAAGGTTTCGTGCCGGCTTTCAAGGAGTTCCGCCGCTTCTGCGAGGGGTTCGATCCTGACCAGGTGGACATGGCACGCTTCGAAGCTTACTCAGCCCGGAACATGGCTAGGACTCTTGCCCAAGCCCTGGATGAGGCGCTGGAGAGGGCCCGTGGGTAGTCAGTTCCGCCTCGGCATTCTGGGCACGCACCCCATCCAGTACCACGCGCCGCTCTACCGGAAGCTGGCGGAGACCGTGGACCTGCGCGTCTACTATGCCCATCGGCAGACGCCGGAGGGGCAGGCGGCGGGGGGCTTCGGCGTGGCCTTCGACTGGGACGTGCCCCTGCTGGAGGGCTATCCCTACACCTTCCTGGAGAACGTGGCGCGGCGGCCGGGGGTGGACCATTTCCGCGGCTGTGACACGCCCGGCATCCGCCGGGCCGTTGCGCAGGAGCGCTTCGATGGCTTTCTGGTCCACGGCTGGCACAGCCTGGCCTACTGGCAGGCCATGCGCGCCTGCTGGCGGACGAAGACGCCCCTCTTCGTTCGGGGCGACTCGCAGTTGGCCACGCCGAGGCGCTGGTGGGTGCGAGCGGGCAAGCGCGTGCTCTACCGCGCCTTCATCCCCCGCTTCGACGCCTATTTGTGCGTGGGCCAGCGGGCGAGGGAGTATTATCTGCACTACGGCGCCGACCCCGCCAGGATGGTCTTTTGCCCCCACGCCGTGGACAACGCCTGGTTCGCCGCTAAGGCCAAGGAGGCTAGGCCCCGGCGGGAGGCCCTGCGGCGGGAGATGGGCGCGGGCGAGGGGGAGGCGGTCCTGCTCTTCGCGGGGAAGTTCATACCGGTCAAAAGCTTGGGCGACCTATTTCAGGCCGTCAGCTATCTGCGTCAGGATGGACAGGGCGTCCGGCTCTGCCTCGTTGGCTCCGGGCCGGTGGAGAGCGAACTAAGGTTACAGGCAGGTCGTTTGGGCCTGCAGGTCCATTTTGCAGGCTTCAAAAATCAGTCAGAACTACCAGCCTATTTTGTCGCGGCGGATCTCTTGGTGCTTCCCTCGCGATCGGAGACATGGGGCCTCGTGGTAAACGAGGCCATGGCCTGCGGCCTGCCCGCCGTGGTCTCCGACGCCTGCGGCTGTGCGCCTGACCTGATCGAGGAGGGCCGCACCGGCGCGAGTTACCGAGCGGGCGACGTGCCCGCCCTGGCCGCCGCCATCACGGTCATGCTCCCCAAGCTGGGCTCGGTCGAGGTGAGGGATGCCCTGCACACCAAAATGGGGGAGTACGATCTTAAGGGGGCGGTTCAGGGTGTGCTCAAGGCGCTGGAGAGGGCGGCCGGCACGAAAGAGCATGGGTCTGCGAGGAGGGGCGCCGCATGCGGCTGATGTTTTTCTGCGGGGGGACGAGCGTCTTCGGCATGGAGAAGGTGGCCCTCACGCTGATGAAGGGGTTGCAGGACAGGGGCCACGAGGTCTTCTGCGTGGCCAGCGGCTGGACGGACGGCGATTATCCGGCGCGGCTCACCCGCCTCGGCCTCCCCTTCGATCAGGTGTACCTGGGCAAGCTGACCAAATCGCTCCATCCCAAATACATGATGTGGATGGCGGACACGGTGGTGCATTGGCCGGGGGCCTGGCTCAAGGTGCGGCGCCTGATGAACCGCTTTCGTCCGGACGTGGTGCTGCTCTATCAGATGGATCATTTGGTGCTCATCCATGGCCTGCTGAAAGGTCAGCGTTGTCTCTTTCATGTCCATGGCCTAGGTGCGCCCGGGGGCATGTGGCGGAGGCTCCTCCCCTGGACCGACCCGTTGGTTCTGCGCTACGTGGCCGTCTCGGGCTTCGTCCAGGAGGGGCTCGTGGCCCGCGGCATCGCGCCGGAGAAGACCTGCGTCATCTACAACGGGCTGGACGCTCCTGCCGCGCCTCCGCAGGCGCAAGGGAGTGCTTTGCAGGAGCGCCCGGTACGCATCGGCATCGTGGGCCAAGTCGGTGCCTGGAAGGGCCACCTGGACTTCGTGCAGGCCTTGGCCCTTCTCGCGAAGAAAGGGCTCCCCTTTGAGGGCCACATCTTCGGCGAAGGGAGCCGCGAGTTCAAAACGGAATTGCGCCAGCAAATCGGTGCTCTAGAGCTTGACGGACGGGTCACATGGCATGGGTATGAGAGGGACACGGAGGCGATCTTTCAATCTCTCGATCTCATCACCGCCCCGAGCATCGCTGAGGACCCGGCGCCGCTGGTGGCCTGCGAGGCCGGGCTTCGCGGCTTGCCCGCCGTTGTCACCCGCCGGGGAGGGCTGCCCGAGATCGTGGAGGATGGCGTGACGGGCTTCATCGTGGAGGCCCAGCGGCCCGACCAACTGGCCGACCGGTTGGAGCGGCTGATCAGCGATCCCGACCTGCGGCGGACCATGGGCGGGAAGGCCCGGGAGCGCATCGCGGAGCGCTTCAGCCAGGAGCGCATGGTGACCGAATTCGAAGCCCTCTGCCGGGGGCTGGCCGCCCATGCATAAGCGCTCCATAGCGGGCGCTGTCCCGCATCCGCCGGGGGGCAGCTTCGTCCGCCTCCCTTCGTGGTTGTGGGCGCTCTTCGCCGTTCTGGCTCTCCTGAGCCTGCTCACCCCCAACCCGCTCCTCACGGCTCTATCCCTCCTGGCCCTGCCGGTGCTGATGCAAGCTAGCTGGCGTGTGGGTGAGGTGCCGGTACTGGCCTTTGGCCTCGGATGGCAGTGGCTGCAGGTGACCTTGCAGGTGTTCTGGGCAGACGCGCAGGGCCTTCCGGTGAGGGCCACCACCCTCTTCTCCAAGGTGGATGAGGCCGTCTGGCTCTCGTTGGCCGGGCTCACGGTGCTGGCTGCTGGGGTGCGGCTGGGGCTCCGGCTCTTTCGACGGCGGTGGAATTGGGGCGGCTTTTCGGCCCTCGGCCCGGTTTGGAGCCTGCCGAAGCTGTTTAATCTCTATGTGGGGGCTTCGCTGGCCGCGCGCCTCCTGGAAGCCCTCTCGGGCCTCTCGCAGGCCATTCGGCAGCCCCTCCTGGCCCTGGCCGAGGTGCACTGGGTCTTCTTCTTCCTGCTCCTGCTCGCGGTGATCCGTTCCAGGCGGGGTTACCTGCTTCTACTGGTTGTGACGGGCTGGGAGATGCTGGCGGGGGCCGGCTTCTTCTCAGGTTTCAAAACACCGCTCTTCTATCTGGTGTTGGCTCTCTTTACAGTGTACGCCAAGCCGACGGTCAGGGGGATGGTGCTCGGAGCGGCGATGACCTGCGCGATGATCTACCTCGGGTGCGTCTGGATGAGCATCAAGGGGCCCTATCGGGAGTTCCTGAACCAGGGCACGGGCCAGCAGGTGGTGCTCGTCTCGCCGAAGGAGAGGGTGGTCAAGCTCGGGGACCTTCTGGCGGGATGGAGGGCGGCGGACCTCCCCGACGGAGCGGAACGCCTGGTCAAGCGCATCGAATACGTGGATTATTTTTCAGCGGCTCTCGGCATCGTTCCGGCGGTCGTGCCCTATCAAGATGGGCTCATCTGGCGGAGGGCCGTTGAGAACCTCATCCCGCGCCTTGTCTGGCCGGGCAAGCCGGTGCTCAACGACTCCGACATCACCCGGCGCTACACGGGGGTTATGGTTGCGGGGGCCAACGAGGGCACCTCCATCGGCATCGGGTACATGGCCGAGAGCTACGTGGACTTTGGTCCCTACGGGATGTTCGTGCCCATTCTGTTTCTGGGCGTTCTGTGGGGCGCCATCTATGCCTATTTTCTCTCGCGCCCGCACCCAGCCGCCGTCAATTATGCTTTTGCGGCGACTGCGCTTTTGGACACCGTGGGCTACGAGACCTCTGCCACCAAGATCGTGGCGGGGCTCGTGCTGAGGCTGCTGTTCCTGGGTCTTCTGCTTCGATATTTCATGCCCAGGGTCGAAGCCTGGCTCGGCGGCAGGCGGTGGCCCGCCCTGGCGCTTCGGGTGGCGGGTGCCGGCGCTAAGGGTAGGCCATGAGCGGGGCGATGCCCGGGATGTGGAGGCAAGGTCTTTTGGGAAGCGAAGCCATTCACCGCCGATAGACGACCGACGACTGTCGACTGTCGACCACGAAGCATCGATCCCCAGTTGGGGCTGGGCATCGTCCCCCACATCGAGATGGCTCCGGCGGCCTCCATAAATCCTCCTTCCTTCATGGCATGAGGTCCTGGCTTTGGTGAAAATCGCCATAGTGAGTTCGGTGGGGGGCCACCTTTCGGAGGTTTCGCAGCTTCGCAAGGTGTACGAGGCTTACGACCACTTCTATGTCCTCAATGCCCCCAGGGACCTCCCCCCCTTTATGCAGGGCAAGACCTACTTCATCGCCCACGCGGAACGGGACTGGCGACACCTGTGGAATCTGGTGGAGCTCTCGCGCCTCTTTCGGAGGGAGCGCCCGGATTGTGTACTGAGCTGCGGGGCAGGCTGTGCGGTGCCGGCTCTGTTCGTCGCGAAGCTGTTGGGGATCCGCGGCGTCTACATCGAAACATTCTGTGCTTTGTACAAGCCCAGCTTGACCGGGCGGATCATCCACGCCCTGCGCCTCGCGGATGACTTCCTCTACCAATGGCCATACCTGGAGCCTTTTTTCCCGAGGGGGCGCTTTGCAGGAGCAGTCTATGATCCTGGTCTCCGTGGGCACGCCGACGCAACCCTTTGACCGCCTCTTGAAGATGGCGAACGCCGCCCTTACCGAAGAAGAGGCGGGGCGAACCGTCTGGCAGGTGGGGGTCAGCTCGTTCCAGCCTAAAGCTGGCCGGGTGGTCAAGGTGCTGGCGCCCCAAGAGTTCAACGAGCTCTTGGCTCAATCCGAGGTCTTCATCGGCCACGCTGGAGAGGGCAGCATCATGGAGACGCTCCAAATGGGCAAACTGCCCATCGTCTGCGCGCGCGAAAAGCGCTTCGGCGAACACGTCAATGATCACCAAAAGGAGATCGCTGAGGAAATGGCGAAGCGAGGGCTCATCTTGTCCGTCGACTCCGTGGACGAGGTCCGGGCGGCTATTAATGCGGTGCAGGCAGGAAAGAAGCCCAACCACGATGGCTGGGACATTCCCAGAATCCAACCCGTGCTGGCGCACCTGCTGAAGGCTGTGGAAGAGCAGGTCAAAGCAAAGAAAGGGCGACCATGATCATCCTCGGCATCAACGCCTATCACGGCGATTCTTCGGCGTGCATCGTGGTGGACGGCAAGCTGGTAGCGGCCATCGAGGAGGAGCGCATTCGGCGCATCAAGCACTGGGCCGGTTTCCCATCGGAGGCGATCCGCTTCTGCCTGGACTACGCCGGGGTGACGCTTGCCGAGGTGGACCACATCGCCATCGGGCGCGACCCCTCGGCCCACCTGCACAAAAAGGCCCTCTTCGCCCTGCAGAAGCGGCCCTCCTTCGGGGCCATCAAGGAGCGGCTGGCCAACATGGGCAAGGTGCGGGATCTCAAGGCGACGCTGGCCGAGGCGCTGGAGGTGGACCCGCAGTGCGTGAAGGCGCGCTTCCACAACGTGGAACACCACCGGGCCCACATGGCCTCGTCCTTCTTCCTCTCGCCCTTTGAGAAGGCCGACTGTCTGACCATCGACGGCTTCGGGGACTTCGTCTCCACCATGTTCGGCCACGGCCAGGGCAACCGGCTGGAGGTCTCGCACTGGGTGGAGTTCCCGCACTCGATGGGCCTTTTCTACACGGCGGTGACGCAGTACATCGGCTTCCCCAAGTACGGCGACGAGTACAAGGTGATGGGGCTCGCGCCCTACGGCGAGCCGGCCTATCTCGAGGATTTCCGGCGGATCATGCGGCTGACGGAGAGGGGCCGCTTCGAGATGGATCTGGACTGGTTCCGCCACCACTCGGAGGGGGTCGAGATGCAGTGGGAAAACGGCTACCCCGAGATGGGCCCCGCCTTCTCCGAGAAGTGGGTGGAGCGCTACGGTCCCGTGCGCGCCTACGACGAGCCGCTGGAGCAGAGGCACAAGGACATGGCGCGCTCCGTCCAGGCCATGGCGGAGGAGATCTACTTCCACGCCATCCAGTCGCTGGCCCAGCAGAACGGCGCGCAGGCCCTGTGCCTGGCGGGCGGCTGTGCCTTCAACAGCGTGGCCAACGGCAAGGTCTTCGAGAAGAGCCCCTACCGCGACCTGCACATCCACCCCGCCGCGGGCGACGCGGGCACGGCCGTGGGGGCGGCCTTCTACGTCTGGCACCAGGTTTTAGGCAATCCGAGGGACTTCGTGCTGGAGCACGCCTACTGGGGGCCGGACTATCCCGACGGCCGGATCAAGGCCGCCCTCGATGCCCAGGGGCTGGCCTACGAGTGGGTCGAAAACGAGGACGAGCTGTGTCGTCGCACGGCCGAGCGCATCGCCGCGGGCGACGTGGTGGGCTGGTTCCAGGGGCGCAGTGAGTGGGGGCCGAGGGCGCTGGGCAACCGCTCCATCGTCGTGGACCCGCGGCGGCCCGACATGAAGGACATCCTGAACGCGCGCATCAAGCGGAGGGAGTGGTTCAGGCCCTTCGCACCGTCCATCCTTGAAGAGCGAACGGGCGACTATTTCGAAGAGAGCTACCCCGTTCCCTACATGCTCCAGGTGTACACGATCCGCCCCGAGAAGCGCGCCGAATTGCCCGCCGTCACCCACGAAGACGGCACCGGGCGCTTGCAGACCGTCAGCGAGCGCAACAACCCGCTCTATTACAGGCTGATCAAGACCTTCGGCGAGCAGACCGGCACACCCGTTGTCCTCAACACCTCCTTCAACGAGAACGAACCCATCGTCAACACTCCCGAAGAGGCCGTCGACTGCTTCGTGAGGACCAAGATGGACGTGCTGGTGCTGGGGAAGGGGGTTGTAAGAAAGTCGATCGTCGAAGGTCGATAGCCGATGGAAAAGATGACGACCGACCACCGACGACTGACGACGGACGACCGCTAAAGACAGATCACGGAGAGCAGACGGCGGGGTTGCTGGGAAGGGAAGGTCGGTGACTGTGGGAGCGGATGCCTATCCACGATCGACCGCAATCCCTTAGCAAGAAGGAGATAAACCTTGGAAAAGTCAGACTTAGAGTTGGCGCAGATTGCGTCGCCTCGTGTGGTTCGCGACAAAGAGGATGTGCCTCTATTTCGGTCCTCTATGCCCGAACTGGACGCGGTCAGAGGCATTGCAATTCTGATGGTGCTCTTTTACCACGGGTTATTTTGGTCCCATGATTTGGGCAAAGCCCACGGTCTGGCTCGCTACATTTTGCTTTTTACAAAGCCTGGATGGCTTGGAGTTGAGCTTTTCTTTGTCCTTTCCGGGTTCCTGATTACGGGTATACTCCTGAAAGCCAAAGGAAGACCCCACTATTACAAGAATTTCTACCTCCGCCGCGTTCTACGCATCATGCCCGCCTACTTCGCCCTCGTTCTAATATTGAAGCTTCTCGGGATGGCCCATTGGTCTTTTATCCTGGTATGTGCGCTCTTCTTGGGCAATCTGTCCGGACTGTTGGGTGTGCCCATGGATTACGGTCCTCTCTGGTCCTTGGGGGTGGAAGAGCAATACTATCTACTATGGCCAACCGCTGTTCGCTATCTAGATAAGAAGCGCCTGTCAATCTTATGTGTCGCTATCTGCCTGGCTGATCCGCTCTTGAGGTTTGTCTCGTTTGAGTGTGGCTTGAAGGAGGGCTTGTATTTTTACACATGGTTTGTATTGGATGGACTGATCATGGGCAGCATGATGGCCCTCTGGCTAAACCAGGGGAATGTTCCTAGAAAAGCAGTGCGAAATTGGGCCTTCTTGCTCACAGGCTTTGGTGCTATAACCCTGGCTGCGGGTGCTCCATTCGGTATCTTGACGCGCAACCGTCCCCTTGGCGCCGCCTTTCAGTACACACCCTGGTGCATCATCTTTAGCGGTTTTATTCTGGCTGTGCTTCTTGTCGGTACGAGTCGCTATGCATCATGGGTCACCGCACGACCGCTGCGGTTTTTTGGTGAGATAAGCTATGGCCTGTATCTCGTGCATATGCTGGCATTCAGCTTGGTAGATAAACTGCTGGTGGATATCTGGCCTGGCTTCCCAGTAATCAGACAGGAATTGTGGCCGATGCTTTTGAGTTTCACCTTGGCGAGCCTGTTAGCCATCGCGTTGTCCACGCTATCCAGGTACACCTTTGAACAATGGTTCCTCAATCTCAAGGCTAGACTTGCGCCAAGCGGCGAACGCGAAGTGCAGATGCCGCGCTTACCGACTGACACTGAGTTTCGAATGGGTGAGGTCGAACCCCAGCCACTCTCAGAGGCGGCGGTTGTGGCATCGCCCACCGACCGCAATTGATCCAATTTGGAATCTGCCAGGGCTTGACCTTCCACAGAGTCTGGCTTCCCACGGGGAGTGAAGGCCATCTATGAAGGTTCTGCATGTGGTGGGCTCGTTTTATCCGGCGGTTGGGTACGGCGGGCCGATTGCGTCGAACCGGGCGCTGTGCGGGGCGCTGGCTTCTCTGGGGATCGAGGTCAGGGTTCTGACGACGAACACGGACGGGGCGCGGAAGCTGGCGAAGGAGTTCTCAGGCTGGCGGGCTTTCGAGGGCTACGAGGTGTTCTACGGGAACCGCTGGCTTTGGCGCGACGTGAGCCCAGGGCTGGCGCGGGAGCTGGGGCGGCAGGTGCAGATGGCGGACGTGGTGCACCTGACGGGCACCTACAACTGGTTCCTGCCTCTGGCGGCGCGGCTATCCTGGCGCTGCAACAGGCCTCTGGTGGTCTCGCCGCGAGGAAGTCTCGTGCCTGAGGCGCGGGGCAGTAAGGGATTCAAGAAGGGGCTCTTTGATTGGTTGATTCAAGGTAGAGCGCTCTCGCGAGTGTCGGCCTTTCACGCGACGTCGGATGCCGAGGCCGAGGCGATTCGGGAGCTGGTCCCCGGTGCCCGCGTCGCGGTTATTCCCAACGGCGTGGAAGTGCCAGGGGCCTTGCCCGAGCGTAACCCCGAAGCGCAGCCCTACCTCCTCTATATGGGGAGGCTGCATCCGTATAAGAGGGTGGAACGAATGATAGGGGCCTTCGCGGGAGCGACCGCTGGAGGCGTCGATCGTCGATGGTCCATGGTCGATGGCGGACAAAGACTGACGACGGACGACCGACGACTGACGACCAATAAAGAGACGGCGGACGGCGGGGAAGGGGCGTCGACGGGCGATAGTCGACAGACGATGGACAGGAGGGAAATGAAGACGGTGGGCGATGGGCGGTCGGCTATGGACCATGGACCATGGACGCTAACCATCGCCGGCGACGGCGAACCTAGCTACCGGCGGGAGCTGGAGCGGGTGGCGGAAGAGGCCGGCGTCGCAGATCGGGTGCGGTTCGTCGGGCACGTGAGCGGAGACGAGAAGACCAGCCTGCTCGCTCAGGCCGAGGGGCTCGTGCTGGCGTCGTACTCTGAGAATTTCGGCATGAGTGTGGCCGAGGCGCTGGCCCACGGGACGCCGTGCGTGGTGAGCAAGACGGCGCCGTGGGAAGGGCTCGGCCGCGAAGGTTGCGGCTTCTGGGTGGACGATTCGGAAGAGGCCTTGGCCGAGGGCATGCGGCGGCTGATGGCTCTGTTGCCCGAAGAGAGCCGAGCCATGGGCATGCGGGGGCGCGAGTGGATGAAGCGGGAGTTTTCGTGGGATGGGGTCGCGAAGAGAATGATAGGGCTGTATGAAAGGGTGATTGAGGAAAAGAAGTCGATGGACGGCAGAGAAAAGAAGTCGATGGACGATAGACGATAGACCATGGACGATGGACGATGGACGGCAGAGAAAAGAAGTCGATGGACGATAGACGATAGACCATGGACGATGGACGATGGACGGCAGAGAAAGAATTCGATGGACGATAGACCATGGACTAGCGACAACCGACGGTGAACGGCGGGCGGTGAACGGGCATCGGCGGAGGGCGAAGGGAAAAGGGATGGTAACGGCATGAAACGCGCGCTGATTACGGGGATTACGGGGCAGGACGGGTCTTACTTGGCGGAGCTCTTGCTGGGGAAGGGCTACGAGGTGTGGGGGATCATCCGCCGCTCGTCGTCGTTCAACACCCAGCGCATCGAGCACCTCTACCAAGACCCCCACCAGGTGGACGTCCGGCTGAGGCTGGTCTACGGCGACCTGAACGATTCCTCCTCGCTGAACCGCCTTTTGCGGGAGATCAAGCCGGACGAGATCTACAACCTGGGCGCGCAGTCGCACGTGAAGGTCTCCTTCGACGTGCCGGAGTACACGGGGGAGATCGTCGCGCTGGGCGCCACACGCCTGCTGGAGGCCATGCGCGAGGCGGGAGTATCGGCGCGCTACTACCAGGCCTCCTCTTCGGAGATGTTCGGCCAGGCGGCCGAGGTGCCCCAGCGCGAGACCACGCCCTTCCACCCGAGGAGCCCCTACGCCTGCGCGAAGGTGTACGCCTTCTCCATCACGCGCAACTACCGCGAGGCCTACGGGTTGTTCGCCGTGAACGGCATCCTCTTCAACCACGAGTCGCCCCGGCGCGGCGAGACCTTCGTGACGCGCAAGATCACGCGGGCCGCGGGGAGAATTCGGCACGGCTTACAGGAAAAGCTTTTTCTGGGCAACCTAGGCGCCAAGCGGGACTGGGGCTACGCGCCCGAATACGTGGAGGCCATGTGGCGCATGCTCCAGGTGGAGGAGCCGGACGATTACGTGGTGGCCACGGGCGAGACGCACACGGTGCGGGAGTTCTGCGCCGAGGCTTTCCGGGTGGCCGGCTTCGAGCTGGAGTGGACGGGCGAGGGCCGGGAGGAAAGGGGCGTGGACAAGGCCACGGGCCGCGTGCTCGTCGAGGTGGACCCGCGCTACTTCCGCCCCGCCGAGGTGGACCTCTTGCTGGGTGATCCGTCGAAAGCCAAGCGGGTGCTGGGCTGGGAGCCGAAGGTGACCTTCAGAGAGCTGGTGAGGACCATGGTCGAGGCGGACCTGGAGCTGGCGGCGGCTGAGGAGTGGGCGAGGGAGAGGAAGAAGTAGTCGATGGACGATGGACGATGGACGATGGATGATCGACGATAGACGATGGACGATGGTCGATGGCTAAGAAGGGGACGTCGAGGGTCGATGGACGATGGCTAAGAAAAGGGCGGGGGCCATGGACCACGGACTATCGACCACGGACTACCGACGCTGGACCATCGACTTATTAGGGAACGGTGAATGACCTTCAAGTTTGAGAAGTTGGAAGTGTGGCAGGCGTCGCTGGACTATATTGACGACATCTACGCCGTGGCCTCGCAGCTCCCAAAGCACGAAGAGTTCAACTTGAAGAGCCAGATTACAAGAGCGGCGACATCCATCGCGCTCAACATCGCTGAAGGCTCGACCGGACAGAGCGATGCCGAGTTCGCTCGCTTCCTCGGTATGGCCATTCGGTCTCTCGTCGAAACCGTGGCGTGCCAGAAGCTCATTGAGAGGCGAGGTTATGCCACACAAGGGGTCACGCTGCCTGGACTCTATGCAAAGGCCCAAACCCTAGCTTCGAGACTGCAGGCACTTCGGAATGCTGTGTCTCCCGAGAAGTCTTGGCTTAAGGAAGATGGTCCCGCCTATGGCTCATGAACGGTCCTTCCTTGGCTATCGACCATCGACCATGGACCATGGACCATGGACCATGGACTGAAAATCACCGACGACCGACTATTTCTCCATTCGGAGGCCGCATTTGAACCTGAGAGGTAGGCGTGTGGTGGTCACCGGCGGTGCTGGTTTTCTGGGGCAGGCGCTGTGCCGGCGGCTGGAAGCGGCGGGGGCGTCGGTGCTGGTGCCGCGGCACGCGGAGTACGACCTCGTCGAAGGCGAGGCGGTGCGGCGGATGTACGCGGACCTGCGGCCGGAGGTGGTGATTCACCTGGCGGCGGTGGTGGGAGGGATCGGGGCGAACCGTAAGAACCCGGGGCGCTTCTTTTACGAAAACCTGATGATGGGCGTGCAGCTCATGCACGAGGGGTGGAAGGCCGGTCTGGAGAAATTCGTGGCCATCGGCACGATTTGCGCCTACCCGAAGTTTACGCCGGTGCCCTTCCGGGAAGACGATCTGTGGAACGGTTATCCCGAAGAGACCAATGCCCCTTACGGCCTCGCGAAGAAGATGCTGCTGGTGCAGGCGCAGGCCTACCGCGCGCAGTATGGCTTCAACGCGATCTTCCTCTTGCCCGTGAATCTCTATGGGCCGGGCGACAACTTTGACCCCGCTTCGAGCCACGTCATCCCGGCCATGATCAAGAAGTTCGTGGATGCGCGGGAGGCGAAGGCGCCCGAGGTGGTGCTGTGGGGCGACGGGAGCCCTAGCCGAGAGTTTCTCTACGTGGACGACGCGGCGGAAGGCATCGCGCTGGCGACGGAGCGCTACGACGGCCCCGAGCCCGTGAACCTGGGCGCCGGCTTCGAGATCACCATCCGCGACCTGGCCGAAAAGGTGAAGGCACTCTGCCGCTACGGGGGCCGGATCGTGTGGGACACCTCCAAACCCAACGGCCAGCCGCGGCGCATGCTGGACGTGAGCCGGGCCCGGGAGTGGTTCGGCTTCACGGCGAAAACGCCGTTTGATGAGGGGCTCGCGCGGAGCGTGGAGTGGTACGAGGGAAGCCGAGGGAGATGACGGGTGACGGAAAGGGGGATGACGGATGACGGTAAGAGAGAGAAGCGGTCATCGGTCAACGGTCAGCGGGCAACACTTCGGAGATCCCCATCCACATCCTTTGCGTGAATCAGTACTACTGGCCTGACGGGGCGGCGACGGGGCAACTGCTGGAGGATTTGGCGGTAGACCTCGTGGCGGCGGGGCACAGGGTGACGGTGGTGGCGAGCCGGTCGGCTTATGCCGCCGGGGGGAAGCTTCCGCGTCGAGACGAGCACCGCGGGGTGGCGATCTTGAGGCGCGGCACGGGCTTCGGGAAGAGGGGGACGGCGGCCCGGCTGGCGGACTACCTGAGCTTCTACGCGGGGGCGTTTGCGGCCATGGTGCGCGGCCCGCGTGTAGATTTGCTTTTCGTGGAGTCCACGCCGCCCCTGCTTGTTACCGCGGGTGCGCTCGCGGGCCGGCTCAAGGGTGTCCCGCTCGTCCACGTGGTTCAGGATCTCTACCCGGAGGTCGCCGAGGCCCTCGGGGCGATCCGGCGGGGCGGCCTGCTGGCGGGCTGGCTGCGGTGCCTGCATCGGTGGGCCCTGCGCCGCTGTGGGCGCGTCGTCGTCCTCGGCGAGGACATGCGGGAGAGAGTGCGGGCGTACGGCGTGGCCGAGGAGGCGATCACCGTCATTCCGAATTGGGCAGACCTGGCGTCGCTGGCGCACGACCCCCGGGAGGTCGAGGCCTTGAAAGCCGATTGGGGGCTTCGCGGGAAGCGCGTGGTGATGTATTCGGGCAACCTGGGCCGCGCCCACACCTTCCGCGAGCTGCTGGATGCGGCCGAGGTGCTGCGTGAACGGCAGGATGTCGCCTTCCTCTTCGTGGGGGCGGGCGATCAGATGGCACCCGTGCAGGAGGAGGCCGAGCGGCGTGGACTCGTCAACGTGCGGTTTCGTCCCTATCAGCCGCGCGAGCTGCTGGGCCGGAGCCTCGCCGTGGGGGACGTTCACGTCATCACGCAGAAGCCCGAAACGCTAGGGCTGGTGGTGCCCAGCAAGGTGTACGGCATCTTGGCCGTCGGCCGGCCCGTGGCGTTCGTCGGGCCGCGGGAAGCCGAGGTCGCGAGGACTCTGGCCGCGAGCGGCGCCGGGGTTTCGGTCGCGCCCGGTGACGGCGGGGCTTTGGCCACGGCGCTGCTCAAGTTTCTCGATGGGCCTGCGGGGGCCGCGGCCGGTGCGGCGGGCCTGGCCTGGATGCGCGCCAAAGGCGACCGACCGTATAGAACGGCCACGTATGCCAGGTTGTTCGAAGAGGTGATCGGGGAAAATGGGCGATGAGGGATGACGGTGACGGATGACCGATGACCGGTGAAGGCAGACAGATGACGGCCGACGGCGGACCACCGACTACCGACCATTGCTGTCACTGCGAGGCCCTAAGGGCCGCGGCAGTCTTGCGGTTGAAAGACCGCAGGCTTAGGGGCCGGTCATGCAGGGCCGGGATTGCTTCGCTGGGTGCCCTTTGCGGGGAGCCCTCGCAATGACAGGTGAGGAGAGGGCGCCCGCGCCACGGGGTGGAAAACGGCGCATCGGCCGCAAGGATGTGGCCGCTATGAGAACGCGCCGGCTGTGGATTACGGCGTAGGGGAGGCCCTCCGTGGCCTCCCGCCGGCGATGCGGCACCACGCCGGGCGGCCAGGGACGGCCGCCCCTACGGGCAGAAAACAACGGCGGGTGGTTTCCGCCGGCCGAACGAAAAGAAGAAGGCGACCGCACCCATTGCTGTCATCCTGGCAAGCGAAGCGCGGCCAGGATCGCGCCGGCTATGGATCGTGGCGTAGGGGAGGCCCTCCGTGGCCTCCCGCCGCCGATGCGACACCCGGCCCCACGCCGGGCGGCCAGGGACGGCCGCCCCTACGGGCAGAAAAGAACGGCGGGAGGTTTCCGCCGGCCGAACGAAAAGAAGAAGGCGACCGCACCCATTGCTGTCATCCTGGCAAGCGGGGCGCGGCCAGGGACGCGTCGGCTATGGATCGTGGCGTAGGGGAGGCCCTCCGTGGCCTCCCGCCACCGATGCGACACGCGGCACCACGCCGGGCGGCCAGGGACGGCCGCCCCTACGGGCAGAAAACAACGGCGGGTGGTTTCCGTCGGCCGAACGCGGGCGGGAAACGGCGGGTGCGGATGGCGGTTGTTGATGAATGGGGGGAACCGATGAGAGAGCATGATGGCGGTAGGCTCATGAGCCATGATTGAACCCTTTGTCGCCTTGCTGATAGCCGCAATCGGTACGCTGCTTCTCACTCCGCCGGTGATCCGGCTGGCGGAGCGGTGCGGCGCGATGGACGAGCCGGGTGGGCGGAAGCTCCACGACTGCCCGACGCCGCGGCTGGGCGGGGTGGCGCTCGGCGCGACCT
>JAJXYW010000249.1 GCA_021780415.1 Acidobacteriota bacterium
GAAGGAGGCGGTACCGGTATCGGATGCGATGGTCCGGATAGGGCTTGCAGTGACGTCGGGGCATGCGGTGGAGGTGTCGCTGGATGCGTCGGGGATGCGTGAGGCGTTGGAGGACGCGTCGCTGCCGAAACAGGTGCATGATCTGAAGGCGGTGCTGCGCGCGCTGGAGCCGCATGGTGTTGTGCTGGCGGGGGCGATCACGGATGTGATGCTGGAGAGTTATCTGCTGAACCCCACGCACAGCTCTCACACGCTGGTGGATATGGCGGCGCGGACGACGAGCCTCGCATTGAAACATCAGCCTGCAAAAGAGAATCCCAGCGATCCGAAGCGATTGGCAGAAGCGGCGGCTGCGGTAGTTCGGCTGGCGAAGACTCTTGGCGAACAGATGGAGGAGGCGGCGTTGGCGCAGCCCAGAGAGCTGCTGCGCGATGAGCCGGGATTGGGTGGCGCGATTACGACGGCGATGTTGTTCGCGGATAAAGAAGTGAAGTCTGCGAGCGCTGTAGCTGCTGCGGTGAAGCGGGAAGCGTCGAGTGAGTTGAACGAGCAGTCGACGCTGGAGGATGTGTATCGGTTGTTGGATCTGCCGCTGGTGCCGGTGTTGCTGCACATGGAGCAGGCGGGTGTGCGGGTGGATAGTGATGTGCTGCGAGCGATGAGTTCGCGGCTGGCGGTGACGATCGATGATTTGGCGGAACGGGTGTATGCGAGCTCGGGTCATCGATTCAATATCAATTCTCCGAAGCAGTTGGGGGATGTGCTGTTCAATAAGATGGATCTGCCAAAGCCTACGAAGCATGGCAAGGGCAAGGTGATTTCGACGGCGCAGGATATTTTGGAAGACCTGGCGGCGCATCATGAAGTGCCGGCGCTGGTGCTGGAGTATCGGCAACTGCAGAAGCTGAAGGGCACGTATCTTGACGCTCTGCCGACACTGGAGGATGCGCAGGGGCGGATTCATACGACGTTCAACCAGGTGGGAACCGCGACGGGAAGATTGTCGTCAACGAATCCGAATTTGCAGAATATTCCGGTGCGGACTGCGGTGGGACGCGAGATTCGTGCGGCATTTATTGCGGCGCCGGGAAACCTGCTGATGTCGGCGGACTATTCGCAGATTGAGTTGCGGTTGATGGCCCATTTTTCGCAGGACCCGTTGCTGCTGGATGCGTATCGGACGGGCAAGGATATTCATACGCTGACGGCTGCGGAGGTCTTCGAAGTGAATCCGGAGACAATGGATAAGGAGACGCGTGCGCGGGCCAAGGCCGTGAACTTCGGCATTGTGTATGGGATCTCACCGTTTGGGCTGGCGGCGCAGTTGGGGATTGAGCAGCGCGTTGCGAAGGAGTATATCGAGCGGTACTTCGAACGGTATAAGGGCGTGGCGGAGTTTATCGAGCGCACGCTGGAGAAGGTGCGGCGCGATCAGTCCGTGCGGACTGCGTTTGGGCGCGTGCGGCCGATTCCGGATATTCAATCGCGCAATCCGAATCAGCGTGGGTTTGCGGAGCGGACCGCGATCAATACGCCGCTGCAGGGAACGGCTGCGGACCTGATCAAGATTGCGATGCTGCGGATCGATCGGGCGATGAGGGAGCGGAAGCTGAAGTCGGTGATGACGCTGCAGGTGCATGATGAGTTGCTGTTTGATGTGGTGCCGGAAGAGGCGGAGCAGATGCAGGAACTGGTGAAGCGGGAGATGGAATCGGCTGCGACGTTTACGGTGCCGATTGTGGCTGAGGTAGGGGTGGGAAAGAATTGGAGAGATATCAAATGAGGGTCTGGTTGGCTGAGGAAACAATCCAAGGAGAGATATGCGATTGCTTTGTGTTTTCGTTGCAATGATGCTGTTGTCATTGCCGGCTATGGCGCAGGAGACGATTCTGCCGCTGTGGCCGAATGGCAATCCCGAACCGTCGAAGGTGGTGGGACCGGAGATCGATCCGACCACGGATGCGAATCGGATAGTATCTGGCAAGGTTACGGTGCGGGTCACGAATGTGAGCAGGCCCAGCCTCACGGTGTACCCGCCAAAGGGCAAGAATTCCGGCGCGGCGGCGTTGGTGTTTCCGGGTGGAGCGTACATTCGCCTTGCTTACAATATCGAGGGCACGGAAGTGTGCGACTGGTTGAACTCGATCGGCATGACGTGTGTGCTGGTGAAATATCGGGTGCCGGAGGAGGGACATTATCCGGCGAATGTGGAAGACCTCGAGGATGCTCAGCAGGCGATGCGGTTGACGCGCGAGCATGCTGCAGAATGGCATATCGATCCGCAGCGCATTGGAGTGATTGGATTTTCTGCCGGAGCGCATCTTGCGGTGGTGCTGAGTACGCATCCGGATTTTCATGGAAAGAATCTGCCGCCTTCAACGATCGATGCGCGGCCTGACTTTCAGATGGTGATCTATCCGGGCTGGCTCGCGGGAGCCGCGGGCAAGGTCGATCCGTCGGTGGCGCCTAATGCACAGGTGCCCCCTACGTTTTTAGTGCAGGCGGAGAATGATTACACCGCGCATGTCGAGAATGCGCTGGTGTATTTTCAAGCACTGAAGAATGCAAAGATTCCGGCGGAGCTGCATGTGTACACGCAGGGGGGCCATGGGTTCGGGATGCGGCCGACGGACCTGCCAATCTCGCATTGGGGATCGGTAGCGGAGACTTGGCTGCATACGATCCACATCCTGGGGTCGCCGGGAGTGGTGGGGATGCCGTAATGCGGATGAGGCTAGACGCCGAGTTCGGAGCGGATGGCGTTGGCGATGTTGTTGGCGTGGTGGTGCATGGCTTCGGCGCTGGCGGCTTCGATCATGACGCGGGCGAGGGCTTCGGTGCCGGAGTAGCGGATGACGACGCGGCCGGTGGTGGCGAGGTCGGCCTCGGCGGCGGCGATGGCGGCGACGATGGCGGGGAAGGTGTTGAGCGGGAGCTTTTCGCGAACCTTTACGTTGAGGATGATCTGCGGGTAGTGGGTGAGGTCGGCGATGAGTTCGCCGAGGGGCTTGCCGCTGCGGTGAACGAGGTCCAAGACAAGCAGCGCGGTGAGGAGGCCGTCGCCGGTGGTGGCGCGGGCGGGGAAGAGGATGTGGCCGGACTGCTCGCCGCCCAATGATGCTCCCGAGTTGCGCATCTCTTCGAGGACATACTTGTCGCCGACCGGGGCGCGGAGCATGCGGATGCCGGACCGGGCGAAGGCGGCTTCGAGGCCCATGTTGGACATCGTCGTCGCAACGACAAGGTTATTGGCGAGTTCACCGCGGGCCTGGAGGTCGCGGGCGCAGGCGAGCATGACGGCGTCGCCGTTGACGACATTGCCGTGCTCATCGGCGAAGAGGGCGCGGTCGGCATCGCCGTCGAAGGTGATGCCCATGGAGGCGCCGGAGACTTTGACCTGGGCGGCGACGATCTCAGGATGCAGCGCGCCGCAGTGCTCGTTGATGTTGTGGCCGTCGGGCGAAGCGTGGGTGACCTCGACGGTGCCGTGGAGGGAGTCGAAGAGCTGCGGGGCGACGGCGCTGGCGGCTCCGTTAGCGCAGTCGAGGACGATGCGGCGGTTGTCGAGGGAGAGGTAGGGGACGGCTTCGAGGAGGAAGCGGATGTACTCGGCGCGATAGGATTCGTTGACCTCGGGGAGCGCGGGGTCTTCGGGGATCGTGGGGTTGGTGGCGAGGACGCGCGTGATTTCGTGCTCGATGCCGAGTTCGACTTCGTCGGGGAGTTTGTAGCCGTCGCCGCCGAAGATTTTGATGCCGTTGTCCTGCCAGGGATTGTGGCTGGCGGAGATGACGACGCCGGCGGAGAAGCCGTGCTTGCGGGCCAGGAAGGCGATGGCTGGCGTGGTGAGGATGCCGGCGGAGGCGACCTCGGCACCGGCGGCGCGAAGGCCGGCGGCGAGCGTGGCGGCGATCCAGTGGCAGCTCTCGCGGGTGTCCATGCCCATGATGATGCGGACGGGCTTGCGGGCTTCGCCGAGCCTGGTGGCGAGGGCCACGCCGACTGCGTAGATGGTGCGCTTGTCCAGCGGTGCCTCACCGGCGACCGCTCGTATTCCGTCCGTGCCAAACAACTTCCGCATGCTGATCCTTTGGGCGCTTTGATGTCCAACTACTGATGCTAGTGGATGAGCGCGGTAAGGGCCAGTGAGGAAGAGGATTGTGTGGGCGGTTATTCGGTGGAGGTGACTTTGGCGCGGAGGCGGCCGTGGGCTAGTTGGGCGGTGATGGGGGCGCCGGCGGGGGCTTCGGTGGCGTTGCGGAGGAGCCTGCCGTCGGGGCCGTATACGAGGGCGTAGCCGCGGTCGAGGACGCGCAGTGGGCTGAGCGCTTCGAGTTGCGAGGTGGCGTGGGCCAGGCGGGTGTGCGCGTTGAGGAAGGGCGTGGTGCGAGCCGATTGCAGGCGCTGCTGGAGGGATTGGAAGCGGTGCGCGTCGTTGGCCAGGCGCAGGGAGATGTGCTGGCGGCGGAGGCGGGTTTCGAGCTGCGCGAGGCGCGTGTTGCGGGTGCGGAGGGTGCGGTTGAGGGAGGTCTCGGCGCGGTAGGTGAGGTCGTCGAGATGCTGTGCGCGGCGCTCGAAGGTGGTGCGGGCGCGGCGGAGGATGGAGTCGGCGGTGAGGCTGGCGAGGTGCTGGCGGAAGCGGAGGAGGTTGTAGCGGCTGGCGCGGGTGAGGCTGGCGTGGAGGCGGGTGAGGCGGTCGGCGATGGTGTGCTGCGCGGCGGTGAGGAGTTCGGCGGCGGCGGAGGGTGTGGGGGCGTGGAGATCGGCGGCTGCGTCGGCGATGGTGGTGTCGGTGGCATGGCCGATGCCGGTGATGACGGGGACGGAGCAGGCGGCGATGGCGCGGGCAACGATCTCGGCGTCGAAGCCGTGGAGGTCTTCCCAGGAGCCGCCGCCGCGGGCTACGAGGACGACGTCGACGCGCTCAGAATGGGCGGAGAACCAGTGGACGCCGGCGGCGATTTCGGCGGGGCAGTTGGGGCCTTGCACGGCGGCGGGATAGATGAGGAGGTTGACGGCGGCGTGGCGGCGGCGGCAGACCTTGACGATGTCGCGCAGTGCCGCGCCCTGCAGGCTGGTGACGACTCCGATGCAGCGGGGGAAGGGCGGGAGCTGGCGCGCGTTCTCGAAGAGGCCCTCGCGGCGGAGGCGGTCTTTGAGGGCTTGCGTGGCGGCGAGTAGCGCGCCGAGGCCGGTCTGCTGCATGGTCTCAGCGACGAGCTGGAGCTGGCCGCGCGACTCGTAGATGCTGAGCGAGCCCGAGATGCGGACGGCGTCGCCGTCCTTGGGGCGGAAGCGCAGGAGCGCCGCCTGACGGCGGAAGAGGACGATGGAGAGCTGGGCCTCGGCGTCCTTGAGCGTGAAGTAGCAGTGGCCGCTGGTCGCTGGCCGCCAGTTGGAGATTTCGCCTTCGACGATGACGTGATGGTGGGTGTGCTCGACCAGCGAGCGGACGCGGCGGACGAGTTCGCCAACGCTGAAGACGCTCTGCGCGGTGGGCGAGAGGTCCTGCGCG
>JAJXYW010000086.1 GCA_021780415.1 Acidobacteriota bacterium
CCCGCCCGTGTCGGCGACTGCTCCCGCCTCAGCCCCGTAAACCACCACGCAAACCCCTCCAGCGAGCGCATCAGCGGCTCCACCTTGCGGATCGCGCAGCACTTCGTTGGCTCGACGATATGCAGCAGCCCAAACTCCTTCTCATGCTCCTCAAGCGTCGTCTTCGGCAGCGCGTTCACGAGGTTCAACTCCCACTCCCTCGCCATCTGATCGCGATACGCAATCACCTCCGCAAAGTGATATCCCGTCTCCAGAAAGATCACCGGAACCCGTAGCAGATGCTTGCGCAGCATGTGCAGCACCACCATGTCCTCGGTCTGGAAGCTGCTCGTCAAGCAGACCCTCGCACCCCCACCCTCCCGCACAGCCCGCCGTACAACCTCCGCAACCAACTCTTCCGCCGAGAGTTTCTCAGCCTGATCCATGCTCACCTCCAGACGTTCACTCATCGCGTCTCCCCTCGGCTGGACGACCCCTCGAACCACGCCGCGGCTTCGGCGTATGACTCAAAGCACGCGCCGCCAGCAGCTTCTCTCACTGCCGCAAGCGTCTCCTCCCGCAGTTCCACACGCGCCGAGATCGCCGTAACATCCGCCAGTTGCAGCGCCCGCACCGCACCTGCCAGCGAGCCCTCGAGAATCAGCGGATCGTCCACAATCACCGCAGCTCGTCCGCGATCCCGCAGCGTCTCGCGCAGCACCGCCGCCTCACCCGGAAGCCCCCGCAACCACACAAACGCAGCCCCATGTGCCTCTGTCGAATCCTCCTCCAACGCCGCAGCGGCAGACAGAATCATCGCCGCGCCAACCGTCGCATTCGTCACCGCATCGATCAGGATCAGCGCGCCCATCTCACGGTTCTCGGCATACGCGTCAAAGAACAGCGGCAGGTTCGTATCGAACTCTACCTCCGCAATATCGTTCATCTGCAACTGCGAACTCTCTCGATGTTCCGCCGACTGAATATCCACACGATAGCGAACCCTCCGCACCGTCGCCCGAACCGTGCGCGTCGTATGCTTGGCCAGATACGTCCGCCCTGCAATCAGTGGCTGCTCGTGCATCCACACCACCATCGCCCGAAACGCCGAACTCACCTGCGGCGCAATCTGCGTCTCTCCAACCAGCATCTCGCCGCGGCTCAGGTCGATCTCATCCTCCAGCTCCAACGTAACGCCAAGCGGAAAGCTCGCCGCCGCAAGCTCGCCGTCATACGTCACGATGCGTTTCACCGTCGTAACCCGTCCACTCGGCAGCGCCTTCACCCGCATCCCCGGCCGCACCTCTCCGCGCTCGACGCGTCCCGCAAATCCCCGAAACTCCCCATCGGGTCGCACCACCAACTGCACCGGAAACCGCAACGGTCCAGCCGCAGCCTCACTGATCGTCAGCGGCACCGTCTCCAGGTACTCCAGCAGCGTCGGCCCCTGATACCAGTCCATCACCGCGCTGCGCTCCACGACGTTGTCGCCGACCAGCGCGCTCACCGGAATCACCTCAACACTCTTCAGCCCAAGCCGTCCCGCAAGCGCCGTAAACTCCGCGCAGATGGCATCGAAGACCTCTGCGCTATAGTCCACCAGGTCCATCTTGTTGACGGCCGCCACAACGTGCGGAATCCGCAGCAGGCTCGCGATATACGTGTGCCGCCGCGACTGGGGCAGCAACTCGCCTGCCCGTTGAAACGCTCGCGCATCAATCAGCACAATCGCAACGTCCGCCGTCGAAGCGCCCGTCGCCATATTGCGCGTGTACTGCTCATGCCCCGGCGTATCCGCGATGATGAACTTCCGCTTCGCCGTAGAGAAATACCGATACGCCACGTCGATGGTAATTCCCTGCTCGCGTTCGGCCTTCAGCCCATCCGTCAGCAATGACAGATCTACCAAGCCACCCGAACGATTCACCCGGCTTGCGCGAATCGACGCAAGCTGGTCCTCATACACACTCTTGGTGTCATGCAGCAGCCGCCCAATCAGCGTACTCTTGCCATCATCAACGCTCCCGGCGGTCGTAAACCGCAGCATCTCCTGTTCGAGATGCGCGTCAAGAAACGCACGAAAACCCTGCTCCCGCGAACTCGCCTCTGTTGAAGTCATCACGCTCATTAGAAATATCCCTCCCGCTTCTTCAACTCCATCGATCCCTCTTCGTCGTGATCGATCGCCCGCCCCTCGCGTTCACTGCGCCGGAAGCTAATCAGCTCCTCGATAATCTCCGGCAACGTCTCTGCCTCACTCCGAATCGCCCCCGTGCATGGCACGCATCCCAGCGAGCGCATCCGGACCTTCATCAGCTCCGGCTTCTCCTCCGGCAGCAACCGCATCCCCTCATGCACCAGTGTGATCGCTCCCCCGCGAATCACCGCCAGGCGCTCCGCCGCGTAGTACAGCGGCACAATCGGAATCTGCTCCGCATACAGATAGAGCCAGATGTCCAACTCCGTCCAGTTCGACAGCGGAAACACGCGAATGCTCTCCCCCTTGCGCAGCCGCGAGTTATAGAGGCTCCAAAGCTCCGGTCGCTGATTCTTCGGGTCCCACTGGCCCGCCGCATCGCGGAAGCTGTACACCCGCTCCTTGGCGCGGCTCTTCTCCTCATCCCGCCTCGCACCTCCAAACGCGGCGTCAAAACCGCCCTCCTCCAGCGCATCCAGCAGCGACCGCGTCTTCAATGCTCCGCAGCAATTCTGCGTTCCCAGCTTCCAGGGGCTCGCCCCATCCGCAATCGCCGCCTCATTGCGATGCACCCTCAAATCCGCGCCAATCTCACGCGCATAGTTGTCGCGAAACGAGATCATCTCGGGAAACTTATAGCTGGTATCGATGTGCAGCAGCGGAAACGGAATCCTGCCCGGATAAAATGCCTTCTGGGCCAGTCGCAGCATCACGCTGGAGTCCTTGCCAATCGAATACAGCATCACAGGGCGCGCAAACTCTGCCACCGCCTCCCGCAAAATATAGAGGCTCTCCGCCTCCAGAGCCTGCAGATGGTTCAACCGCTTTTGGTGAAGTTTGGCGACGCTTTCGCTGGGAGACATGTCAATAACCAATGCAACCTTCCCTTAATGACCCGCACAGGGCCTGCTGGCATGAGATGGAATTTCCCGTAAACCCAGAGGGGGCTACTATGAATGGATCACAAAGTTTCGATCAATTTTGTTTACGGGGTAAGATCAGGGTATTACGCGCACAGTCAACAAGTCCCACTTTGCCTTGGACAGCGCGCCATACGTACACTGGTGTTTTGCATTATGTTCAGCATATCCGCATCGCAGCCGCTCATCAAGTCCGGACAGCAGATTATTTCAGCTTTTCCAGATTTCCCGGCGCCTGTCCGGGAGACAATACACAGGAAACCCGCGCACCACGCGCTTGACTTCAAACACCTTCTGTAGATCTCTGATGCAAAGCGAACGTCTCAATACGAATGGGATATCTGGAGGAATCGCCGCAATGTCACGCTTGAATCACTGGACTCGTCTGGTTTTCGCTCTCCTCGGCCTCGGTATTGCGACGCTCTGCTCTGCGCAGGCGACCAAAGCCGGCGAGGAACACGTAGACTCGCGCGTCGATATCTACGGCGGCTACGGCTACTTCCACCCCTTCAACAGCGGGATCAATGGCTATCAGTACCAGAGCATCAGCAATCCCAACGCCACCGTCAGCATCGCCGTCTACTTCAATCGCTACTTCGGCGTGCAGGCGGAGGGTGGATACTTCTCCGGCACCAACGAGCACACCCAATACATCCCCTGCTCCGGTGAGAGCTGCAGTCAACTGATCTACACCGCCGAAGGTGGCCCCATCTTCCGTCTGCCCCTCGGACGCTTCGTCCCCTTCGCCCACCTCCTCGGCGGCGGCGAGCGCACCAACGGCCCCGCCGGCCAGTCCCTCATGTGGGGCTGGGGAGTCACCGGCGGCGTCGGCGTCGACTACGTCCTGCCCATCTTCAACCACCACCTCGCCATCCGCCCCATCCAGGCCGACTTCCAATACTCGCAGGTGGTCTACGGTCCTCTCCTGCTTCCATCCGGAACTCAGGGCGGCTTCGGTGAGATCGACAACCTCAAGCTCTCCGGAGGTCTCGTCGCGCGCTTCGGCAACGTCCAGCCTCCCTACCCCGTCATGCTCGGCTGCGGAGCTCAGCCCTCCAGCGTCTACCCCGGCGAACTCGTCAAGGTCGAAGCCAACACCCTCCATCTCAATCCGAAGAAGACCCCCGTCTACACCTGGGCTGCCAACGGCGGCAAGATCACCGCCTCCGGCCCTGAAGCCACTGTCGACACCACCGGCCTCGCTCCCGGCGACTACGCCGTCACCGGCCACGTGCAGCAGGGTTCGCGCGCCCGCGAGCAAGCCTCCTGCGCCGCCCCCTTCACCGTCAAGGCCTTCGAGCCGCCCACCCTTACCTGCAGCGCCAATCCCAGCACCGCCGTCTCCGGCACCGACATCGCGATCAGCACCGTCGGCACCAGCCCTCAGAACCGCCCCCTGACCTACTCATACTCCGCCACTGCCGGCGTCATCACCAGTTCCGGCCCCACGGCCATCCTCACCACCGCCGGCCTCAGTCCCAGCACCGTCACAGTCACCTGCAACGTCGTGGACGATCTCGGCCAAACCGCCAAGGCCACCACCGACGTCATCATCACCGCACCCGTCTTACCGGTCGTACCCCAAACCCAGCAGCTCTGCAGTCTGAGCTTCACGCGCGACCAGCGCCGCCCCGTGCGCGTCGACAACGAAGCCAAGGGCTGCCTCGACGACATCGCTCTCACCCTCAAGCAGCAGACCGATGACCACCTGATCATGGTTGGCACCTCCGACCCCAAGGAGAAGCCTGAGGCGGCTGCCGAGCGTGCCCTCAACGCCCGCCAGTACCTCGTGCAGGAGAAGGGCATCGACCCCTCCCGCATCGAACTCCGCGTCGGCGCACCCACCGGCAAGACCGTTACCGACACCCTCGTCCCGCCCGGCGCAACCTTCAATAACCCGGACACCCACACCTTCGACGAGAAGACCATCATCCGCCACGGCCAGGCCTACGGCATTCCGCGACTGAAGACCCCTCCCTCGAAGTCGCACGCCAAGGCCAGCCGGAAGGCAGCCCCCGCCGCCGCCGCTCCAGCTACTCCTGCACCCGCGGCGGCCACCCCTGCAGCGGCACCATCTCCGGCACCCACCCCAACCCCGGCGCCTCAGGCAGCGCCAGCAACAGTCACCCCACAGGAGGCCACACCACCGGCCCCTGCGCCAACCGCCGCTCCATCTACTCCTGCTCCGGCAACAACCACCCCCTCCTCGCCCACCACAACCCCAACTCCGGCGCCTCAGGCAGCGCCCTCGACAACTGCATCCGGCCTGTAAGTGCCACCAGCAGAGTGCACGCAATCCGAAGCACGCATCACATCACAACCGCGCGACGTCCGGCACGCTCAACTTCTGCTAAAATCAAAAGGTTGGTTAGTGGGTGTTTGCAGCTCAAGCCGTTTCCCGGAGCTCTGCGCTAGCCCG
>JAJXYW010000034.1 GCA_021780415.1 Acidobacteriota bacterium
AGGCGAAGAAGATCTTTGAGGCGGAGAAGTCCGCGGGTGAAGAGGTCGCGTGGCTGGTGCAGGGGACGCTGTATCCGGATGTGATTGAATCGGCCAGTGTTCATGGGCCTTCGCACGTGATCAAGAGCCACCACAATGTGGGTGGGCTGCCGGCGGATATGAAGCTGAAGTTGATTGAGCCGCTGCGGGATTTGTTCAAGGATGAGGTGCGGAGGATTGGGCGCGACTTGCAGATGCCGGACGAGATTCTCGAGCGGCAACCGTTCCCCGGGCCGGGGCTGGCGGTGCGGATTCTCGGCGAGGTGACGCCGGAGCGGGTTGCGATTCTGCAGGAGGCCGATGCGATCTGTACGGCGGAGATCAAGCGGGCGGGGCTGTACCGGAAGGTGTGGCAGAGCTTTGCGGTGCTGCTGCCGGTGAAGACTGTTGGCGTGATGGGCGACCAGCGAACGTATGCGTATACGTGCGCGATTCGTGCGGTGGAGAGTGAGGATGGAATGACCGCGGACTGGGCGGCGCTGCCGTATGAGGTGCTGCGCGCGATCTCCAGCAGGATTGTGAGCGAGGTGCGGGGGATCAATCGCGTGGTGTATGACATTACGTCGAAGCCGCCAGGCACGATTGAATGGGAGTAAGGGGCAGAGAGTAAAGAGTAAGGAGTAAGTAGTAGAGGCGTGTTGGCGTGTGGGCGTGGAGTCGAGCGATGCGGGTGCTTTGGCGAACGTTGGTGTTGGTGGCGGTGTTTGCGGGGGTGGGTTGGTTGACGGCGCGCGCTGTGATGGATCATGCGGCGAGTAAGGGCGCGATGCAGCCGGAGGTGCGGCTGGCGGGTGAGATGGCGGGGCTGTTTGCGGGGGGAGCGGTGACGCTGGTGGTGGGGATTGCGATGGTGTGGTCGCGGGGGAAGCGTTAGGCGAGTTCGGGTTTGAGTGTGGCGGTGAGTTCGGTGGAGGTGAGGCCTTCGAGGCGGAGGGTTTTGGAGCGGCTGGTGGCGCCGGTGAGGAGGGTGATGCTGGCGCGGGGGAGCTTGAGGCGGTCGGCGAGGAAGGCGATGAGGGCGGCGTTGGCGCGGCCGTCGGTGGGTGGGGTGGTGAGGGCGACTTTGAGTGCGCCGTCGTGGATGCCGGTGATGGCGTTGCGGCGGGCGCCGGGGTGGACGCGCACGGCGAGTGTGCAGCCGGTGGCGGTGGCGCGGAGTTGGAGGCTCATGCGTAGGTGCGCTTGCCGAAGATGGCGGTGCCGATGCGGACGGTGGTGGAGCCCTCTTCGATGGCTACGGCGAAGTCGTTGGACATGCCCATGGAGAGGTCGGTGAGGGTGGGGCAGAGAGCGATGTGTTCGTCGCGGAGGCGGCGCAGATGCTGGAAGTATGGGCGGGCGGTTTCGGGGTCGTCGGCGAAGGGTGGGACGGTCATGAGTCCGCGGACTTCGAGGTGGAGGAGCGGCTGCAGGGCTGTGAGAAGGGCGGTGAGTTCGGCTGGGGCGAGGCCGTGCTTGGTGTCCTCGTGCGAGAGCTTGACCTCGATGAGCACGCGGAGGGTTTTGTTAAGGGACTGGGCGGCGGCGTTGAGGCGTTCGGCGGTTTTGAGGGAGTCGAGAGTGTCGACGGCGTCGAAGATCTCGGCCGCTTTGGCGGTCTTGTTGTTCTGGAGTGGGCCGATGAGGTGGATCTGCGCGGGGGCGAGGAAATCGGGGAGGGATGTGCGCTTGGTCTGCCACTCCTGGACGCGGTTTTCGCCGAAGAGTCGCTGGCCGGCTTCGAAGGCTTCAAGGAGAGCCTCGGCGGGCTGGACTTTGCTGACGGCCATGAGTGCGACGGTGTGGGGGGCACGGTGGGCGCGGGCGCAGGCGTTGCCGATTTCATCATGTACGCGGGCGAGATTTGATGCGATCGACATCCTTCTGATCAGTGTACGGTGAGGTGATGGGCTCTGGCTGAATCCAAAGGGGTTTTCTTGGGATACTGCTATATTTTGACTGTATCGGTGCTGGTTTGCATCTACTTCGCTACTTTCCACGTCCAAGAGAAATTAGAGAAGAAGCGAGCACGCCGGATCAGGCGGTCCGGATAACGTGAGGGCAACAAAATAACCATTTCAGGGTTAACGCCTTTGGACATGACTGAAACATTCATTAGGAGTCTAGACAATGTATAGATCTATCCGTTCCTCAGAAGTTGAGCGCCGCTGGAATGGCGGAGCTTCTGTATTGGTGCGACGTGCTGTCGCTGTGATAACCATCCTCGGTGCAGGCGTGGCGGTGATGGGAGCGCAAACCAGCAGCGCGGCCCAGAGCCAGACCGGAGCTGTGGCGCAACAACCAGGCGCTGCGGTGCAGACGCCGTTGAATCTGCAGGTTCCTGCGAACGAGGCGATGGTTTCGTCCAGTGCGGCGGAGGGCAGTGATGCCCTGGTCAACGAGGCGAAGGCGGAGCCAGGTGCGCCGAACTTTGCCGCAATGATGCATGCGGGTGGTGGGCAGAATAGCCGCCGTCCCCGGTACGGAAGCAGCTTCAGGAATGCGGACGGGTCGGACAAGTGGATGGCCTATGGCGGCGGTGGGTTTGGGCTGCCGGTGGGGAATACCAACAACTACCTGAGCATTGGTTATGGGTTTCAGGTGGGCGGCGGACGGCAGTTTAGCAGGCGCTTCGCTCTGCCGGTGGAGTTTGACTGGGACCACTTCGGATTCACGCAGCAGAATCTGAACAACCAGACCACGATCTATGACACCTACCTGACGGATTTCGACCCGTCTGTAGGGGCCAACGCGCTCAGTGGAATTCTGGGCGGAGGAAGCCATGTGTGGTCGTTCACGATTGATCCGACATATACGTTCTATGCGGGGCACTCGTGGGGAGCGTATGCGGTGGGCGGCGTCGGCTTCTACCATAAGACAGCGGCCTTCACGGTGCCTGCACCCGCAGTCTGCGGTGGTGGCTACGGCGGCTATGGCGGCTACGGTGGCTATGGCTATGGCTATGGCGGCTTCTACCCGTGTATTGCGAGCGCAACGTTCGACAAATATACGTCGAATGCTCCAGGCTTCAATGGGGGAGCTGGGATCACGTACAAATTCTCGGATTACTCGAGGATTCAGGTGTACGGCGAGCTTCGGTATGTGTTCGTTGTCAACTCGTTCAAGCCCGGAATCACGATCGACAACCTGAATGCCATTACTGCTACGACGACGAACTTCTATCCAGCCAACAGCATGCACACGGAATACATCCCCTTCAAGTTCGGTATCCGCTTCTAGCGGATGTTCGGGTGTGAAGGCCAAAAGGCCCGCCATGCGCGGGCCTTTTGCTTTGGGGCAGAGGAGATATTGGGAGGGTGCGACCGGGTGGGGAAAGTACGAGCGTGGAAGGAGGCAGTGCGAACGGCGGGGCTCTTCACTGAGCCGTGCAGGGAGCCGGATGGCTCCAGCCGAGATCGCAGCGTGGAGAGGTCTATTGGGCTGACCGCATCTAGATGCCTACCGGGTAGGGCTTCTCGTGGATCTCGTCGCCTTGCGAGCCCTTGCGCTCGAAGAGGCCCTGGAAGATGCTGAGCAGGCCGGTGTACCAGTAGCCGAGAACGAAAAGTAGAAGGAATGGAACGGTGAAATAATTCTCGGTGGTGACGGCGTACCAGACCGTGGCGGCGAAGTAGCAGCCGATGGCCAGCTCGATCCACGGAATGATGCCGAGGCGCTTGCGATATTTTTTGGCCTGCGACTTTTCACCCTTCTTCTGGACAGCGTACTTGGGGGTGCGGGCGAAGGCGCTCTTGATGCCGAAGAGAGCCTCCAGCACGGCCTTGGTATTGGTGATGGTGAGGCCGACGCCGAGCGACATGAGAAAGGGCAGGTAGAGAAAGGTCTTGTACCAGGTGCGCGGATAGAGCTCGCGCTGGCTGACCAGATAGAAGCTCGAGACGCTCATGGTGGAGGCCATGAAGAGCGGGAGGTCGATGAGCATCATCTGGATGGGGCCCTGCCAGGAGCGGATGATCATGGCAGGCATGAGCAGCACCGAGAGCACGATCATGAGCGGGTAGCTGATGTTTGCGGTGAGGTGATACCAGGCTTCGAGCTTGGTGTGGAAGGGGGCGTCGGACCGGAAGACATTAGGGAGAACTTTTTTCGAGCACTGGATGAGGCCTTTGGCCCAGCGTGCCTGCTGGGTTTTGAAGGCGGTCATCTCGATGGGCAGCTCGGCGGGGCACTCGACGTCCTGAAGGTACTTGAACTTCCAGCCCTTGAGTTGGGCGCGATAGCTGAGGTCGGTGTCTTCGGTGAGCGTGTCGTGCTGCCAGCCGCCGGCTTCGTCGATGGCCTGGCGACGCCACATGCCAGCGGTGCCGTTGAAGTTGAAGAAGACGCCGGCGCGGGAACGGCCGCCGTGCTCGAGGACGAAGTGGCCGTCGAGAAGGATGGCTTCGACCTGGGTGAGGAAGCTGTAGTTGCGATTGAGGTGCGTCCAGCGCGTCTGCACCATGCCGACGCCGGGCTCGGCGAAGTGGTGGACGACGCTGCGGAGCCAGGTGGGTGGAGGAACGAAGTCGGCGTCGAAGATGGCGATAAGCTCGCCTTTGGCGGAACGCAGGCCTTCTTCGAGTGCGCCGGCCTTGTAGCCGTGGCGGTTGGTGCGATGGAGATAGTAGACGGGTTGAGGCGCGAGGCCCTGAGTGCCGGCGGCGAAGCGGGCGACCATGGCGGAGGCGACGCCGACAGTTTCGTCGGTGGAGTCGTCGAGTAGTTGAATCTCGAAGCGGTCGCGGGGGTAGTCGAGGCGGCAGCAGGCTTCGAGTAAGCGGTCAATGACGAACTGCTCGTTGTAGATGGGGAGCTGGATGGTGACGAAGGGAAGATCTTCTTCGGCGAAGTGCGCGGGTGGAAGGTGAGACTTCGATTCGTTGCGCTTGTTGCGGTAGTAGAGCCAGACAAGCTGGTAGCGATGAATGCCGTAGAAGGCGAGGATGATCATCACCAGAAAGTAGGGGATGAGCAGGCTGACGTCGAAGGCGTTCCAGCGATAGACGTTGCGGAAGGTGTGGTCCGCGTAGTGCGTCTTCCAGTAGTGCCCGAGGCCGTGCTGCGAGGCGAGGAAAAGGGCGAGCGCGTTGAGTTGGGTCAGCAGAGGGCTCTCCGGGCAGGAAGATTGTAGATCGATTTTACGCGAGAGAACGGTGGGATCCGGCTGCGCGCGGGTGTCGTGGGTTACTGTCCGGATCGCGGTGGCTAGTTGAGGAACATGGTGCGGTAGGGGGTATCGCGCTGGACAGGCTTGAAGCCGGCTTCGCGAATGATGCGGCGAAGTTCTTCTTCAGTGGCGCCGCCGGGTTTCCCGAAGCGCTCTTCGAGCAGAACCGAGCCGACATCGTTTCCGCCGAAGCGAAGGCCCATCTGCAGGACCTTGAGGCCCTGGGTTGGCCAGGAGCCTTCAATGTTGGCGATGTTGTCGAGGTAGAGGCGGCTGACGGCGAGCGTGGTGAGGTACTCGACAGCGGTGGGCTCGGGGATGCCGAGGTCGCCGGCGGTGTAGGCGAGCGGGGTGAAGGAGGTGAAGCCGCCGGTGTCCTGCTGGAGCTGACGGATAATCTCCAGGTGGTTGATGCGCTGCTCCAGCGTCTCGCCGACGCCGAAGATCATGGTGGCGGTGGAGTTGAGGCCGAGTTGATGGGCGGTGCGGTGGACGCTGATCCATGCGGCGGTGGAGGAGTTGTCCGGAGCGAGGCGGAGGCGGATCTCGTCGTTGAGAATGACGGCGCTGCTGCCGACGGAGTCGAGACCGGCGGCGTGGAGGCGGGCAATGGTGTCGCGCAGCGAGATGCCGGCGGTGGAGGAGAGAGTGAGGATCTGGGTGGCTGCGAGGCCGTGCAGCCAGAGGCCGGGGAAGCGCTGCTTGATGCCGGTGAAGAGCGTCTCGTAGTGGGCGAGGGTGGCCTGCTGGTGGACGTTGGCGTGGAGGATGAGGCCGGTGACGCCCATCTCGACGGACGCGCGAGCGCTGGCGTAGGCGGCGTCGAGGTTGGGGGTGGAGCAGTCGAGGGCGCGGTCGATGGTGTAGCTGACGACGCCTTCGGGATGCAGGCTGCGACGGAGTGCGTCGGCCTCCATGCCGATGCCGATGAGGTCGTCCGAGGCGAGGCAGTCGAGGGCTTGCTGGCGAGTGATTCCCATGAGGAGATTTTACGCTTGGAGCGGCGGTGTGCTGCGGGTCATGCTACAGACGGTGCCAAACAATGAGGCTGCGTGGCTCCGATAGCGATGACAGACGCTCGCTGGGTACGCGCTGGAGGGATGCGCTAGAGGGTGAAGCCGCCGCCCTGGTGGGCGCCGGTGGCGAGGTCGAGGGTGAAGGGGAGTTCGCGGTCGGTGTGCATGTCCCAGCCGGTGCCGTGGAGTTGGTGGGCGTCGGCGTGGGTCATGGTGACGCCCTCCCAACTGAGGCGGGCGCTCTGCCAGCGGAGACCGTTGGCGTCGAGGGCGAGGATGCTGTGAAAGCCAGCGAGAAGGATGAGCCCGGCCGCGGGGACGGGGAGGATCTGGGTTGCGGGGCGGAGGGGCAGATGGAGGCAGTGCTCGGGGGCGAGGGTGTCGATGAGGTAGGCGTAGCCGCCGGCGACGGCGAGCAGGCTGTCAGGACGCGGGCAGGCGAAGATGCCGGTGGGGAGGGAGGGGTCGCGGAAGCCGAGCGCGCAGGTGGCGAGGAAGGTTGCTCCGGTGGAGGGCTTGATGTCGAGCAGGAGAGCGCCGCGCTGCATGGCGTCGTCCTCGCCGGGGACGCGGAGGGGGTAGGTGAACTGGCGCGCGGGGGCGATGAGCGGCGCTGCGGTGAGAATGCGTGCGGTCCAGCTTTGAGGGAAGGCTGCGGCACTCATTGGAAGTGCTCCCAGCCGCGGGGCTGGAGTTCGAAGTGCTCGTCTCCGTTCAGAATGGTCATGAGGGGTTTGTTCTTTTGCGGTTTGACGATGCGGCCAATGCAGGTGATGGGAGTGCTGGCGATGGAGCGAGGGATTTTGGTGGACGGAGCGGCGGTGAAGAGGAGTTCGTAGTCTTCGCCACCGTGCAGGAGAGCTGTGATCTGGGCGCGGTCGTCGAGTGCTGCGGCGAGGGGGTGGAGTGGAAGCTGGGTGAGGTTGAGTTCGGCGGCCACGTGCGATTCGGTGCAGAGGTGCGCCAGGTCGGTGGAGAGACCATCGCTGACGTCGATGCAGGCGGTGGCGAGGCGGCGGCGGAGGAGGGCCGCACCGACGGCGATACGCGGCTGGGGAAAGAGGTGGGGATGGTCGTCGGCTGCGGTGGCGCGGCGAAATTTGCGGGGAGAGGCAGCGAGGGCGGCCAGCTCGGCTGCGGCTCCGCCAAGTGAACCGGTGCAGTAGAGGAGGTCGCCGGGGCGCGCTGTGGAGCGGCGGAGTGCGCGGCCAGCGGGCGCGGAGCCGAGGAGGACGATGTCGGCGAGGATGTTGTCTGAGGGCGATTCGGCGGTGTCGCCGCCGGCGAGCGGGACGTTGTGGGCGTGGGCGAGGGTGAGGAGGCCATCAAGAAAGCCGTCGAGCCAGTGGGTGTTGCGCGCGGCGGAGATGGGAAGAGCGAGAGAGAGAAAGGCAGCGAGGGGACGGGCTCCCATGGCGGCGAGGTCGGAGAGGCCGCGTGTGAGGGTGCGGTGACCGATGGAGGCCGGGGTGTGCCATTGGCGGCGAAAATGGCGGCCTTCGAGGGAGAAGTCGGTGGTGACGAGGAGTTCGTGGCCGGGGGGCGGGGTGAGGATGGCACAGTCGTCGCCGATGCCGAGGCGGAGTGCGCGGGTGGTGGAAGCGCGGGAACGAATGCGCTCGATGAGGAGAAGCTCACCGGGGGATTTTTGGGAAGGGCGGGATTTGGAGGTGTAAGACACAGATTCCAGAGTACATCTTGAAGGCGGGGAGATGGCTTGGAGGGGCAGGGCGATGGGAATAGGTTGCTCCGGGCCGCTCAGTCCATTAAGATAGACGAAGGTTCGTTGGTGAGGCTGTGGAACTCTGTCAGGGTTCGTCCGCCGATGTAGATCAAAAAAAGCTGCAAAAGTGGCTTTAGGTACTGTTTTTTGCCGAAGACTGGCGTATGGTTTTCAGCGAGAAGAAAAACGCGTGGCGCTGGCACCAGTCGGGTCGTCGCTTATTCAAGTTGGATGCAGGGAGTAGCAGTGCGACGTCGTTTTATTGTGTATGTGACGCAGGGTGAGGATGGCGCGGTGGATCGCGTCGGGATCCCGATGCGGTACGTTTACATGTTTGTGGCGGCTGCGGTGGTGGGGATGTTTTCCATTGCGGGGATGGCGGGATCGTACTCGCGGATGCTGGTGAAGGCCGAGTCGATCAACCACATGCGCGATGAGCTGGCGATGACGCGCAAGGACTATGCGGGATTGGAAAAACAGGCGCACGAGAAGGATGTGCAGGCGGCCAGCCTGGGGTCGCTGGCGGTGGAGGTTTCGGCCATTTATGGGCTGACTGCGGGTAAGTTGACCCATATTCATGGGACAAATGGGGCGAAGTCGGTGGCGGTGGAGGCGGCCAAGGCTCCGCTGAAGGATGATGCGGCGAGCTTCACCGACGATAGCTATTACAAGTCGCTGGATACGTTCTATGCGTTGAAGACTACGGCAAGTGAAGGCCTTACGATGCAGCCGCCGGTGAATCCCAATCTTGGGGTGCGCAGTGCGCTGGGTGATTTCGCGTCGTTCGATGCGAGCGTGGGGCTGAATGTGCCGGATATGTGGCCGATCATGGGGCCGATTAATAGCGGGTTTGGCGAGCGTGAAGATCCTGTTTTAGGCAATGGGGACGGGGAGTTTCACAAGGGCGTGGATATTGGGGGAGCGGATGGGACGCCGGTGCATGCGCCAGCGGGGGGACGTGTGATCAAGGCCGGAATGGGGTCCGGGTACGGGCGCGAGGTCGAGATCGACCACGGGAACGGGATTGTGACGCTGTATGCGCATCTTTCGGGCTTCAATGTGGTGGATGGGCAGACAGTGGTGAAGGGCGAAGTCATTGGCTATGTGGGACATAGCGGGAGCAGGGTGACCGGGCCGAATCTGCACTATGAGGTGCAGGTGCGAGGGATTCCGGTGAATCCGCACAAGTATCTGCGGACGACCATTGCGCAGTTGGGCGGCGGGGCCGGCGTGGGGCGGTAACACGCTTATCTGGGTTGTTTTCCAGATTTTCAGTACACTCTCAGCGCAATCCTGGGTTGCAATTCAACACTCTCAGCACGGTTCTGGGTTGTGCGGATTTTGTGCGCGGCATTTTCTGGTGGGGTAGGGAAAACGAGCAACGGCGAAGCCTGAAAATAGAGGGGGGCTCTCCACGGCCAAACGAGGGGCCGTTTGGCTGCGGCTGGGGTCTACAACCGATTGTCCTCAGGTGTAGTCGCCGGTCCAAGCAGCAGGTTCCTCGCTGCGCTCGGAATGACAGACAGAGAGGCAAAGGCTACCGAGCAAAGGCAACTGCAAAGGCCAATACGGAGATCCTTCGCTTCGCTCTGGATGACGGGGAGAAACAGACAACAGCGACGGCGACGGCAAGGGCAAGAGCAGAAGCAGATTCCTTCGCTGCGCTGCGGAATGACAACCAAAAAGGCAAAGGCAAAGGCAAAGGCAAAGGCAAAAGCAAAAGCAAAAGCAAAGGCAAAGGCAAGGGCCAGTGCAGGGGGCTAGTTTGCTCCCGCGGCTTTGGCGTTGGCGAGGTAGAGGTCTACGTTGACTTTGTCGACCAGGGCGGTGCCGGTGTCGACGAAGACGGGGTAGGGGGCGAAGGCGTCGACGGTGTAGTTGCTCTTAAATGCTTTGGGTGGGTACTGGTGGACTTCGGCGAGGGCCTTGAGGCCGACGTATCCCATGGTGAAGGGCTTCTGCGAGACGGTGGCCTCGATCACGCCGCTCTGAATGAGTTGGAGGGTCTCTTTGTCGACGTCCATGGCGATGAGGGTGCGGTCGGTGGCGTGGGCACGCTGGAGGACTTCGGCGACAGCTTTGGCGGAGGCTGATTCGAGACAGACGAAGGCGTCGATTTTGTCGGGGCCGGTTTTGGCGAGGTAGGACTGGGCGGCGTCGAAGGCGTTGCCGGCGTCGCCTTTGATGTCGATGACGTCGATGATCTTGATGCCGGGATGGCCGGAGATCTCGTCCTCGTAGCCTTCGAGGCGGTCGGCGAGGTTGGGCTGGCCGGGATAGGTGAAGAAGACGACATTGCCTTTGTCGCCTAGCTTCTCGACGAGGCGCTTGCCGCCGAGGCGGCCGGCGGCGATGTTGTTGGTTCCGATGAAGAAGAGGCGGGAGCTGGTGGGAGCGTCGGAGTCGACGGTGATGACGGGGATGCCGGCGGCGATGGCGGAGTTGATGTCCTGGCGGAAGAGTGCGGCATCGGCAACGGAGACGAGGATTCCGGCGGGCTTGCGGGCGACGGCTTCGCGGAAGGCGGCGAGTTCGGCCTGGGGATCGAATTTGTCGGGGCCGTTGAGGACGGTGGTGACGCCGTACTCGGCGCCTGCGCGATCAAAGCCAGAGTCGACGGTCTGCCAGTAGGGAAGCTTGAGGTTGTTGGCTACGAGGACGTAGCTTTCAGACTTGGAGTGGGACTGGCAGCCGGTGGTGGCAAGCAAGAAGAAGGCAACGGAGAAGAGGGCAAGCTGTGATTTCACGCTTCGCATGGGATACACCACCGTCCTTAAGATAAGTTCATGGGGCCGCGATTCGTTCAGGGCGGTGGATATTTCCAGACAGACCTTTGCGATGCGGTCCGACGCCGAAGTTATACTCCTACCGTTCTTTGAGATGCAAGCGTGCGGGGACGCGGAGGTAAGGGGTATGGCGATTACCGGGAATCGAGTGCGATATGGTGGGCGGCGGTGGAGAGTTGCTGGAAGAGAGCGGGGGTGAGGGGGGAGTGGGTGTGCCAGCGGAGGTTGCCGGAGCGGTCGACGAGGAGGATGTAGGCGGCGTCGGCGGCGGAGGGGGAGAAGTAGGCGAATTGCTTCCAGGCGGCTTCGTTGGTGGTGATGGGGAGGAAGTGGGGCTTGAGGATGTCGGGGACCTGTTTGCGGATGCCGCGGAGGATGAGGGGGCGGACGAAGTCGGGGGCGTCCTGGAGGAAGGGCATGTCGTAGTAGGCGATGGAGGAAGAGGTGGCGAGGGTGGCGCGGATGGACTTCTCCCAGGCGGTGGAGGGGTCGGAGGAGGCGTGGGTGAAGCCGAGGATGAGGATGGTGGCGGGAGCGGTGAGGTCGCGGGGGAGCGTGACGGGGTGGCCGTCGAGTGCGGTGGCGGTGGTGGCGGGGAGGGTCGCCGCAGAGGCGGGGAGAAAGAGTGCGAGGAGAAGCAGGCAGGTCTTCATGGTTGCTGGTGAGACGTTGAGGAGGAGATTTGGACGCCGAGGTTTTTAGCGGGATGGATGAGGTGAAGGTTTTGCGGGGGTTGTTGCGTGAGGGTGCGCGTGGGGGGGGTAGCTTTTAGCGAAGGCGAGAGCAAGAGCAAGAGCAAGAGCAAAGGCAAGAGCAAGAGCAAAGGCAAAGGCAAAGGCAAAGGCAAAGGCAAGAGCAAAGGCAAAGGCAATACGGAGATCCTTCGCTTCGCTCTGGATGACGGCGAAAAACGGGCAACGGCAACGGCAACAGCAACAGCAAGGGCAAGGGCAAGAGCAAAGGCAAAAGAAGAAGCAGATCCCTGCGGGATGACAACCAAAAGGGCAAAGGCAAAGGCAAAGGCAAAGGCAAAGGCAAAGGCAAAGGCAAAGGCAAAGGCGAGGGCAATGGCAACGGGAAGGGCAAAGGCAGGGGGCTCTCCAATGTGGTTCGCTCCGGTGGAGATGACGGAGTGTGGGGAGAGGGGCTGGTTATTTGTGGACGAAGGTGATGTGCCAGATGGAGCGGCTGCCGTCGTCGGTGACGAAGAGGCTGCCGTCGCTGGCGATGGTAAGGCCGGCGGGACGGCCCCAGACCTGGCCGTCGGAGGTGACGAAGCCGGTGAGGAAGTCGGCGTATTCGCCGGTGGCGTGGCCGCCGACGATGGGGATGGTGATGACTTCGTAGCCGACGCCGCGGGTGCCAGTCGAACTGCCGTGCTCGGCGGCGAAGGCGATGCCGTCGTACTGGGGTGGGAAGGCGTTGGGCATTTTGGAGGCGGAGGCCGGGTCGGGGTAGAAGGTCATCTCAAAGGAGGCCATGCGGGGCTGGAGGAGGACGTCGGGGGCGTGGACTTTGCTGGCGAGATCGACGTGGCTGCAGGCTTCGGCCTGGGCGACGGTGAGGGGTTTGGCGAGGCCGGGGTTGGGGCCGGTGCCGTTGGCGCAGGGGAGGGAGAGGCGGGTGTCCTGATGGCCGCCGACGGAGTACCAGGGCCAGCCGAAGAAGCTGCCCCAGGGGACGCTGGTGATGTAGTCGGGGACGGGCGGATGGGGTGAGTGGTCGAGGGAGGAGGGTAAGCCGAGGAGGGGGCCGGTGGGGCGGTCGAGTGCGGTGGTGGAACACCAGAGGGAGCCGGAGATGGGGTCGATGGCCTCACCGACACAGTTGTGGAGGCCGGAGGCGTAGACTTGGATGGACTTGCCGTCGGGGGTGACCTGGAGGATGGTGGCGCGGCGGAACTCGCGGGGATGGGTGTCGGGGTTGTGGAGGCTGGAGCCGGAGCCGACGGAGACGAGGAGATATTTGCCGTCGCGGGTGAAGATGATGTCGTGGGTCCAGCGGTCGGTGCCCTTGAGTGTGTGGCCGCCGGGGAGCGTGGCGAGGATGGTCTGGGGCGGGGCGGTGGCGTGGAGGTCGCCGGAGTGGTAGGGGAAGCGGAGGATGGAGGAGGCGGTGGCGACGTAGACCCACTGGGGGTTGGGGCCGGAGGGGTAGAAGGCGATGCCGAAGGGGTGATCGAGGCCGGTGGCGAAGGGCTGGATGAGGGCGGCTTTGCCGCTGGGCGCGACGCCGCGGAGAAGGACGATCATGCCGGCACCGGTGTCGGAGAGGAAGAGGTCGCCGTTGGGGGCGGTGAGGATGAAGCGGGGGAGGGTGAAGGTGGCGTCGCCGCCGGCGTAGAGGGTGACGTCAAAGCCGGCGGGGGCGACGGGCCAGGCGGTGAGGGGGCGCGGGATGAGATGCGTGCCGGTGGTGGGCTGGGGAGGCTGGGGTGCGGCGAGGTCGGCGAGGGTGATCTTGTGGCGCAGGCCGGGATGCTGCTGGGTGGCGTCGGTGAAGGCGGAGGGGCCGGTGAGGAGGGGCTGCTGGGCAAGGGCCGTCGTGGAGAGGAGAGCGACGGCGAGTAGGGTGGTACGCATGGGTTTAGTGTACCGGGTGGGTGTGAGCGCCGCCTGGCGGGCAGGGATTTGGTTCGGCGCTTCGCTCCGGTCGAGATGACGAAGTATGGGGAGGGGAGAAGCAGGTTCTTCGCTGCGCTCAGAATGACAAGCAGAAAGGCAAAAGCAAGGACAGAAGCAGATCCCTGCGGGATGACAACAAGAAAGGCAAAGGCAAAGGCAACGGCAACGGCAAGAGCAAAGGCAACGGCAACGGTCTGGGTTAGGGGTGGGATGGGGAGGGGGTGGTTAGGGGGGAGAGGGCGGGGTTGTGGGCGGTGGTGAGGGCTTTGAGCTGGTCGAGGCTGGCGGTGGCGTTGAGCTGGGCGCGGCTGTCGTGGGCGGTGAGGGTGATGGAGTCGAGGATGGCGCGGATGGCGTCGGCGGAGGGAGGCGGGGGCTGCGGGAGAGCGGAGCTGAGGCCGCGCAGGATGCTGAGGATGGTGGTGAGGGTGTCGACGGTGCGCTGGGCGGCGGTGGGGTCGGGTGCGAACTCGATGACGCGGAGGTGGACGGCGCCGCCGGAGAGGACGCGGGCGGCGGGAGTGTAGCGGAGGCTGGCGACGAGGTCGGTGTCGACGGGGAGGGGTAGCTGGAGGCCGAGGACGGAGATGAGGCTGGGATCGCCGCTGGCCTGGGTGTAATCGCCGAAGGGAAGGCCGATGTGGCCGATGCCCCAGGCTTCGGAGAGGATGGGGACGTCGTGGAAGCGGGCGGCGAGGAGGGAGGAGCCGGAGGTGGGGAGGGCGCCGGCACGGAAGCGGTCGAGTATGGAGTGGATCTGCTCGGGGGTGGGGGTGTTGGATGCGGCGATGACGTCGTAGCCGAGCTGGGCGATGCGGAGATGGCGGCCGTCGATGGGGACGGTGTAGATGGTGCGGCCGATGTAGGTCTCCTGCGAGGAGGCGATGGAGTGGAGGTAGGCGGCGAGGCGGACGCCGTCGAAGCGGCCAATGAAGACCTCGGAGTAGGCGACGGGACCGTTGGGGCCGCTGGGGTCGGGCATGCGGTGGAGGGCGAGGGCGACGGAGTCGAGGTCGCGCTCGGGGAGGATGCCGGTGGCGTCGATGAAGTGCTGGAAGTCCGGAGAGCGCTCGATTGGGGCCTGGTCGAAGCGGGTGACGGAGCGGATGGACTTGAGGTTGAGGTAGACGATGGCGTCGGACTCGGGGAGCAGACGCGCGGCTTCGGGCGGAGCCTTGGCGCGGAGATAGAACATGACGCCGAGAACGACGAGGAGGAGGACTGCGATGAGCAGCGGGATCAGCGTGCGTTTGCGCATGGTGATGGTGTGGGGGTGGCGGGATGAGATGGCGTAGGTGGCGGGGGAACGCATGCTCGGGGGACGGCCGTGTCCATGCGACCCATGCTACCACTGTGGGTGGGGGCGGGGTTGGAAGATTCGGAGCCTCGGGGATCTCTGGTGGGTGGGCATTCCCTCAGGGGCTAAAGCCCGGCATTCTCTTCGGCCTGTTACGGCGGGGCTGAAGCGCCGCCCCTTCAAAGCGCCGCCCCTTCTTCAAAGCGCGGCTCATTCAAGGCGCCGCCTTGTGTCGGGATTTCCTAGTTGGTGGCGCAGGTGGAGGCTTCGAGGAGGAGGGCGCGAGGGTAGAGGACCTCAGCTTCGAGAGCGATGTGGAGGCGGAGGTGTTCGTCGAACTCGCGGATGCCGTCGTAGAGGGCGCGGAAGCTTGGGCAGGCGGTGGGGGGTGGGGCGAAGTTCCGGGTGAGCTGGCGGAACTGGTCGAGCAGGGCGGTGGCTTCGTCGTGCTCGGCGGAGATGAGGGCGAGGGGAGTGGCGAGAAAGCCGCAGTAACTGGCGGGAGGGGTCTCGCCGGAGTGGTGGGAGCGGTCGATGGAATGCTCGAGGGCGACGATGTAGGGGAAGATGAGCGACTCCTCCTTGGGGAAGTGGTCGTTGAGGTCGAGCTCGAGGAGAGAGAGTGCGGCGTGGAGGGCGACGAGCTCGGGGTGGGTGGTGCCGTGGCGGGTGGAGACTTTTTCGGCGAGATGGATGAGCCGGGGGAGCTCGCGGCGGATGTAGGTGTGGTGATGGGCGCGGATGTGGGAGCAGAGGAGTTCGAGGGAGGCCTGGGCCCAGTCGGGTGAGGGGAGGGATGGCTGGTTGGCGGCGAGGTCGAGTTCGGCGAGGACGGCGGCGAGGTCGAGATGGGACTGGGCGCAGATGTCGGCGAGAGACTGGTTGCCGCCACAGCAGTAGTCGATGCCGAGGCGCTCGAAGACACGGACGGAGGTGGGCTGCTGGAGCGCGATCTGGCGAACGGTCTGGGCCGGCGATGCGGCGGTGGGCGGGGCGCTGGTCTGGGACGTGGACTGGGGTGCGGACGACATGGTGAAGACTCCCTCATTGTGACCTTAGAGTGAGCTGGAGAACGGCGCTGCGATTTGAATCACATGAAAGCAGATTTTTTTGTGAGTGAAATCTGCGAGGTACGGGGATGGGGTGACTTAAGTCGCTGTGGGGAGGGAGCGGGCTGGGTACGGTGAGGGTGCAGGACAAAATCAGAGAGGAAATTGACACGATGTTTTGTTATCAGTGCGAACAGACTTCACAGGGTACGGGCTGCCAGACGATTGGCGTGTGCGGCAAGGATGAGGCAACGGCAGCGCTGCAGGATCTGCTGATCCATGCGGCGAAGGGGATTGCGGTGTATGCGCACCAGGCGCGGAAGCTGGGTGCGGCTGATCCGGAGGTTGATGCGCTGACGATCCAGTCGGTGTACACGACGCTGACGAATGTGAACTTCGATGCGGAGCGGCTGGTGGAGATGATCCACGACGCGGTGGCGATGCGGGAGACGGCACGCTGCCTGTATGAACGCGCGGCGGCTGCGGCGGGGGTGACTCCGGCGGCGTTTGGCGGAGTGGCTGCGTGGAGGCCGGCAGCGACGCTGGAGGGCTTGCTGGAGCAGAGCAGCCAGGTGCTGCTGCCGGTGCGTTTCCTGATCGAGAGCAAGGAGATTGCGGACTTGCAGGAGCTGGTGCTGTACGGCATCAAGGGAGCTTCAGCCTATGCGGCGCATGCGCTGGCGCTGGGCGCGGGCGATCCGCAGACGTTTGCGAAGATCCACGAGGTGCTGGAGTTTCTGACGCACGAGGCTCCGACGGCGGAGGAGTTGCTGACGACGGCGCTGGCGGTGGGCGAGCTGAACTATCGCGTGATGCAGGTGCTGGATAAGGCGCATACCGATACGTTCGGGCACCCGCAGCCGGCGAAGGTGAGGCTGGGTGCGCGCAAGGGGAAGGCGATCCTGGTTTCAGGACATGATCTGCATGACCTGTATGCGCTGCTGGAACAGACGCAGGGGACGGGCATACAGGTGTATACGCACGGGGAGATGCTGCCGGCGCATGGGTATCCGACGCTGAAGGCGTTTGAGCACCTGGCGGGCAACTACGGCGGTGCGTGGTATGCGCAGGCCGATGAGTTTGCGGATTTTCCGGGCGCGATCCTGATGACGTCGAACTGCATTCAGCAGCCGAAGGTGTCGTACAAGGAGCGGATCTTTACGTCGGGCGCGGTGGCGTGGCCGGAGGTGCTGCATATTGCGGACCAGGACTTTGCGCCGGTGATTGCAGCGGCGCTCGAGGCTCCGGGATATGCGGAGGACGGCGCGGAGGAAGAGATCACGGTCGGCTTTGGGCACAATGCGGTGCTGGGCGTTGCGGACAAGGTGGTCGCAGCGGTGAAGGCGGGAGCGATCCGGCACTTCTTCCTGGTGGGCGGATGCGATGCGGCGCGCGCGGGGAGAAGCTACTATACGGAGCTGGCGGAGTCGGTGCCGAAGGACTGCATGCTGATGACGCTGGGCTGCGGAAAGTTCCGGTTCAACAAGCTGGAGTTTGGCGAGATTGGAGGGCTGCCGCGGCTGCTGGATGTGGGGCAGTGCAACGATACGTACTCGGCGATTCAGATTGCGCTGGCGCTGGCGAATGCGTTTGAGTGCGGGGTGAATGAGCTGCCGCTGTCGCTGGTGCTGTCGTGGTATGAGCAGAAGGCGGTGGCGGTGCTGCTGACGCTGCTGCATCTGGGAGTGCGGAATATCCGCGTGGGACCGACGCTGCCGGCGTTCCTGTCGCCGGGCGTGCTGGCGCTGCTGAAGGAGAAGTACAACCTGATGGCCATTACCAGTGCGGAAGAAGACCTGGCGGCGATGCTCGCGTAAGGAGGTTGGCGAAGCCCGGAGAGTGGGGACTCTCCGGGCGGTGGGTTTGTTTGGGAAGAACGGGCGCGCTGCGCGCGGGAAGCAGGTTCCTCGCTGCGCTAGGAATGACAGACAGAAAGGCAAGGGCAATCGCGATGATGAGCGGCGGCGGAGACTGCTAGACTTTTGGCTATGAGCGATGGACGGATGGAGTTGGCGGGAGTTTTGGAGCGGACGGCGCTGCTGTCTACATTGACGCCGGCGGAGATTCAGTTGCTGGCTGCGCGGACGGTGCGGAGAAGGTTCGGGGCGGGGGAGCTGCTGTTCTCAGAGGGAGAGCCGTGCCATGGGTTGCACATTATTGCCGAGGGGAGGGTGCGGATCTTCAAGACGTCGCTGGGGGGGCGGGAGCAGGTGCTGGCGATGAATGTGCCGGGGGAGTCGGTGGCGGAGCTGCCGGTGTTCGATGGGGGAGCGTATCCGGCGTCGGGGGTGGCGGTGGAGGGGGTGGAGATTGCGTTTATCTCGCGGGAGGATTTCCAGGGGTTCTGCATGGAGCACCCGCAGGTGGCGATGAAGATGCTGGCGGTGGTGGGCGGGAGGCTGCGGCGGCTGGTCGCGATTATTGAGGAGCTGTCGTTTACGACGATTCGGCAACGGTTGATCTCGGTGCTGTTGCGGCTGGCGGAGACGGAAGGGCTGCGGACGGAGCGGGGGGTGGAGTTTCTGCTGCCGGGGAGCCATCAGGAGCTGGCAAGCCAGTTGGGGACCGTGCGGGAGTTGATCTCGCGGAACCTGATGCGGCTGCAGGCCGAGGGAATGCTGGAGGTGGATGCGCGGCAGATTGTGGTGCGGGATGTGAAGGGGCTCGCGGGTTTGCTGGGGTCGGCCGGGTAGGGTTGCTGGTTGGTCTTTGGGAAAGGCAGGGGGCTCTCCACTGCGCTTCGCTGCGGTCGAGAGGACGGAGCATGGGGAAGGGAGAAGCAGATTCCTTCGCTTCGCTGCGGAATGACAACCAAAAAAGCAAAAGCAAAAGCAAAAGCAAAAGCAACGGCAAAAGCAAAAGCAGATCCCTACGGGATGACAACCAAAAAGGCAACGGCAACGGCAACGGCAACGGCAAAGGCAAAGGCAACGGCAAAGGCAAAGGCAAAGGCAGAAGCAACTGCAAAGATCGATGCGGAGATTCTTCGCTTCGCTATGGATGACGGCGGGAGATTGGAAGATAAGCAGAAGCGGAGAGCTGCGTGTGGACCGCGGCGGCGGGAGTTTGGCTGGGGATGGGTTTAGTGGTTGTAGTCGTCGGCGTGGGGGACTAGCTGCTGGTAGACGGAGGTGGGGAGGTGGGTCTGCCAGTGGTCGGTGGCTCGGGCGAGGCCGATGAGCCCGAAGAAGATGACGGCCAGAATGACGACGATGGTGCGCGGTTGCAGGGCGCGGCCGTGCCAGCGGGCGTTGGAGAGGGCTAGCGATTGGAGGGCGGGGCTGGCGTCCGCGGGGGTCGAGACGGCGGGCGTGCGGCGCGGCGGGAGGGCGAAGTTGAGGGCGTTCTCGGCAGGGCAGGCGGCGATGCAGCTTAGGCATCCGGCGCACTCGGCCGAGCGGATGGTGACGAGTTGGGCGACGGGGAGGTTGGAGGGGCAGGCCTTGTTGCACTTGTTGCAGTCGATGCAGGCGGCGGGGTCGCGGCGGATTTTTACGGGGCTGAGCATGGAGACCAGGCCCATGAGGGCTCCGTAGGGGCAGAGGAAGTGGCACCAGAAGTTCTTGATCAGTACGGAGAGAAGGACGATGGTGGCGAGGACCGCAAGGCCGATGATGCTCATGTTGCGGAAGAAGTTGAGCATCTTGACGTCGGCGATGATGCCGAAGGGTGCGAGGAGGAATTGCTGGAGGGCGTCGGCGGACATGGTGACGACGACGTAGAGGAAGAAGGCGAGGAGGATGTACTTGAGGCTGCGCAGGGGAATGTCCAGCCAGCGGGGGAGGATGAGGTTGCGGCCGAAGAGGCGCTGGCCGAGGCGCCAGAGGTATTCGGAGACGGTGCCGACGGGGCAGAGCCAGGTGCAGAAGATCTTTTTGAGGAGCAGGCTGGAGAGCAGAAAAGCGACGAGCAGGAACATTGCCGCGGGATGGATGGCGGAGATGTGATGGGTGACGAGGAAGTACTTGAGGTTCATGAGGCCGGCGATGGGGAGCCAGCCTTCGACGCCGGCGGGGCGGCTGAAGTAGCGGGATTGGCCGTTGGTTTCGAAGTAGCGGACCCAGAGGTAGAACTGCAGGCCGAGCCAGGCGTTGAGGGCGAGGAAGGCGAGTTGGACGGTGTGCCGGATGCGCTGGGAGTGGTCGAGCAGATGGCGGCGGATGAAGGGTTTCTTCGGGGAGGCGGCTGGGAGTGGGGCGACGGTGGTGGGCATCGGGCTACCTTCTGGTGTTGACTGTAGGCCGCGGGCGAGAAGGGCGATATGACTTAGGTCACAGAGGGGGATCGGTGGAGATGGTAGAGCGGAGCGTGGGCGGTTTTCGGCGGGCTGCGGGGAGAGGATTTTGAGGTTGCGCGGAGGATGAGACGTGACTACCATGCTGGTGATTGTTGGAATGGAGGTGCATGGTGTTGAACCTGTTGATTATGAAATCCGGAGTGAGCGTGGGCGCGCTGCTGGCGGGACTCTTCCAGGCGCCTTCGACGCCGCCGATGAAGCTGGGGTTGTGGGAGATCACGACCACCGTAACCATGGAGATGCCGGGGATGCCGGCGCAGCCGCCGCGAAGCATGAAGGTGCGGAGCTGCGTGACTGCAGAGTCGTGGACGAAGTCGTTTGGCAAGATGCAGCAGACGGGAGACTGCACGCTCAGCCATCAGAACATGACGGCGGGGCACTACAGCTTCGACATGAGCTGCCCGAGTATGAATGCCACGGGACACAGCGAGATGAACTTCTCGGATGAGACGACGGGCCACGGCACGATGCGGATGGAGATGAACGCTGGCGGCCAGCAGATGGTGACAAGCTCGGTGTGGGACAGCCACTACCTTGGCGCAGATTGTGGCGCGGTGACTCCGGACAAGCCGCAGATCATCCGGTAGGGACAGGATGCCGGCGAGGCCGGCGGCTGCGGTGGCGAGGGGATGGTTTCGCGGCGGTGCGGGCTATGGTAAAGTGAAAGCTGCGCTCGGGAAGATTGCGAGCGCAGTTTGCTGTTAGGCGGCTCAGGGCTGATAGCACTCCAGGAGATGAGGTATGTCTGCCGGAGGCCCGATGTAGGGCTGGCGTAGCTCAGCTGGTAGAGCACCTGATTTGTAATCAGGCGGTCGGGGGTTCAAATCCCTTCGCCAGCTCCAGAATTCTGGGGCAGCAGTGAAAGAGTTTGGTTGAAGTTGATGTTGGTTGTACCTGCCAGTTGTTCCAGCCTTGCAGCGTTCGCCATCCACAATTCCGGGCTGAGGGATCCGCGCGAGAGCGATCGTGCGGGAAGCAGCATGGGCGGTGGAGGGGAGTTGCGGGAAGGGCGGCCGGGAGACAAGGGCACAGGTGGCCGAGTGGTTAATGGCAGCAGACTGTAAATCTGCCACTCTTCGAGTTACGGAGGTTCGAATCCTCCCCTGTGCACCATTTTTTGGTTGTGAGTTTGTAGTTGTGATGTGGAGTGAGTGAGATGGATCGGGCACTCAACCCGGCGGCGGATCGAGGGCGGATGTTCGCAGCCCTCGGAGGTTTGGTAGTCTTAGGCGTGCTGGCGTGGTTGACGATTGATCCAGCCGCAGTGGTACACGTACATGGGTTTTCGAACCGGTACGTTGGTTTTGAGGATCGGGACGTCGAGGTTCGATGGCTGCCGATCCTGTTTCTCGGGCTGTTCGCGTTTCGGGTCGTGATCGCAAATATGCGGGCACGGATCGAGGAGCGGGCGGTGCAGGAAGAAGGCTGATGTAGCTCAGTGGTAGAGCACTCCCTTGGTAAGGGAGAGGTCATGGGTTCAAGCCCCATCATCAGCTCCAGATTTTGAGTGGCAGCTTGCTGGCTTTTGGCTAGAGGCGAAGACAGCGGGCGGCGAGTGGTAGGGCTGAAGGCTGAGAGTCTTAAGCTAGAAGCTAAAGGCTGGAAGCTAGAAGCTGTTGTTCGCGGGAGTAACTCAGTGGTAGAGTCACAGCCTTCCAAGCTGTTGGTCGCGGGTTCGATTCCCGTCTCCCGCTCCAGATTTTGAGGCTTCGTAAGGACGGAAGTAAAGCCATGGCACAGCCGGAGTTCAAGGTAGACCGCACGACTGCTCTGTATGAGCGTCCGGCGATGGATGTAGTGGACGCTGCGACCTATGCGGCGGTGAAGCAGGCGGTTGCGAACGCGTTTGCGGTGGGAAATGTGGAGAAGTTTTTGAAGTCGGTGGCGGGTGCGGGGCTGCGGATTCGGGAGTTCGAGGCCGTGGCGGGTGCGGGGCTGCTGGGTGCGGGTGCGGCGGCGCAGTATGCGAAGTTGTCGAATGGCGACCAGGGACAGATTCGGGAGTTTTATCTGGCGTCGCTGGAGCAGGTGGAACTCGCGCTGCGGGATAAATATTTCAAGATCTACGCGTACTACTAAACAGAGCGGGTGCGCGTGATGGCCGGGATGATCCGGCGATGAGGTTTGCAGCATAGTCTGGTTTCGATACCGAGAGGAAAGTGAGCAGTCATGGGCAAGGAAAAATTTGATCGCAGCAAGCCGCACGTAAACATAGGGACGATTGGACATATTGATCATGGCAAGACGACGCTGACGGCGGCGATTACGAAGGTGCTGTCGAAGCATAATCCG
>JAJXYW010000165.1 GCA_021780415.1 Acidobacteriota bacterium
GCCGAGGGTTTCCATGCGGGCCTGGACGAGGGGGGCGATGGCGCGGAGGTAGTCGTCGGAGAGGATGGTGCGGCGGAGAGCGGCGAAGAAGGCGTCGGGGGTGAGCTTGCGGAGATACTCGCCGTTGAGCCACTTGAGCTTGACGAGATCGAAGACGGGGCCGCCGAGGGAGATGCGCTTGAAGTCGAACTTTTCGAGCATCTCTGGGAGAGAGAAGATGTCGCCTTCCTTGGTGTTGAGGTGCTTGCTGACGATCTCTTCTTCGGTGGGCTGGGCCATGCCGCCACCGAGCAGGCCGAGGAAGTTGAGCATGGCCTCGGGGAGGTAGCCGGACTGCTGGTAGAAGACCAGCGAGACGGGGTTTTTGCGCTTGGAGATTTTGGACTTGTCGACGTTGCGCAGGAGCGGCATGTGCCAGAAGCGGGGGAGGTCCCAGCCAAAGGCGTTGTAGAGCAGGACGTGCTTGGGGGTGGAGGAGATCCACTCTTCGGCGCGGATGACGTCGGTGATGTGCATGAGGTGGTCGTCGACGACGTTGGCGAGGTGGTAGGTGGGGAAGCCGTCGGACTTCATGAGGACCTGGTCGTCGACGTTGTTGTGGTCGAAGGTGATCTGGCCGCGGAGCTCGTCGGTGAAGGTGGTGGACTGGTTCTCGGGGACCTTGAGGCGGATGGTGTAGGGACGGCCTTCGGCTATGTAGGCGTCGATCTGGGACTGCGAGAGGTGGCGGTGCGCGCCGTTGTAGCGCGGGGGCTGCTTGGCGGCGATCTGGGAGAGGCGCATGGCTTCGAGTTCGTCGGCGGTCTCGAAGGAGCGGTAGGCGGTGCCGTTGGCGAGGAGGATTTCGACGTGCTCGCGGTAGATGGCGGTGCGCTCGGACTGGCGGTAGGGGCCGTAGGGACCGCCGACGTCGGGGCCTTCGTCCCAGGTGAGGCCGACCCAACGGAGGGAGTCGAAGATCATCTGCTCGGAGGTGGAGACGAAACGGGTGCGGTCGGTGTCTTCGATGCGGAGGACGAATTTGCCGTTGTGCTGGCGGGCGAAGATGTAGTTGAGCAGGCCGATGTAGGCGGTGCCAACGTGGGGGTCGCCGGTGGGCGAGGGGGCGATGCGGACGCGGATGGGGCGGGGGTCGGATGCGGCGGTGGGCTCGAATGTCATAAGGCTTCGAGACTGATGTTAACAGAGCGACACCGCCGCTGCTGTGCGGCTAGGGCTGGGGTGGTGTCGGAGGCTGGTTGTAGGTGGTTGGCGGCGGGTAGTTGGGCGGCGGGGGCGGGTAGGGCTGAAGGCCGCCGTAGCTGGGGGGAAGCGGGGTTACGCGCCAGTCCGAGAAGGCAAGGATGCAGAGGACGATGATCCAGCCGATGCCGGGAAACAGAACGATGAGCGCGAGGGGGCCGGAGAGGCCAGCTTTGACGAAGATTCGCCAGTAGAGGAAGACGAGGAACGCCGTGGTGACGAGGCCAAAGAGCATGAAGACGCCCATCATGCCTGCGACGGCGCCGCTGAGTTGGTTGATTTGATTCTGGTCCATACGTGCCTCCGGGAGATGAGGACAAATGTACTTGAGACGAGGTGGGGCTTGAAATAAAAATTTGAGGATGGGGCGGGGTGAGGACCCGCGCCGTCAACGCAAAGATCGATGTTGAGATGGGTTAGCGGGGGTTGGGGCGTTTGGTGCGGGAGTCTTTGCCGGTGAGCAGGCCTTCGAGTTCGATCTTGAATTCGTTGACGTCCTTGAAGTCGCGGTAGACGCTGGCGAAACGGATGTAGGCTACGGTGTCGATGTCTTTCAGGCGGGACATGATGAGTTCGCCGACGGAGGCGGTGGTGCGTTCGCGCTCGGGACTGTCGATGACGAAGGCCTCGACGGCGTCGACGATCTCCTGCATCTGGGTGACGGAGACTTTGCGCTTTTGGCAGGAGTGGAGCAGGCCGGTGAGGACCTTCTGGCGGTCGAAGGTTTCGCGGCGGCCATCTTTCTTGACGACCATGTAGGGGATCTCGTCGATGCGCTCGTAGGTGGTGAAGCGCTTGTTGCAGCGCTCACACTCGCGGCGACGGCGGATGGAGTCGGCGTCCTTGCTCTCTCGGCTATCGATGACTTTGTCTTCGGTGAAGGCGCAGAACGGGCATTTCATGGCTGATCCAGTTTACTGCGGCGGGGCGGTGCGGTTAGAGGTGCAGCTAAGGGGCTGGAGTGGTGGCGGCTTCGCGGAGGCTGACGCCTTCGAGGTGGGCGGCGAGGAGCCCTGCGGGGATGACGGCAAGGTTTGCGACGACGAGGAGGACGGCACCGCAGGCTGTGGCGGTCTCGAGGGGGACGTTGAAGAAGCCGTGCAGTGCGGCGGCGAGCACGGCGATCTGAGTGAACCAGCCGAGGATGGGGAGCTGGAGGAGCGAGCCTCCCAGGCTGGTGGCCAGCAATAGCATGGTGGCGGCAAAGCTGAGGTTGGCGAGCGAAGGAGCGGCGCGGAAGGCGTGAGTCGCTTCGAGGTACATGATGGCGACGACCAGCCACATGCCGACGGAGATGGCGAGGGCGGAGAAGAACTCGCGCAGTGTGGAGATGATACGGAGGCCGTGGCTGAACTCGAGGATGCGCTCGGAGGCGGCGTGGGCGAAGGTTTCAGAGAGGGGATGGAGGAGCTTGGCAGCGATGCGGGCGACGTGGCGGCCAGCGAAGCGTAGAGCGATGGCGAAGACGGCGAGGAAGAGTGTTGCCGCGAGAGAGACGATACCAGCGCGGGCGAAGGCCTCGTGGTGGGGCATGTTGCGGGGAGCGAAGGCGAGGGTGACGGAGAAGATGATGGCCGCTGAGGCAAGGTCGAAGGCGCGCTCGATAGAGTAGACGGCGAGCTGCGTGGCGACGGGGGTCTTGACGCGGCGGGCGATGAGATAAGGGCGGCCGAGATCAGCAAAACGGCCGAAGAGTGCGACGATGGTGAAGCCTATGAGTTGCGGAGCGAACATCTGGAGGGTAGAGGTCTTATGCAGCGGGCCGAGCAGGACAGACCAGCGCCAGGCACGCAGCCAGTAGCCGAGATAGGTGCAGGAGAAGGCGACCAGGATCAGCGGCGGCGAAACGGAACGAAGCTGGTGGGCAAGCGAGGACCAGTTGAACGAGGCGTGACTGCGCGCGAGCCAGAAGATGAAGATGAGCAGAAGGAGAGCGGCGGGGAGGAGGGTGCGCGGGGTGAAGATGCCTTGCCGCGAGGGAGGCTCGGCGGTGAGGGTGGGGGAATCTGGCGGTGTGTTGGGGGAGGGCATCAGTGGGTGCCCAGCGATGCAATGCTCTGCGTTTGAGCGGGGCCGGAGCCTGGGGTCATGTTGTGGCGGTCGAGGGCGAGCTTGCGGCGCTTGAATTCGGTCAGGACGCGGGCGACGTAGGCGCGGGTTTCGGCGAAGGGAGGGATGCCGTGGTAGCGATCGACGGCGGCGGGACCGGCGTTGTAGGCGGCTAGTGCGAGTGCGAGGCCGTGGGTGTCGTTGTTGGGGTCGTAGCGGTCGAGGAGCTGGTCGAGGTAGGTGGAGCCGCCGGCGATGTTCTGGTCGGGACGGAAGGCATCGTCGACACCGAGTTGCTGGGCGGTGCCGGGCATGAGCTGCATGAGGCCACGGGCTCCGGTGCGGGAGACGGCGTGGGTGCGGCCGCCACTCTCGGCGTGGACGATGCTGGCGAGAAGTTCAGCGTCGATGTGGTGCTGCTGGCCGGCGGCGCTGAGGAGAGCGGGGAGGCTGGCGGTGGGTGCGGAGGCGGTGGGGATGGGCGCGGGTTGCGGCGGGTCGGGAAGGGTCTCGATGCTGGCGATGGATTGGCTGGCGAGATCGATGAAGTCTGGGGACTGACTTAGGGGTTGCGGTGTGGCGGAGGCGAGGAAGAGGCGGACGTGGGAGCTGTCGAGGGGCTCGGAACGGACGCAGTCGTAGGAGAAGCCGTTGCGGAGCGTGACCCGCTGGAATGCGTGAGCAGCCGTGCAGAGCAGGGTTGCGAGAAGGCAGGGGGTACCCAGCCAGATACGCCAATGGGGTCGAAATTGCACTAATTGTGAGACTATCATCGGGTTGTTTCAGGCAGCAATGGGAACGATGGAAACTTCAGATTTCCCGCAAACGTGCAGATGAAGTACCTACGGGCCTTTGTCATTTTTTTCATTTGGGGTGAGAGCGATGCGGTGTCCAAACTGCAGCAAGGGCCGGATGTTCCGGTCGAAGCAGGGTGTCGTGGAACGATTGGTATACAGCCGGCTGGGGTTCTATCCGTGGCGATGCCACCGGTGCAGCTTTCGGAAGATGCTGCGCGCGCGCGAAGAGCAGCAGAGCTCGCCATCGCCGATCTGGATGGGCTGAGGGCTGCGCTTCAGCTCATGAGTAGATGAGCATGGTGGAGCTGGGCTAGACGAGGACGCCGGCGAGGGCGGCTTCGATGGCGACGGCGACACCGTCCTCGTCGTTGGAGGGGGCGAGAGTCCATCCGCTGGAGGCGGCGAGGGCTTTGAGGTCGTCGGGGGCGTTGGACATGAGCGCGGCCTGGCCGGCGAGGCGGAGCATGGCGACGTCGTTCCAGTTGTCGCCGATGGCGAGGATGTCGGCGGAGGTGAGGCCGCGGAGCTGGATGAGGTGCTCGAGGGCGGAGGCTTTGGAGCAGCCTGCGGGCAGGATGTCGAGGATGGTGAGGTCGATCTCGGGGTAGGTGGTGCGGTGGAGCGCGACCTCGGCGGTGGGGGTGTGGAGGTCGCCGACGGCGGTGACGAGGGGGTGGAGCATGAGGTGGGTTTCGGCCTGGCGCATGCGGTCGATGGGGCCGCAGAGCATCATCTGGATGGGTGGATTCTGGTTGGGTGCGGGCAGGAGGGAGTCTTCGAGGCGGGTGACGGAGGCGATGTAGGGCTGGTTGGCGCGCATCCAGCGGCCGATGCTGGCGTGGAGATCGTCGAGGTGCTCGACGACGAGGGCGCCGCGGGCGTCTTCGCCGGCGGGGTCGGTGAGGTCGAAGGTGAGGACGAGGGTGTTGCGGTAGTCGTTGAGGTGGGAGCAGAGCCAGCGGGCGGTGGAGAGCGGCAGATGGGTGCGGCGGAGGAGCTGGGCGTCGATGGTGCGGATGACGGTGCCGTTGGAGCTGACGACGGCGGAGGCCGGGTGGAGGCCGAGGTCGCGGAGGACGTGCATGGCGAAGCTGTGGCGGCGGCCGGTGGAGATGACGACTTCGATGCCTGCGGACTCGGCGAGGTGAAGGGCGGCGAGGTTGCGGGGGCTGACGTGGCCGGAGGAGTTGAGCAGGGTTCCGTCGAGGTCGATGGCGATGAGGCGGGGCGGCATGGATTAAGAGTAGCCGATGTGTGATGAATGGAGCGTAATCGGAGGGAGTTGGTAGGATGGCGGATATGCCTTCGATTGCCTATTTGGAATGCTCCCGCTGCCACGAGAAGATCTCTGCGGATAGGCCGCAGACGCTGTGCCCGGTGGA
>JAJXYW010000309.1 GCA_021780415.1 Acidobacteriota bacterium
GTGAGCCGCAACGCTTGAGGGGGTCGGCGAAGGCGGAGCGGGTGTTGCCTTCGGTGGCTTGGCCGAGCTTCTGGAATTTCGCCGGGGGGCGTAGTAATCCTTGAGGGGCTTGTGCGTCGGTTTTAGCGGAAAGAAAGAGGCTCATGGGCGTCGGTGTGACTTTACTGCACGTGGAGGTGAAGGTGTTGCGTTGGCTATCAGCAAGGGTAGAAGGAGCATATCCCTGCGGGATGACAGCCAGAAAAGTAAAGACAACAGCGAAAGGAACGGCGAAGGTAAAATGAAACGCTGAGTATGGGGGTTAGTCGAGGAACATTTGTTCTACGGCTTGCCAGTTGTCGACGCGGCGGTAGCCGGTGATGTGGACGTTTGCCGGGCTCGTGTACAGGATGCCTTCGCCGCGAAAGGAGCGGAGCTGGCGGGGGTTGTCGTCGATGAGGAAGTCGGCGCGGAGGATGCTCTTGTCGCCGCAGAAGACGATGTGGGAGGTGGGGATGAAGGGGAAGTGCTCGGCGAGCCAGGCGTACTTGGCGGCGAAGCTGGTGGGGACTTCCATGGCGGCGGAGGCGATGAAGACGTCGTAGCGGGATTGAAGGCGCTGGAGGACGCGCTGGGAGTCGGGCATGACGCGGAGGACGCGGAAGAAGTCGTCGTCGCGGAGGTAGTTGTCGATGACGGGGTGGTGGTGTGCGGGGGCGACCTGCCAGAGGCGGCGGCCGCGGAGGTCGCCGAGGGTGATGGCGGGCTGGGTGGCGGAGGCGTGGTCGCGGTTGTAGCGGTTGAGATGCTCGCCGAGGGCGTCGGCGATGACTTCGTCCATGTCTACGGCGATGATCTTGCGGTCCTGCTGGGGGTGGGACATGCGGTGGTAAAGGCTCCGTTGGTTGGATGCGGCTGGGTGGCGCTGGGGAGTTGGGAGAGCGTCCGGCTGCTTGCGTTCCCATGTCCCGGAAGCGGGACATGGGGCACCCGGCATTAGGTGCTGGAGTTGGTGGCGGCGGAGAGTTTTTCGCCGGGGGTCCAGCGGACGGGGGCGTCGCGGCGGGGGTCGTAGAAGAGCAGGCGGCCGCAGGTTTCGCAGGTGAAGATGGTGTTGGCGTGCTCGCTGTGGGGGTCGCGGTCGGTGAGGTCGTTCCAGCGCTGGGTGCGGACCATCATCTGGCAGGCGGAGCACTTGTGGTCGATGGCTTCGGAGACGGCGGTGCCTTTGGCTTTGGCGATGCGGTCGTAGATGGAGATCCGGGCTTCGTCGATGAGGGCGCGGAGGGCGACGCGCTCGGTTTCGATGGCGGCGATGGCGGCGTTGTGGCGGGAGGTGATGTCGGCTGCGTGGGCGCGGGCGGCGGCGAGGGTGGCGGTGGTGGCCTCGAGTGCGGCGGTGGCGGTGGAGCGGGCGGCTTCGAGCTGATCTGTTCTCTCCAGCGAGAGGAGTTCTTCGTCTTCGAGGGTGGAGATGGCCTGCTCGGCGAAGGCGATCTCGTGTTCGAGGGCGGCGATCTGGGCGGCGGAGGTGGCGGTCTCCATCTGCTTGCGGAGGCGGGAGATTTTGCCCTGGCGATCCTTGACGTCGAGCTCCTGGGAGCGGCGGAGGGTCTCCTCTTTGGCGAGGGACTTGATGGCTTCGGCGAGGGCGACTTCGGCGTGGGCGCGGGCGGTCTGGGCGGCGGTGACGCGGATGGGGGCGTCGGCCAGCTCGGCGCGGAGACGGCGGAGCTCGAGGTCCTGGGCCTGGAGGATGATGAGGTGTTCGAGGTCGGCGTTCATAGGAATGGGGCCTCCTTTCGTGAGAGCGACTGTGGAAAGGCTAGCACGGGAGGCGTAGACGGCAGAGGTGGGGAGGTGGACAGGGCTGGTCCGGACTGAGGCGGGGCTGCTTCGCGATGCATGGAGGTGGCCGGATGAACGGCCTCGCGCGGGACGATATGGATTGGAGTGAAAGGCGCTGGGAGGCGAACGCCTTTCACTCAAGCGAAAGGCGCAAACGGTGAGATCCGTTGCGCCTTTGCGGTTGTTCCTGGTGGATGGAGTTGTTGCAGACCGTGCAGCTATGAGGCGAGCTCCTATGCAAACCGCCGCGCCAACACTGCGAACCCGAGTAATCCGGTTCCCAGCAGGATAAGGCTGGAGGGCTCCGGGGTATCAGATACGGGGGAGTAGGTCGTAAGCCAATCGCCGGTGAAGCTGGTGGGCGTGGATCCATCGAAGAAGACGTTGGTGAAGTACTCTTGCCCCGGAGTGAGAAAGTACGTGGGATTCTGAGCGGTGAATTCGATACTATCCGGTCCTAACAGCGTTGCCTGCCAGATGTCGGTAGGGGTGATGGTGCAGAAGGTTGTGCCGCCACTGGTCGATCCCGCGCAGTTGGCTGCGTTTCCGATCGCGACAGAGGATATATCGATTGGGCCTCCGCCTGTAAAGGTGAGGTCCATTCCATAGACGTTCACGGTTTCGCCGGACGGTACGATGCCGGCACCCACGCCGGGACTTCCCCAGTTATTGAGATAGCCAGTGGTACCGGCGCCCCCATCGAAATTGAAGCTCCAGGTTTCGGAGGGGCTGGAGAGCGAACCGCCGGATCCGGTGCCGCTGAAGGTGATATCGGCTCTTGCGGCGACGCTGGATGCTGCGGCGACAAGGGCAATCAGAACGATGGTCTTTACGGAATGGATTGCAAGTCTCGACATGGTGGTCCCTCTCTGTGTTTCCCTTTACTGAATGGTGTGGCAGGAAGCTGGAGTCCGGCGGTTCGTTGCTGCGATGCCAACCAAAGCAAGCAACATTGAAGCCAAATGGATCGCTCACAAAACAAAGCGCTTAGCCAGCTTGGGAGCGAGTGAGCCGCAAAAAGTTGCAAATGAGAATGGGAACTAATGTGGATATGTTTACCGTCGGGGCGGAAAGATTCAGCGGCTGCTCCTGGCCGCCACCGGGCAGTTTCTACAGATCGAATGGGCTCCATCTGGCCTTGGGTTGAGTGAAGGTCTCGGCGTTTGAGGGCGCGGACCTGGTGGAGGCTTGCGAGTCGCCGGAGAGAAAGAGCTTGACAGCGTGATTGGGCTGGAGGATCATTTTCAGCGCAGTCTCCCAAGGCTCTCGCTGAGATGTCTTCTGTAGCCGTTTTATCGGCCCCCTGAATCAAGAGAACAATTTGTTGATGCCCCCGTCTGTGCTGTGCGCAGTGGCTGGCTATGGCTGGCTACGCTCGGCTATGTGTGGCGGGATAGACCGTGACGGCTGCTGCATGGCCGTCGCTTGCAGCGTGAAGGAAGGAATCAGCCAAGGAGGCTGAGGCTTATGACATTGCGTGCGATTTCGAGATCGATGTGGGTGCCGGTGATGTTGTGTGCGGTGAGCGCAGGGCCGGTGATGGCGCGGGCGCAGCACGATGGGACGGATGGTCCGCCGAAGGTGCTGATGACGACGCGGGAGTACGTGAAGCCGGGGAATGGCATGGCGCATGAGAAGACGGAGGCAGCGGCGGCGGCGGCGCAGGCGGCGGCGAAGGGTTCGCTCTACTACCTGACGCTGGGGTCGATTACGGGCGAACCGCGGATTGTGTCGCTGGCTGGATACGACACGATGGCGGAGGTGGAGAGCCGCTACGAGGCGACCATGAAGATTCCGGGGCTGAAGGAGAAGCTCGATCGGCTGGGCGATGAAGATGCCGCGCTGCTGACGAGCCAGAGCTCGGCGATATGGCGGCTGCGCGAGGACCTGAGCAGTAGCCGGAATGTGAATATTGCCGATATGCGGATGGCGGAGCTGGTGCGGATTGTGACCAAGCCGGGCCACGGGAGCGACTTTGAAGCGGTGGCTAAAAATGTGATCGGGGCATGGGACAAGGCAGACTCGAGCTACCACGCGGCGGTGTTCGAGATGGCCTTTGGGCACCGGGATGGGCCTACGTACCTGGTGATTATCCCGATGAAGTCGATGGCGCGGCTGGACACGCTGCATGATGAGCATGATGCGTTTATGAAGGCGCTGGGCGAGGAGGCGGAGAAGAGCGATACGCAGGCCGCCAGAAGTGCTTATCTCTCCAGCGAGAGCAACCTGTTCGTGTTCAGCCCGCGGATGAGCTATGTGCCGGAGAGCTGGGTGAAGAGCGATCCGACGTTCTGGAATCCGAAGCCGAAGGCGATGGCGACGCCGGCGAAGAAGGATGAGAAGAAGCCGATGTAGTTGGGGACTGGCGGGTGCCCATGTCTCGGAGGCGGGACATGGGCACTGCCGGGGAAATACAGGGTCTCCGCTGTGCGCTGCGGTTGAGAGGAGACGGTTCGAGCGGATTGCCATCTGGTGGAGTCGCCGGTTCAAGAAGCAGATTCCTTCGCTGCGCTGCGGAATGACAACCAAAACAGCAACAGCAACAGCAACAGCAACAGCAACAGCAAAAGCAAAAGCAAAAGCTTTGCGTTTTTTGTTGTCATCCCGTAGGGATCTGCTTCTGCAGTTGCCCTTGCCTTTGCCTTCCTCTCTGTCATTCAGAGCGCAGCGAGGAACCTGCTTCCCGCTCGCACCGCGAGCCCCTTTCCTCCCTACCGATTCGTCAACCCCCGAATCATCTCCGCCTCAGCCGGCCACTTCGCGCACAACTCCTCCGCCGACGCATCCGCATAATCCTCAAACTCAAACCCCGGGCTCACCGAACACCCCAGCAGCGCCCACCCCTCAGCCCTCAGCAGCCGAGACCCCTGCCAAACCCCACGCCGCACCACATGCTGCGGTCTCTCGCCCGCCTCCAGGTCCTTCCCCATCACCACCCGCTCCGAACTCCCATCCTCAAACAATTGCAGCATCTCCACGGCCCCGCCCATGTAGTGATGAAAGATCTCATCACTCTGCAACACATGCATCTCGCTAAACGTTCCCGGTTCCAGCAGATAATAAATCGAAGTCGACGTCCGCCGCGCCCCGCCATAGCGCTCCAACTCCACCCACTCCTCCGACTCCCACGTCCGCACAAACCACCCACCCTCGCGCGGATGCGGCCGCAGTCCCAGAATCCTCTTCACCTCATCCGCCGTCATCGCTTGCATCGCCTCTCCTCTACGCTATCCTGAACGCACCCGCTTTCCTCAGCCAGCTTACCGCCAGCCTACCGAAGGAGCCGCCGCCCACGCATGCGCAGCCGCCTCGAACGCCACTTCAAATTCCACGAGCACCAGACCACCTGGCGCATCGAACTCCTCGCCGGCCTCACCACCTTCATCACGATGGCCTACATCATCTTCGTGAACCCGGCCATCCTCTCGCAAACCGGCATGCCTCTCGCGGCCGTCACCACCAGCACCTGCCTCTGCGCGGCCTTCGGCTCCATCCTCATGGGCCTGCTCGCCAACTACCCCCTCGCGCTCGCGCCCGGCATGGGCCTCAACGCCTACTTCACCTACACCGTCGTCAAGGGCATGCACGTCCCCTGGCAGACCGCCCTCGGCGCCGTCTTCCTCTCCGGC
>JAJXYW010000305.1 GCA_021780415.1 Acidobacteriota bacterium
AAGTTCACTATCATGGCAGCTCCTCCGATCCTGGTGGCCACATCCCCAGCGTTCTTGGATCAAGAATACCAGGAACCGTGAACTCCACATGGTTGTCGTTTGGAACATGCGCAGGCATTAGCTCTGGGAACGGAACCTCTGAAGGCGGCACATTGTGAAAAGGTAGGAAATAACTAGGGACAGCCACCTATTTCTCCTCTACCTTCTTGGGCCTTCCGACGGCCAGGGGCCGCAGGCGATGTCCCAGCAAGGCCTCCATCTTGGCGACGAAGGCGTCACTGCCCAAGGGCCTCCCTCCGCGCGTGTGGAAGCGCACGGCCTCCATCGCCTCTTGCGAGTCCTGCCGCAACTCCTTCTTCCAGTGAACGGCGTCCGTCCACCGACTCCATCGCTTCATCTCCAGCCACGCCGGAGGCGTCTTCGAGCCCACGTGCGCACCGGCGCTGCACCAAGGATAGTCCCAGGCATTCCGCACCATCTTGGCGCGCACGGGGTTCCTCTCTACGTACACGAGGGCACGGTATGCATGCGCCTCGTCGAGCGCACACGAAAAGAAACGGCCCTGCCACAGGTGCCCCGACCGCCCGTGCAAACGGTTCACCATCTGCGAATACCGCCAGTGCGCTCGCCCAAGACCTGTCGCCAGTGAGTCCGATTCCCTCGGCACCACCACCAGGTGAATGTGATTGGTCATGAGCCAGTAGCCGAGGATGTCGAGCCCCGCCTCTGCTGAGTACTTCGCGAGCCATTCCAGGTAAAAGAATCGGTCCTCTTCCGTGAAGAAGATGTCCTGCCGATTGTTGCCCCGCTGCGTCACGTGGTGCGGGACACCGGGAATCGCGATCCGAGCCAGCCGCGGCATGCGAATATCCTAGCACCGGCCCAAGCCTCCGTAAATAGGTGACTGTCCCCCTTTTTCTTCCCTTTTTCCTTGACCCGCCGAAGGGCCCGATGCGACCATGGCCCGGCGGCTTTGCGCGCGGAGGGGAAAGGCATGGCAAGGATGCCCGGAAAGAAACCGAAGGGTCCTTGGGGACCGGTGGCTAAGGCATCGTCCACGCGCAAGCCGCTGGCCGACCGCGAGATCGAGAAGGAGCGGGAGTGGAACGCCCCCGAGCTGAAGGCCCTCCAGGAGGCCTACCGGGAGGGGAGGCTCAGCCTCGTTTTGGGGGCGGGGATCTCCAAGGCCTGCGGTGTTCCCATGTGGGAGGAGCTCACGCGGAGCCTCCTGCGCAGCTCTCTGGCCGGCCTCTACGAATCCGTCGGGCCGGAGGAGGCACCGCTCCACGTGCGCGACATCGAGGCCACCCTCAAGGAGCGGGTCCGCCCCATGATCGTCCGCTACGTCAAGGCGAAGCTGGGGGAGCGGTTCCTGGACGAGGTGCGGAAGGCGCTCTACCAGCGTCCGCCCCGGCTCTCGGGCACGGTCCGGGAGATCCTCGCCATGCAGCGACTCTCGGCCATCCTCACCCTGAACTTCGACGACCTGCTGGAGACCTTCGCCGAGCGCCTCGGCGCGGAGGACCGGTACGTGAGCATCTTCGAGGCACCTATCCGGGTCCCCCTCCACCGCATCCCCATTTACCACACGCACGGATTCCTGCCCGCCGATCCCTCCCTGCGGCGCTCCACGGGCCTCATCTTCTCCGAGGACGACTACCACGAGCGGCTGCACCAGCCCTACCACTGGACGGACCACGTCTTCCTCGACCTCCTGGCCCGCACCACCTGCCTCTTCATCGGCACCTCGGGCGAGGACCCGAACCTGCGGCGTCTCATCGACCTGGCACGTACGCTGGCCGTTCCCAACCGCCACTTCATCCTGCTCAAGCCGCCCGCTCCGCTGCCCGCGGATGGCCGCGCGGCCATCCGCTACTCGGCCTCCCGGCGCGCCGTCTGGGACGCCTTCGAGCACCTCGGCCTGGCGGTCCTCTGGATCCACGCCTACGACCGCGACATCCCGGCCATCCTCCGCCACATCCGGCTGGCCCGCCCCGGAAAGAGCCCTTCGAGGAGAAGCGCATGAAGACCGGACTCATGGCCTCGCTCAGGCAGTTCAACCAGACCTTCTGGGCGGCCATCGCCACCGAGCTGCTCCACTGCCTGGCCTCCTACTGCATGCTCGCCTACCTGATCATCTACCTGGCGCAGGACCTGGGCTTCGGCGAACTCAGGGCCAACGCCATGTACGGCACCATGCTCTTCATGGGCTACTTCCTGCCCATCCTCATCGGGGCCCTGGCGGACCGCTACGGCTTCCGGCCCACCATGGCGGTTTCCCTCGTGATCATCACCTCCGGCTATTTCTGGGCCAGCCGGGTCACGAGCTATCCCTGGATGTTCGCCGCCCTCCTCACGATCGCGCTGGGCGGGGCCGTCATCAAACCCGTCATCGCCGGCGCCGTCAAGTCGGCTTCGTCGGATGAGAACCGCACCCTCGGCTTCTCCATCTACTACACCGGCATCAACATCGGCTCCTTCGTCGCCCCCTTCCTCGCCAACGTCGTCCGCACCTCCACGGGACACCCGGCCCTCATCTTCGTGGCCTGCGGCATCGTCGAGACGGCCGCCTTGGCCGTCACCCTCCTCTTCTTCCGGAACCTCCCCGTGGCCGAAGGGGCCAGGGGCAAGTCCCTCGGCGTGGTCCTGGGAGAGATGGTGCTGGTGCTCGGCAACGTCCGGCTCCTGCTCACGGCCGTGGGGCTGGCCGCCGCGTACGCCGCGTGGCTGAAGGGCTGGATGAACGGGGAGGCGCTCCTGCTGGTGGCGGGGCTGTGGGTCCTGCTCAACCTCGCCGCGGACCTCCCCCTGAGGGCCCGCGAGCAGCGCGAGGGTCGGCGGGGTAGCGGCCTCCTCCAGCCCCAGCGCTTCGGAGACGGGCGCCTGCTCGTCTTCATCCTCATCTTCTCGGGGGTCTGGGCCCTCTACAGCCAGATCTGGACCAACATCCCCCTCTTCATTACGGGTCTGGACCCCGCCATGAAGGCCCACATCGAGTACTTCCAGGCCGTGGACCCGATCATGATCGTCTGCTTCCAGGTGCTCGTCGGGAAGTGGATGGGGCGCTACCGGCCGCTGCCCTCCATGGTGGTGGGCATCCTCATCTCGGCCGTAGCCGTGGCCTCCGTAGGCCCCTTCGGCTACGCGCTGGGCGCCTGGGCGGTGGCCCTCTCGCTCGTGATCTGGTCGGTGGGCGAGATGATGTTCAGCCCGCGCATGGTGGAGTACGTCGCCGTCATCGCCCCCAAGGAGAAGCTCGCGCTCTACATCGGCTACGGCTTCCTCCCCTTTGCCATCGGCTTCGGCTTCGGGCCCTCCATCGGCGGCCACCTGGTGCACCTTTTCCAGAAGTTGGGCATGCCCGACGGCGTCTGGTTCGCTTTCGGCCTCTGGGCCGTCCTGATCGCCGTGGCCCTCTGGATCTACGACAAGCTCGTGAAGGGATGATGGGTGGTACAGATAACGGATGATGGATGAGCAATACCGGAATCGACGCCTGCGGGGCCCTTGCGGCATTATCCCATCACCTCATCACCTCATCTCGGCGTCTCGCATCTCGCGTCTCACGCTCACGGAGGCCCCCATGCACCTACCCCACCTCGAACGCTCGCCCCGAATCCACGCCTCCGTCTATGTGGACCCCACGGCCCGCATCAACGGCGACGTGACGATCGGCGAGGAGGCCTCGGTCTGGTTCCACGCCTCCATCCGCGGCGACGTCCACAGGATCCGCATCGGGCCGCGGACCAACGTGCAGGACCACTGCGCGCTCCACACGACGCACGAGCGCTTCCCGCTGGATATCGGCCCCGAGATCGTCATCGGCCACGGCGCCATCCTCCACGGCTGCACGCTCGCCGGCCGGTCGCTCATCGGCATGGGCGCCATCCTGCTGGACGGCTGCGTGATCGAGGAGGAGGTGATCGTGGGGGCCGGCGCCCTCGTTCCCCAGGGGCGAGTCATGCCCGCGGGACACCTCATCGCGGGCTCGCCTGCCAAACCCGTTCGTCCCCTCACCGACGCCGAGCGCGAGGCCGTCCGCCACGGCTGGCGCAACTACACGGAGTACGTCGCCGAGTACCGCCGCCTCGGCAAGTTCCACGGCTGGGCCGATCACCCCCTCCAGGACCGGTGAGGACCGGCGCCAACCTCATGGCTTGGTCAGGCGGCGCCCCGGATCTTCTGCACTCCCCATGGAACACGAGGCTTGTACCCTGGACGCACCTGCTCTAGTTCTCAAGACCTGACCGTCAGGCATGGCGGCTGCAACCCCGGGTTGCAACCCCGCGCCCGATACTGGCTTGAGGTGGACCAGGAAGAGGCTCCGCGGCACGCCCGGGCCACCGATGGTTGAACCGCAGACAATCTCGGGAGTGAACCTCCGGAGGTGATTCAGAACTTCAAGGCCGGCCTTGTCGGTGATGGCGTCTTCGGGTTGCCCTCCCCGCATCCCGATCGATGAGGGCCCACTGACGGGCAGCGTACGATGGAAGTAAAGCCCCGCCATGCCGACATAGCTCTCGTTGTCGAGGAGGAGACAGGGAACACTATTCCGGGCCCGCTCCACCACGGCTGCTTCTCGAAAGAAGCCGGCCAGGCTTTTCTGAGCGTCCAACGGGCCAAAGCATAGCAAGATCAAGAGGAGATAGGAGGCGGCCGCCTGGCCCCAGAGGGCCTTTAAGAGCGGTCCGTACCGCTGACGGCGCCAGGTCCGGAAATTTCGAAGGCTCCATCCCGCCATGGCGAAGACGATGGCGAGGCACATGCCCCAGAGCACGAAGCTTCGAAGGGGTATGACGGACAGGTCTGAGAGGTAGAGATAGGCCAGCACGACGGTGACGGCGAAGGCTCCCGTCACGGCCACCTGAAGGCCCGTCATCCAGCGAACCCAGAAGGGGGCTCTGCCGCGCCTTGATTCCAGGGCGAGCCACTCCTTCGCCATGATCACCGCCAGCGAGGGAAAGAGCGGGGCAAGGTACATGGATCGTTTGGTCCTAGCTAGGCTGAGCAAAAGGAGGTTCGCGCCCAGGAAGATCAAGAGGAAGCGTTCCCCTCCCTCGGGCCTCTCCTTATCAGGGCGGCAGCCGGGGCCGACCCCGTACGGCCTCATCGGGATGCATCGGCCAGCCGCTCGCGACACAGCGAGGATGAGAAGTGGCGCCCAGGGCAACGACTGCCCGAGCAGGCCACCAAGATAATCGTAGGCGGATGCGGCGTGCGTGGAGAGAACATCATCCTTGGGAACCAGCGACGGGATTGCAAAGAAGCGTCCCAGGGTGTTGGCCAGGAACGCCTCGTGGAAGTACGGCCATCCGCCTTGGAGCCAGAGCTCCACGATCCAAGGCATGACGCCCCCCAGAAAAAGCGCGGCCCCGGCCACGTGGAGCCACGGACTCCGGAGCGGCCCCTCTTTCTCCTCGACGGCTTGGGGCAACGCCCCTAACGC